>NZ_JAALCR010000009.1 GCF_011065895.1 Paludisphaera rhizosphaerae | reverse complement strand
CCCCCCGCGAGGGGGGAAGGCCGTTATGGTCTCGATCGGAGGCCGCGTCCTTCCGCATCTTCGTCAGCGTCTGCACCGCCCGGAACAGCTCGCGCGCCCGCGCCGACTGGTATCGCCGAAGCCGCTCGCCCTCGACGCCGGGCAGGAACGAGGCCGCTTCCGCTCGCTCCAGAGCGTCGTCCCCCTCGACCTCCTCCAACTCGGCCAACCGCTCGCCCAGGCGGTCGGCCTCGCCGTCGACGACCGCCCGCAACGTCGCCCGCGCCTCGTCCTCGTCGGCGGGCGGAGGGGCCAGCTCGCGCCAGTGCTGCCACTGGCTGTAGGTCGGGTCGTGGAACGGCGAGTCCCGCCGCAACCGCTTCCAGAACCCGACGCCGCCGTCCTCCTCCAGCGCCTCCCAGGCCAGGAAGATCGCGTTCAGGGCCGGATCCTCGGCGGCGTCGCCCGCCTGCTTCCCCAGAAGCCGGACGAACCTGTACTTATCACAATACGTGAACACATGGTCGCTGTCGATTAATGAGCGGATCTCTCCCCAGCGGTCGAGCATCCAGCGCACGCCCTCGGCTGAATCCTCCAGCGTCGCGACGATCGCCGCCGGCTCGTCGTCCGACGGCGGGGCCGCCTTGCCGGAGGCGAAGCTGCCGACGATCGCGAACAGCCTCCGCCCCAGCGCGGCGACCTTCGCCGCCCCCTTCGCCCGCGAGGTCAGCATCGCTCTCCGCACCCGCCTCGCCAGCAGCGCCGCCTCGTAACGCTCCGCACGCTCCAGCGCCCACGAAGCCCGCGCCCCGCGCTCGACCAGCGCCCGTTCGATCGCGTTCGCGGGTTCCCAATCCTCGACCCACGTCTGGATCCGAGCCTCCAACTCCGCCGAATCCTCCTGCGGCAGCACGAGCGGCTTCTTCGACCTCATCCCGTGCTTCAGCGCGTTCATCCGAGCCCGCGCCTTGCCGGCGTCGGACTTCGGCCCGGTCGATTTCTGCGCGTTCGCGCGATTGGCGCGGATCTGAGCCTCGGTAGCGGCCATGGCGGAGTCTCCTCGATCGTCGCGGCGGGAATGTCACCTGGGAGAGACGATCCGCACGACGAGCGAGGTGATTCCGATTGCCGAGACTTTTCACGCGCCGCTTCGGCCGACAAATCCGCATGTGCCGGTCGCACGGCGGTTCATGGCCACGCAAGAATGGCCACGGCACCCATCTCTATGATCGACGAGGCCTTAGGGCTTCCGCCGCAGGCCGCCGGCGGTCAACCGTGAGAGCCGTTGCGTCGTTGCGTGAAGTCGACCCCATTCCCATTGACGCGGCGGGAGACAGCGCCGAGGGTTCCGGAAGAAGGGGGTGCCACCGGCGCCGACACGGGTGGAGGCGACGTGGGGGCGTAGGTCAGGCGGATGAGACGGCGGCTGACGTCGACGGAGAGACAGAGGAGGGCGGACGTCGAAACCAGCACGACCACCGCGAGGATCGGCCGGAGGAGATCGTCGTTGGAGAGGAACTGGGCGTCGTCCATCCGCGACAACGCGATCGCCGTTCGGACGACGATCCAGGCCGCCCACACGAGGAGCAGGATCGCCCAGACCTGGAACAGGCGGATTCGCCACATCGAGATGCGAAACGGCCGGAGCATCCACTCGGGCACTCGCTTCCCGGAAGGCGGAGGAACCTCGGAAATCACCGCTCGCGAGGTCGCGGTCGGCGCAGGGACGTGCTCGTCGTCCTCGAATTCCTCGCCCAGGGGGACGTCCCACACCCCCTCGAAGCCGTCGACGATGGGGTCCAACTCGTACGAGGAGTCGCTCGGGTCCAGACGAGGGCGGGCCAGGTCGTGGCGCAGGTCCGTGCGGCCGACCGGCTCCGGGATTTGCACGTCGGGATCGCCGATATCGAACCGGCAACGGCACTTCGGGCAACGCGCCTGGTGGGGCGCGAGAGCCGCGTGGTCAGGGACCTTGCCCGAGAAGCCGCATTGTGGGCATGCGATGATCATGGGCGCATCGACGTCCCGAAAGATGAAACGCAGCGAAGCAACGTCATGTTAAAAACTTGACCGCAAAGTTCAAAAGAAAAACCGCTCGGCGTCCTGCAAGAATCGACGGCGGCAGGCCGCCTCGGCTCAACCGGGGGGGGCGAAGGAGGCGACCAGGGAGCGGGCGGTTCGGAGACCGTCGACGGCCGCGCTGATGATCCCCCCGGCGTAGCCGGCGCCTTCGCCGCAGGGGTAGAGGCCGACCACGGCCGGGCTCTGACGGCTGCCGGCGTCCCGGGGGATCCGGACGGGGGAGCTGCCGCGCGACTCGGGGCCGGTCAGAGTGGCGTCGCGGAGGAAGCCCCGGTCGAGCCGCCGGTCCATGATCGGCAACCCTTTCACCAGGGCTTGCACCACCTTGTCGGGGAGGAGCATGCCCAGGTCCATCGGCTTCACGGCGTTTCGGGTGTAGCTTGAGGGAAGCTTCCCCCGGCTGGAACGGCCGGCCAGGAAGTCCCGCGCCCACTGAATCGGGGCGGCGTACGACCGGCCTCCCGCGACGTAGGCGGCGCGCTCGTAGCGCTGCTGGAAGTGGACGCCGGCCAGCGGATGAGGGCTCGACTCGGCCGGGTCGATGGTGACGACCAGGCCGCTGTTGGCGAACGGCGAGTCGTGCCGGCTTTCGCTCATGCCGTTGGAGCAGAAGTAACCGGGCTCGCTGACGCTGGGCATGACGTATCCGCCGGCGCACATGCAGAAGGTGAACAGGTCGCAGGCCCCGGCCCGGACCGAGAGCCCGTAGTCGGCCGCCCCCAACGCGGGGTGGCCCTGTTTGGGACCGTACTGGGCGCGGTTGATCTGCTCCTGGGGCTGTTCAATCCGGACGCCGAACTGGAACGGCTTGGCCTGCAGCGGGACGCCCCGCCGCAGGAGCATGTCGTAGGTGTCTCGAGCGCTGTGGCCGACGGCGAGGACCGCCACGTCGGCCGGGATGTAACCGGAGCTGGTCCCCAGGCCTCGGAGCCGACCGTCGACGACGTCGAGATCCTCGACCCGGCAGGAGAAGCGGATCTCGCCGCCGAGTTCCTCCATCTTCTTGCGAAGGGTTCTAACGACCAGCGGCAGACGGTTCGAGCCGAGGTGCGGGCGATGTTCATACAGAATCGACGGCTTGCCGTGACAGTCGGCCAGGATCTCCAGGACGCGGTGGACGTCCGGGCCGCCGCCGCGCGAGGTGAGTTTGCCGTCGCTGAAGGTTCCGGCCCCCCCTTCGCCGAACAGGTAGTTGCTTTCGGGGTCGACGGGCCCGCCGGCGTCGAACCGGCGGACGTCGGCGACGCGGTCCTTGACGGCCCGGCCGCGTTCCAGGACCAGCGGCCGGTAGCCGTTGAGGGCCAGCAGGTAGCCGGCGATCAGCCCCGCGGGGCCGGCCCCAACCACCACCGGACGATGTTCCAGAGGGCTCGATCCCGGCTCGGGCCATTCGAAGGCCTCGGCCTGGAAGGGCCGGACCTCGACGCCCGCGCCGCCGGAAGGCGTGCGAGCCAGCGCCCGGTCGGCCTCGGCCTGGGGGAGCTGGATTTCCATCGCATAACTGAAATGTAGGTCGTCGACGCGGCGGGCGTCGAGCGATTTACGGAGGATCCGCCAGCCCAGAACGGCGTCGGGGCCCAGACCCAGGGTCCCCGCCGCGCGGGCGGGGAGGGACTCCTCGGGGTCGTCCAGGTCGAGCCGGAGGTTGTTGAGCCGCAGCGACGTACTCATGGCGAGGAGGAGTCCTCGGGATCGGTCGATTCGACGCCCGGGCGGGCGACGACCGGGCCGAAGCAAATCAAGGTGATGTCGTCGGCCTGGACGTGGCCTCGGGAGAACTCGCGGATGTCCTGGAGGATCGTCTTGCCGATCAAGTCGGGGCCGCCGGCGGTCTCTGCCAGCCGTTCGATCAACCGCCGCTTGTCGCGGCAGTCGTACAACTCCTCGCGGAGGTTGCGGGCGTCGGTGACGCCGTCGGAGTAGACGACGGCCACGTCGCCGGGCCCCAGGCGGGCCTCGACCTGCTGGTACTCGGCCCCGGGGACGATCCCCAGCGGGAAGCCGGCGGCGTCGGCGCCGATCTCGTCGACACGGCCGTCAGCGCGTCGGATCAGGATCGGCAGGTGGCCGGCAGAGGCGATCTGCAAGGTCCCGCGGCGGGGGTCCAGTACGCTCAGGCTCAACGTGATGAACTTCTCCTCGATGCCCGCCGAGAAGAGCAGGGCGTTGAGCTCGGCCGCGGCGGGGCCGGGGGCGTTCTCGGTGATCATGCAATAACGGGTGTCGCCGGAGAACTTGGCCATCATCAGGGCGGCGGCGACTCCCTTGCCCGAGACGTCCCCCAGCGCCACGGCCAGGCGGTCGCCCGGCAGGGGGACGAAATCGTAGTAGTCGCCGCCGACCTCGTAGGCCGGTTCGTAGTGTGCGAAGAACTCGTAGCCGGAGATGTCCGGCACCTCCTGGGGGAGGAACCGCTTCTGGACCTGCTCGGCCAGCTTCAGGTCGCGGTCGAGCCGATCGCGCTCCAGGAGCGACTCGTGAAGCTGGGCGTTCTGGATGGCGATCGCGGCCTGACCGGCGACCGCGGCCAGGACGTCCAGGTCTTCCTGATGGAACTGCTTGCGGTCGCTGGTGTCGAGCTGGATGATCCCCACGGCCTGGCCGTTGGGGGTGACCATCGGCACGCACATCACCGATCGGATCTTCAGGTCGGCGATCGAGGCGCTGGTGGGGAGGTCCTTGTCGGCCCCGGCGTCCTGGCTGAGCACCGCCTTCTTCTGGCCGAGGACGTGCTCGACGAGCGACCGGCTCATCTGCATCGGGGCTTCGTCGGCCGGGATGGCGGGGTTGAAGTTGATCCGGCCGCGAGTCTGACGGAGCTTCGTCGCCTTGCGGACCAGGCGCTTGGTCTCCGGATCCACCAGCACGAGGAAGAGACGCTCGGCCTGGGGAAAGAGCTGCGAGAGCGATTCCAGCACGCGAGGGGCGACCTGATCGATCTTCAGCTCGCTGGAGAGGTCGCGGGCGACCTCCAGGATCGCCTTGAGCTTGACCTCCGGCTTGACCATGCTGGCGACCGAGCTGGACCGGGAGGCGTCGAGCGTGTGCAGCGGGGGGACCTCGAAGGCCTCGCCGTCGCCGACGATGACGAGGTCGCCGTCGTTGCTGCGTTCGTCGCTGGGCTCGGCGGCGTGGAAGACGAACTCGACGTCGCAGATGTTGATGCGGTCGCCCGTGGCCAGCCTCCGGTCGGAGCCGGGGACGAGCTTGACGTTATTGACCTTGGTCATGTTCCGCGACTTGAGGTCGGAGACGTAAAACTCGTCTCCGCGTCGGTAGACCGCGGCGTGGAGCCTGCTGACGCCGTTGAGGCCGAGCACGACGTGGCACTGCTCGGGCGAACGGCCGATCACCGTTCGCTCCTGCTTCAACTCAATGATTTGTCCGGCGGATTCGCCGTTGGCTCGCTTCAGGAAGGCCATCCCCGTCCTCTCCCCGGCTCTCGCGCGACCGAACCCTTCGCGACTCGCCCCCCCAGAGTATCACGCCCGTCGGCCGCCGTCATCGGACGGCGAGATCGGTCGCCAGAACGCGATTCCGCAAAAGCAGCAGGCGGTGCCGCAGGAGGAGGAGCTTCGGCCGCTGGGCCTCGGCCCCGGTCTGGCCCGGGCGGTCGAGCGTCCACAGCGCATCGGCCACGACTTCCACGCCGAAGTCGATGAGCCCCGGGTCGGACAGGACCCGGTCCTTCACGTCCACCGTCCGGTTCAGGCTGTTGATCAGGCCGTCGACGTCCCCCCGCAGGAGCATCCCGGAGATCTCCAGCAGGTCGGCGAGCTGTTCGTCGCGGGACTGCTTCGACCGCCAGCCGCGAAGCTCCTGGGCCAGGGTCTCGATCCGTTCCGGGTCGCGCTCGCGGTAGAGGAACCGGCCGAGTTGGAGGTAGGCCGCGGACGACCAGTCGTACGAGTCGGGGAAGTATCCCGGGACGGCCAGCCAGGCGGCGGCCAGTCGACTCGGCGGCGCGACGAGCTGCGCGTGGCGGAACTGAGCCTCGGCGTCGTCCATCCTGGGCGTCGACGTCCAGCGCGGGCCGAGGCCCAGGGCGGGGGCGGTCGCGGCGAACCGCTTTTGCTCGGCGGCCCGGGCGTCCGCAACGCTTCGCCAGCCCAGCAGCCCGCCCAGGGTCAGGCCGGCCACGGAGAGGGCGGCCAGAACGCCGGGGCGGAACCACGCCTCCCCGCCGGCCGAGAGCGCCCGCATCAGCCCCCCGACGTCCACCCCTCGCGACGAGACGGCCGAGGACGACCGCGACGCCGCTCCCGAAGGGACGGCGGGCTCGTCGGCGTCGGCCTCCATCGAGGGAGGCGGGATCGTGAAGTCGGCCGCCGCCGCGCCGGCGACGGTCGTCATCTGGCTGCGGATCTTGGCCAGGTCGGCCAGCATCTCGGCCGCCGACTGGTAGCGGTCGGCGGGCCTCTTGGCCATCAGCTTCAGGACCAGGCGATCCAGCTCGACGGGGATGTCGGGCCGGCGGATCCTCATGCTGGGGACGGGCTCGCGGACGTGCTTCATCGCCAGCGCCAGGGCGTTTTCCGCCCGGAACGGGGGCTCGCCCACCAGCATGTGGTAGTAGGTCACGCCCAGCGAATAAAGGTCGCTGCGGGGGTCCAGCGAGTGCCCCTGGGCCTGTTCCGGGCTCATGTACAGGGGAGTGCCCATCGTCGTCCCCTGCTGCGTGACGTGGAGCCGGTCCGACTCCGAGTCGCGGCAGAGGCCGAAGTCGGCCACCTTGATCCGTCCCTTGCGGGTGAGGAGGAGGTTCTCCGGCTTGACGTCGCGGTGGATCAGGCCGACCTCGCCGGCCGCGCCGATGGCCGAGGCCGACTGCCGCATGATCGACAGCGCCAGGGGGATCTCCAGCGACCCTTTGCGGATCAGGTACTCGCGGAGGTTCGTCCCCTCGACGTACTCCATCGCGATGTAGTGGATCCCGTCGGCCTCGCCCAGGGCGTAGACCTGGACGATGTTCGGGTGGTTGAGCTTGGCGACGGCCGTGGCCTCGACCGAGAACCGGCTGAGGTAGGCGGGCCGCGAGGTCCACTCGGGCAGCAGCACCTTCAGCGCGACCGGCCGGCGCAGGCTGATCTGCTCGGCGAGATAAACCTCGCCCATCCCCCCGCGGCCGATCAGCCGCTGGACGCGGAAATCGCCCAGCACCAGGCCGGTGAGGTCCCTCGGCGCGGGCTTATCCGACTTCGCCGGGGATTCCGACCAGTCGCTGGTATGTTCGTTGGCGATCTGGGAATCCGAATTCATCGCGACGACCGTGGGCCCGGTGGATCGTCGCGGCCCGTCGGCCGCGACCGTGGATGCGTCCCGTGTAGCTTAAGGGAGATGCATGCGAGCGCGGAAGGCGTAAATCCGCCCCGCCGACGCAACGGCCGCGACCCCCTCCACCATTCTAGTACAGGAAGGTACGCCAGGGAGCAGGAAGCCGTTCGGATCCTGTTTGCAGATTCGATGACGCGAATCGCGGACGCCCCGATCGCTCTATTGCTATTGATGGATTTCACGAGAACCTCCGTGCCACGCCGGCCAAAAAGCCTCTCGTCCTTCCTCAATGTTTAAATCTTTTATGGATTTTTCGCATGCCTCGCCGGCCGCTCTCACGGTAGTCTCTATCCAACTCTCCCAAACGGCAGTCGTAATCCAGACATCCTCCCTCCCAGCGAGGTCATCGTGGGTTACCCTTCGCGTTCCGCGGTCATCCTGGCGGTGGGCGTCGTCATGTTCGCCGTCGTTCCTCATTCGTCCGCGAAAGAGCCGGCGAGCCGAGAAGAGATTCGCGACGCGATCGCGCGTTGGTGGGATTCCACCGATTCGATCGACGCGACGTTCGAGCTCACCAGATCCGATGACGGTCCGGAGCGCGTGTATCAGGAAGACCGCGTGGCGATCGCCTCCGGGGGGAAATACTTCGTCCGTTCCTTCTTCATCGGCAGGGATGGCCAGCGAGTACAAGCCACCAATCAAGGCGCCGACGGAGACAAGGCCTTCAGAATCACCCCCCTACCTGGAAAGCCCGACATCGCCGACACGGTGACGGTCCTCAACTCTCCATGCACGAACGACACCTACGTGGGCGGAATGGACGAGCTCCTCTGGCTCCTCATGCCCGGAGGGAAACGGCTGAACCGCTCGCTCGACGACGGAGCGGAGTTGACCGTCGACCGAAACGACGACGGTTCCGACAGGTACGTCGTCGAATTCACCTTCCGATTCAAATCGAATCCCGTCCGATGCGAGCTCGACCCCGCTCACGACTGGCTGCCGCGCGTGGTCGAGGTGGGGAAGCCGCGCAAGGCCCTCCAAATTCACGTCACTCGCTACAAGCTGGTGGAGGGCCGGTTCATCCCCTCCGAAGCCGATGTGTTCAACAAAAGCCCATCGGGAAAAGAGTCGTCGAGCCGGTTCCTCTTGCGCTCGGTGTCGGTCAACGGAGATCTCGACCCTGGGATCTTCAAGCCGAAGGGCCTCGTCGCCGGGACGCAGATCGACGACGAGGACACCGGAAAATCACGGATCCACGAGGGAAATGCGCGGACGCGACTTGCGTTCCTGGAACGATACTATCCGAAGCCCAAGACAGGCGCGATGAAGGACGACGTCAAGTCGCTCGAACCTCTCCGGGCTGAGCGGACTCCCTCTGAATGGCCCGTCGTTCCGATCCTGGGGGTCTCGGGGCTCCTCTTACTCGCCTCGATCTTCGTGCATCGCCGCCGAGCGTGAGCTTACGGAGTTAGCAGGGCGCCGCGGCCGGCCTCGCCCGCCGAAATCATCGAGAACGTGGCTCCCTACGCCCCCCTGGACGACTGCAAAACGATCTACATCCCATGACCAAGCTCCCCTTCTCTCGCTCGCCGGGGTATTCGATCGTGGAGACCCTGGTGGCGATGGGCGTCATCGGCATCCTGGCGGCGATCCTCTTGCCCGCGGTCTCCCGCGCGCGGGAGGCCGCGTCCCGCGCGACGTGCGCGAACAACCTGAAGCAACTGGGGCTCGCCCTGAGTGCCTACGCCGCGCAGTGGAACCGAATGCCGTCTTGCACGGGGAACACCAGTTTTCGCCCCGACAAGTCGATCCTGTTGATACGGGCCTACTCGTCGCACGCCCAGATGCTCCCCCATCTGGACCAGGCGAACCTCTTCGCCGCGTTGAACTTCGAAGTGGGCCTCGACGAGTTCATGCTCTCACCGAATGGAGCCCCCCCTCCCGTGGGACAGGAGGCGAACCTGACGGTCGTCGGGGCGGTCGTTTCGACTTTCCTGTGCCCCTCGGACGGTGCCTCGGGGAACAGGGGCAATAGTTATCGATGCAACCAGGGGACGAAGCGATCGGGGGCCGGCCTGAACGGGCCCTTCTCCGATTACGTCTTCTCGATCCCGATCGCCGCCGTGACGGACGGCCTGAGCAACACGGCGGCGTTCGGCGAGAAGCTGCGCGGCTCCGGGAAGATGCCCGCCGACCCGCGAAGGGACATGTACTACGGCCCGATCGGGCTCCCCAACTTTCCAGTTCAAGCGTATGAGGAGTGCGCCGCGTCCTTGAACCGGCAATCCGCGTCCGCGACGTCCGGCGGCGTTACATGGCTGGTCGGGACCCTTTCGCAGACCTGCTACAACCATGTGATGATCCCGAACGACGTCGTTCCCGATTGCGTCGGGGCCGGCTATCACCCACTCGCGGGCCTGGTGGGTGCCCGGAGCAATCATCCTGGCGGCGTCCAGACCGCCTTCTGCGACGGCTCGGTTCGATTCATCACCAACAGCATCCATCGAAGCACGTGGATGGCTTTGGGAACTCGCAACGGCGGCGAGGCCGTCTCCTCCGCGGAGTATTGAGGGGAAATGGCACCATGAATCGGAGGGTCCTGCCGGCCTTCGCGCCGGCTCTGCTGGCGATGGCGACTGCGCCAGCGGCTCGGCGGCCGTCACCCTTCGGATCTCGATCGACGCTTGGACGCCGGCCTGATCCTCGGCACGAACAATCCCGGCGTGCCTCGGATCGTCGTCCCGGTGACGTTGTTCGGGGCTTCCGACTCCCCTTGAGGGTCCATCCGAACGACGCGTGCAGGCCGAATCCGATCTCTCCCGAGTTGATCGAATCACTCCGAGGCGCTATCTTGGAGTTGGAGCCATGCGCGCCACGTCGATCGGATGAATCGAGAGGAAGAGCGGGGGAGCGAAGGCCATGAGCGGAACGGGACGTTTCGACGGACGACGCCAGATCTCGATCGCCGCCTGCCTGGCCCTCGCGATCCTGGCCTCATGGGGCCCGAACGCTCGAACGCTCCAGGCCCAGGAGCCGGATCCGCTCCGCCAGGCTCTGGAGGACGCGATCGCCGGCCGGCCGATGGGCGGCGGGGCGCCCGGGCTTCCCCCTGCGCCGCCGGAGGGCGCCTGGGGCGAGGTCATCAACGCCACCGACCGCTGGATCGTCCTCCAGAACCACGTCGGCCAGCAGTTCCCGATCGCGATCGACGACATCCAGGAGTTCCTGATCCGCTGGCCCTCCCGCGCCGACCTGATCTCGAACGAAGCCCTGGTGGAGGCGATCGGCTTCAGCCCCGGCTCGAACATCATCCGAACGAACCACGTCGACTACTTCGAGGGCGCCGACCGCAACCTCGTCGCCCCGACGTACGCCGAGGTCCTGCCGAACAACATGGCGGTGACCACGATCGACCCCGGCTTCAACCGGTTCATGAACGCCTGGGACTACGGCGGCCAGAACCTCCTCTACGGCTGGGCCTACCCGATCCCCCCCGGCATCACCGGCAACCCCGCGCGGCTCCACGTCGTGGGCGCGTTGATGCTGCCCCAACCGATGCGGCTGGCCATCCCCGGCAACAACGTCGCCACGATCCTCCCCGAGGACGCCAGCGGCGTCAGCGTCACCCAGATCACCCGCGGCAATTCCAACTACGTCCGCAAGGGGGACTACGCCTTCCTCATGCCCATCGAAGCCCGCCTCCGCGGCCTCCGCGTCGCCCAGTTGGTGGTCTACAAGTCGATCCCGCTGCGGCAGTTCAACCCGAACGCGAAGTAAAAAGCCGTTCCGGTTCTCGTAGGCTGGGTCGTGACCCAGCCTGGAAAATCCCTGGCCTGCTTGAGCTGGGTCTCGACCCAGCCCATAAGGGTTGGCGTTCGGGCTACCCTTGGAGCCACTCCGGAACGACGGCCAGGGAAGCCTCCATTTCTTCATCCGTGACCAGGCCGCCGACGACCTCGCGGACCACGATCAACGCGGACTTCTCCGCCAGGGAGCGGCGGGCTTCGAGGGATTCGCGGAGCCGAGCGATGAACTGGTTCGACTCGTCGCATAGCTGCGGACCGGCCGATGATAGGTGGCACGCCAGGCGGTAGCCGTCGGGGAGAGAGTAGCCGAAGACCGAGACGCGATCGGCGTGGATCTCGATCGGCGACGGACCGCCGGGCGGCGAGAGCCAACGGCGGAAGAGATCGCCCATCGACCACAGGTCCGACCACTCTACGAAGAAAATCACGGGCGGCGCGAGCGAGTTGGCACGCAGCCGTTCGGCGAAGGCGTCGACCTCGACTCGGACGCTCGCAAGCCATTGCTCGCTCGACCATTCATCGGGGTCGGAGCTTTGGCGAGCCTCGGCCCATCCCCGCAACCGCACCAGGACGACGTCGGCCGCGACGCCGCCGATCTTTGCGACTGTGATTCGCTGGCTCGCCAAACGAGGTCTCCTTCGCGACCGCTCGGAACTCACCGACTGAGGATCGACTCAACCAGCTTTTGCAGCTCGGGGTCGTTCATGCATCTCCAACCGGACGCATGCATCAACTCTCCATCCCGAGTTCGGTTTATCCAAACATTCTGATGCGAAGATCCTTCGCTTGCGTCCATGAGGACGTCGACCGTCCCGAAGCCGCTACGGAGGCGCAGGCCGAATCCAGGCTCGGGCAGGTCATCGGCGTTTATTGACCGGTAGTTGCGGTAATCCAGCAGCACGCAGGTCATCCTCCGCGAGACGGCCTCGCCCAGCATGACGCCGGTCGGCGTGACCAGGTTGAGAGCGGTACCGTCTTCCGACCTGCCTTGACAAACCTTGAGCAACTCGGCGTCCGGTGCCTGCATAAGGATGTCGATCCCACGGTCGCTTAGGAGGCTGGTCATCCCCTCCAGGGCAAGTTTTCTCGACCTGGACTCGGCCACCTGCATCCTCAAATCCCGTTCCCGGCTCTCGGCCAGCCTGTTCACGCCGAGAAGCGTCAGGGCGCAAGCAATGAACGCCAGACCGATCATGAAGCTTCTCGGACTGATGCGGGGCCAGAACATGGAAGTTGCCTCTCGACCGGCAAGGGCCTCATAGCAGGCCGCTGTTGGCCCGATAGCGCGCGAGACGCACTTATTTACCCGGGTTTTTCTGACGGGACAGCCGCTTGATTACCCGTTGCAATTCAGGATTGCATATGTCAATTGGCGATTCGTATGAATGCACTATCTTTCCCTCCTGATCATAAATCTTGAACCGGACCTCCCCCAAGGCAGTCTCAGAGAATCCTGGTTCGACGAGGACGTCGAGGATCCCCCCCCTTCGGAAACGCAACCCGACCAGCGGCGGTGGCGGTGGCGACGAGTCCATGAATGGCTCCCGGTGTCCGGGCCTGTAGTTCCTGTGGTCCATCAGCGCACAAGCGACCTTGGCAGCCATGGCTTCGCCCAGCATGACTCCAGTCGGTGCCACCTCGACGTCGTATTCATCTGGGAGCCATGAGACCCGAAGCACCTCGACATCTGACGCCTGCTTGAGGATTTCGATCCCTCGGTCGCTCAATAAGAGGTGCATAACTTCCAGGGTGAAGGCTCCCGACCGACTCTCCCTCAACTGCTGCTCCAAGGCCGCCTCTCGAAACGCGGCCGATCTGACCTGGTTAAACAGCGCCAGACTGAAGGCGATGAACACCATAGCGATCATGAGGCTCGTCAATCTTACGCGGGGCTGGGACATGAACGCTGCCTCTCGATCGCCCTCCGACTTGACTGATGTTCATACATAGTTTCATATGTGAATCACAAAAATACCATCATAATTTCATCCATCATCAGAGGTAAGGGCGGCCGCTCAGGTGTTGTGGGTTGGCAGTTTCCAGTTCTCAACCACGGCACCCCACGATCCGCTCTGACGACTGAGAACCGGCAACTGAAATCGATTCGGCGGTCGTCCCGCTAATCTGACCTCTTCGCGGCCTGTCTTTCCTCCAGGGGGTCGAACGAACTATCGCAACCGATGGACAACTTTCGAATGATCAGCCATCCCGGACGGTGTATCCCTGGCGGGAAAGCCACATGGACAGCTCTACTAATTCAGGGTCGGTCATCAACTGAAGCCCACCAGACGATTGCACCTTCCTTCCGGCCTGATCGTGGAGGGCGAATCTGAACCACACACCTCCCACCTCTGTGACGACGTCAAGGATTGAGGAACCGTTGCGGAACCGCAAGCCGACCAAGCGGAGCGAGGCGTCGTCCAGAACGGGATGGTGGTGCGCGCCCAGGTAGTTCCTGTGATCCATGAGCAGGGAGGCAGTCCTCAAGGCAACGGCTTCACCCAGCATGACGCCGGTCGGCACCACCTTGTCCTCCTCTGAACCCCTGGTTACTCGCAGCAACTCGACGTCCGTCGCCTGCTTGAGGACGTCGATCCCACGGTCGCCCAGAACTTGGACCATGAATTCCAGGGTGATATCCTTCGGCCGAAAGTTCCACGCCTCCTTCCTCAAGGCCGACTCCGTAAGTTCGGCCGAACTCATCTGGTCGGCTAATGCAAGGAGGAAGGCGATGAACATCATCGCTATCATGAGGCTCGTCAAGAGGTTACTGAGTGGTCGCCGTAGCTGAGACATGGGCGTAACCTGCACTCCTCGATCGCCTTCAGCTTCAATTCACGGCTGCTTCACCGGATTGGGCGTGGCGTTCGGCGTCAGCGGCGGGGTGATGCCTTCCATGCCGTCTTCGTCGGACGTGCGGTAGAGGGGGAGGTAGCGGTAGTAGACTTCCAGGGTCAGGATCGAGAGGGAGGTCTGGAAGAGCCGGCCGGCGCCGACGCCCCAGCGGTCGGGGCTGGGGAACTGGGGGTCCCAACTGCCGTTGGGGCAGCCGTCGGCGTGGATCTGGCTGCGGATCAGGGCTTCGCGGACGTGGGGGTTCCAGCGCTCCCAGTCCTTGTTCCGCATGTTGTGCAGGAGCTGGGTGGCGTAATACCAGTAATAGATGTTCCGATCCTCGTTCGTCTCCAGGTCGGCGGCGACCCGGCCGGCCCCCTTGACCAGCGAGGGATGCTCCCGGGGCCACCCCAGGATCTGCCGGCCGACGAGCGCCTCGGCGGTCATCACCGGCGTCGCCGGTCGATCGGGCTGGTAGGCGTAGAGGATCTTCTTGCCGTCCGTGGAGGCGAGGTTCAGGTAGTCGGTGCAGCCGCGAATCGTCTGCTTGGGAACCGTCAATCCGGCGAGATTCGCGCTCCGGAGAGCGAAGATGTGCCAGCCGAAGACCGAGGTGTCGCCGGCCTGACCAGGGCGATATCGCCATCCGCCGGTCTGGGGATCCTGGCACTCCACGATGAACGCTACAGCGCGACGCGCGGGCTCCTTGAGCTGGGGGTCGCGCGAAAGGCCGTAGGCCTCGCAGAGAGCCATCGACGCGATCGCGTGGCTGTAGAGCCAGCCGATGGGCGTACCGCCGACGTAGAAGTCGCCGTTCTCCTGCTGATGCGCGACGAGCCATTCCAGCCCCCGTCGCACCGCGGCCTGATGCCGGCTCTTGACGGTGTGGCTGTAGCCGGCGCCCAGCAAGGGGAGCAGGGCCAGGCCGGTCGCCCCGGTTTGAGAAAGGATCGACGCATTGGGCGAGCAGGTCTGGCAGACCTCATTGACGTTCAGCACCCACGACCCGTCCGCCTTCTGATGGCGGACGATCCAGGCCAGGCCGTCCTCGACGGCCTTCTCGGAATGAACCGTCCCCCCCTCGCGACGAACCAACTCCGCGCGGGCGATGCCGCTGCGGCCGGAGAAGGGGGCCTGGATGTTCACGGAGAGTCCCGGCATCGGGGCCGTCCCCATCAGCGAGGGGGTGGCGTTCAGCTTGGGCGTCGGGCCCGCCGCGTCGCCGGCGAACATCGACAGGCCGGCGATCTCCGGCTGGTTCGTGAGCTTCAACTCGGGGTCAGGCTGGCCGAAGCCCATCGAGGGCGGGTTGGGCGAATCCAGGTTCGTAAACGGATCTCCCGAACGATCGGCATCGACGAGCGACGTGACGTCGCCAAGGTCGCCGGGGGGGGAAATCTCGCCGCTGAACGAGCGATCGTGGATGTCTCCAGCGCCATGACGGATCAGGAGCGCCATCAACAGCAGGAACAAGGCATGCAACAACAGGCTGACGCCCCACGAAGGCACGGAGCGAAGGGTGTGGGGGTTGATGTCCCGCCCCTCCCAGGCCGCGCTGGAACGGTTTACGCGGTCGACGACTCGCTGCGGTAGATCGCGGAGCCTCATGGGGGGACTCGGTTGGATCGAGGTGGCGTCACCGTCCCGGGTTGCTCGTCCATTCTAGGGGCACGCCGGGCGAATCCGCCAGGCGCCGAGCGCGTTTCCTGCCTATACTCAGGCGACGCCTCGCGCGGCCCCGTCTTGAGAATCGCCGATTTCCTTCGTTCGTGCGCGCAAAAAAAGTCCCCGACCAGCAACGGCCGGGGACTTCGGTGATTTTCGCGTCTCGACTCGACCCAGACTCACTTGGCGGTCGGGACCGGCGGGACGGCCGGGATCGTCGGAGCCGCCGGGATCGACGGAGCGGCAGGAGCCGGGGCGGGGGCCGGCGGCGGCTCGTCAGCCGGAGCGGCAGGAGCCGGGGCAGCCGGAGCGACCGGGACGACCTTGGCAGGCGTGGCCGGGATCTGAGCGACCGGGGCGACCTTGGCAGGAGCCACAGGAGCCTGAGCAACCGGCGCGACCTTGGCAGGAGCCACAGGAGCCTGAGCAACCGGGGCGACCTTGGCAGGGGCGACCGGGGCCTGGGCGACTGGAACAACCTTGGTCGGGGCCACAGGAGCCTGGGCGACCGGGACGACCTTCGTCGGAGCCACAGGAGCCTGGGCGACCGGGACGACCTTCGTCGGAGCCACAGGAGCCTGGGCGACCGGCACAACCTTCGTCGGAGCAACCGGGGCCTGGGCGACCGGCACGACCTTCGTCGGAGCAACCGGAGTCGGCTCAACCTTGGCCGGAGCGGCAGGGACCTGGGCGACCGGCGCGACCTTGGTCGGGGCCACAGGGGCCTGGGCGACCGGGACGACCTTCGTCGGAGCCACAGGAGCCTGGGCGACCGGGACGACCTTCGTCGGAGCCACAGGAGCCTGCGCGACCGGGACGACCTTCGTCGGAGCGACAGGAGCCTGGGCGACCGGCGCGACCTTGGTCGGGGCCACAGGAGCCTGAGCGACCGGCGCGACCTTGGTCGGAGCGACGGGGACCGGCGCGACCTTGGCCGGAGCGACCGGCACGGGGGCCTGCTTGGACGGAGCCTGAGCGAAGGCCGGAGAAGCCGCGAAGGCTAGCGCGGCCGCGCCGAACAACGAAGAGCGAAGCATTGTTGCAATCTCCACGGGGGCCGAACAAAAGTTGCTGAAGACTCGCTTACACGCCGGAGGCGGTACAGGAGGCAGAGTTCGCTCTACTATACTAGCTCACCAACTGCGAGCTTTGGGTGTTTTGCGAATTTCCAGCAGACTATACCGACTTTAACGCCGAGTCCAGGATCCACCCAACAGTTTTTCTGGACTCAATCGCCTAAGCCGACCTCGCAGGTTGAGCTGACCGCAACAACTGCGCCAACTTATAGCGTTTCAGCGAGCTAGGCAATCGGCGAGTGGTCCGCCGCGCGTGGATTGGGCGGGTCCCGAAGTTGCTGTTGTTGTCCGAAGTCTAACATGCCGATCCAGTGGTAGGGATGTTCCTGCGCGATTCCGACGGTCGAACGGCGGCCTCCGAGGCTTGAGCGGCGCGTCCGGCCGACGATAGATTGACGGAGAGGGCGTCTGTCGCGGACGGCGAAAACCGAAGATCAGGACGGTTGATCCGACGACGATCGCCGATTGTTGGTGTGGATCCGCGGAGCGGGAGGTGCGATTGATCGGCCTCGGCTGGGACAGGGAGGGAAGAGGAGCGGGTCGTCGACGCGGCCCGGCGCCCTTGCGCGCCCTGGCGGGCCTCCTGCTGCTGGCCGCGGCGAGCGTCGCGACAGGACAGGACGCCGAGGCCCCCAGCCCAATGCCCCGGGCCCTCCGATTCGCGCACGAACTCTTTCGCCAGCGCAAGTACGACCTGGCGGCCGACGAGTACGCCAAGTTCCTGGAGACCGATCCCAAGCCTCCCCACGGCGACGACGCCCGCTTCGGCCTCGCCAGCGCGGAGCTGCTTCAGGGCCACTACCGCGAGGCTCGCGACGCCTTCCGCGAGTTCCTCCGCCGGGCCCCTGAGCATGCCCGGGCGCGAACGGCCTGGTATCGGCTGGGGGAACTCTCGTACATGCTGGGGGATCTCCCCGCTGCGCGCGAGGCGCTCGAACGGTTCACCGACGCTCCCGAAGCACACCCCAATCTGGAAACCGCCTGGACCTACCTGGGCGACGTGCGGTCGGCCCTGGACGACCCCAAGGCCGCCCGCTCAGCCTATGAACAGGCGCTCAAGAGTTTCCCCAACGCACGGCTCGCCGATCGCGCCCGCTACGGCCTGGGGCGTGCCCTCGCGGCGACCGGAGAGACCCAGGCCGCGCTCGACGTCCTGAACGATCTGATCCGCCGCAATCCGCCCGAATGGATCGACAAGGCGAGACTTCAGGTCGGCAAGATCGAGCTGGCCGCCGGCCGTTACGAGGTCGCGGAGAAGGCGCTGGGGGACGTCGGCGGTTCGGGCCCTCTGCGATCCGAGGCCCGGCTTCGCCGCGCTCAGGCGCTGCTCAAGCTCGACCGGCTCGACGAGGCGGCCGACCTGCTGCGTCCGCTCGCCGCCGACCCGGCCGATGCGACGTCGTTGGAAGCGAGCCTGGATCTGGCCTCGACCGATCTCCGCCGCGACCAGGCCGAAGCCGCGTTGAAGACGCTCGACGACGCGATCCCCCGGGCCGAGAAGTCGCTGCTGCTGCCGGCCTTGCTCTTCCGCTCGGCCGAGGCCTTGCGGGCCTTGAAGCGGCTTCCCGACGCGCGGGAGCGGTTCCTGAAGGTCGCGGAGACGGCTCCGTCCGGCCCCTGGGCCGACGACGCCTGGCTTGAAGCCGCCCGGCTCGCGCTCCAGGCCGGCGACAAGACCGGGGCGGAAAAGCTCGCCCAGGACTTCGCCGTGAAGTTCCCCGAGAGCAAGCTGCACGCGGACGTCCTGCTCGTGCAGGCGAAAGCCGCAGTCGCCGACGGCCGTCCCGCCGACGCGATCCCGGCGCTGGAGGCGATCCTGGGCCAGGGGGCGAAGCCGCTCGCCCCTTCGCCGGAAGTCGTCGACGCCGCCCGATATGAGCTGGCTCAGGCCTACCGGGCCGTCGGCAAGACCGAGCAGGCCGACGCCATGCTGGCCGAGTTGGCGAAGTCCTCCCGCAAGGGCGCCGGGGCCGACGCCGCCTTCCTGCTGGGCCGCTCCCATCTGGACGCCGGCCGCTTCGCCGAGGCCGAGGCCGCCTTCGCCCAGTATCTCGAAGCCGCTCCCGACGGTCCGATCGCCGATCACGCCCTGGCCAATCGCGCCGCCGCCCTGTTGGCGCTGAACCGTCGCGATGACGCCGCCGAGACCGTCGACCGCCTGGCAACGCGCTTTCCGAGGAGCGCCGCACTGCCCCCCGCCCAACTCCGGCTGGCCGAGGCGTTCGTGAACGCCGGCGAACTCCCGAAGGCCGTCGAGCGATTCCGCACCCTGGCCGATTCCACCGACCCGAACATCCACGACCGGGCCGAATTGGGCCTCGCTCGCTCCCTGGCCAAACAGGGGGACGCCGCCTCGGCCGCGAAGGCGTTCGACGCCCTCCTCGCCCGGACGACCGATGAAACGAAGACCGCCGACCTCCTGTTGGAGAAAGCCAGGGCCGTCGAGGCGTCCGGCAAGCTCGACGAGGCCCTCGCCGCCTACGAGCAGGTCGAGACTCGCGCGCCGAAGCAGGACGCCGCCCTGTTCGCGGCGCTCGCCCGTTCTCGGCTGCTGGCGAAGGACAAGCCCGGCGAGGCCGCCGTGTTGCTGGGCAAACTCCTCGACGGCGACGCCGCCCGCGACCGCCTCAAGGCGATCAACCAGCCCATCGACGCTCTGCTCGCCGAACGCGGCTGGGACCTCGTCGACGACGGCAAACTCGACGACGCCGACAAGGTTTTCGCCGGCCTGCTCGCCGACTTCCCGAACGGCCCCTACGCGGCCGACGCCCGGTTCAACCTGGCGGAATCGGCCAACGCGCGGAAGGACTTCGCCGAGGTCGAGAAGCTGCTCGCACCGCTCGTCGACGATACAGGCCCAGACGCCCCCAAGCTCCCGGAACGGCTCGCCGCCGACGTCCTTTACCGCCTGGGCCGCACCCGCATCGAACGAGCCGAATGGCCCCAGGCCGCGACGACGCTCGACCGCCTGATCGCCGAAACCCCGGCCAATCCTCGCATCCGAGAGGCCAAATTCCTCCGCGCCGAGGCCGCACTACGACAGGACCAGTTCGAGACGGCCGAGAAGACCCTGGCCGACCTGATCGCCGCCCCAGCGGCCCCCGACGATCCGCCGGACCTCCTGAAACTGGCGAAGGAGCGTCGCATCGAGTGCCTCCTCGGCCTCAAGCGCTGGCAGCCGGCGCTCGACGAGGCCGACGCGCTCAAGGGCTCGATCACCGTCCCCGCCGAGCGTGACCCCGTCGAGTTCGCCCGAGGCCGTGCCTTGCTCGGCCTGGGCCGCCCGGAAGACGCCCGCACGGCCTTCCAGGCGGTGATCGACGCCCGCCGGCAGCAGGGCGACCTGGCGGCGCAGGCCCAGCTCATGATCGGCGAAACCTTCTTCCACGAGGAGAAGTTCCTCCAGGCGCTCCGGGAGTTCCTCCGTGTCGATATCAATTACGACTCCCCAAGGCGTCGAGCCGCCGCCCTGCTGGAAGCCGGCAAGGTCTACGAACGCATGGGACGCTGGTCCGAAGCCGCCGAGACGTATGAACGCTTAACGAAAGATTTCTCCGACGACCCCCACGCCGCCGAGGCGAAAGCCCGCCGCGACAAGGTCCTGGCCGAACATCCGTCCGGAAAGAAATAGCCGCCATGATTCGCAAGGAAGCGATCGTAACGGCCTTCCCCCCTGGAGGGGGAAGGTGGCCCGAAGGGCCGGATGAGGGGGACGACCGCCGTCGGACTCGCATCCGACGGATCGTCGACCGCGCCGCGCCGATCTCCCCCTCATCTGACCCCTGCGGGGTCTGTCTTCTCCCTCCAGGGGGGAAGACGGTTCTCTGGGAAGGAGCCCGTCCATGATCGTGATGACTCGGATCGCCGCAGCGGCGGCCGCGATTGTGATCGCCTCGGCGTCGGCGACGGCTGCCGGGCCGAACGCGGCCGATCTCTCGGCCCAGGCCCAGCGACTGGCAGCCCGCGCCGGGGCCCAGACGCTCGCCTGGTACGAGCGGACGCCCCCCGCCGAGCGCATGACCTGGGGCGGCCTCGCGGCCTGCGCGGCCCTGGGCGTTTGCGTGACGCTGGAACGGCTCCTCCGTCTGCGACGCCGGGCCGTCGTCCCCAGGGACTTCCTCTCCAAGTTCCTCGACCGCCTGCACGAAGGGAAGCTCGACGGCGGCAAGGCGCTCGACTACTGCGAGATGCACCCCAGCCCCGCCGCCCGCGTGGCCCTGGCGGCCGTCCGACGCTGGGGACGGCCGGCCGTCGACATGGAACGCGCCGTGGGCCTGGCCCACCGCTGGGAGTCCGACCGGCTGCGCCGGAACGTCGGGACGCTGCGGAGGATCGCTGTGCTGGCTCCGCTGCTGGGCCTGCTGGGCGCCCTCCTGGCCGCGGATCGCTTGCTCCGCTTCTCAGGCGACGCCCCCGTCACCGGCCCGGCGACGGCCGACGCCCTGGCTCCCCTGATCGCCGGTGCGGCGCTGGGCGTGGCGGCTCTCGTCCTCTACGACCTGCTCGCCACCCGCGTCGAACGCCTGGGCGCGACGCTCGACCGGATCGGGGCCGAGACCATCGACGCCGTCGCCATGACCACGAAGGCCCATGCGCCGACGCTCACGGTCGCGCCGCCGCCCGCCCCGTCGCCGCAGCCGATCGCCCCCTCGTATCCCTCGACGCCGCACATCCGGATCGGCGACGCCTCCAGCCCGCGACGGCCGATCATGGTGATCCCGGTGCGGGAATCGGCCCCGCGCAAGCTCAGGGACGACTCCTCGGCCGGCGCGTGAACCGCGTGCGGTCTCCGGGCGTTTCGACTATGCTGGGATGTGGATGAACGGGGGGGCACGGACGGGCCGAGGGGACGAGGGGCGCGATGACCGGATTGGACCTGGAATCGTTCCTGCTGCTGCTCAGGGCCGATCTCGGCGCGTGGGCGCTGGGGGCGGTGGGCCTGCTGGCGCTGGCGATCCTCGTCTGGGTGAGTTGGGGATCGCGCCAGGCGATCCGCCGCTGCCTGGCCCTCTCGATCGCCGCGCACGCCGCCCTTCTACTGGGCGGCAGCGGCGTTCCGGCCGTGATGCGGGCCCTGAACCCCAGCCGCTCCGCGGACGACGAAGGCGAGCATATCCGCCGGATCCGGGTCTCGCCGGTCGTCGAGCCGGGAGGCCCGACGACCGAGGTCCAGCCGTTCGCCTCGACCGACGGTCGGCCCGGTCGCGTCCCCTCGCCGGTGGACCGCCTGGAGGTTCCCGTCGCGCTGGCTGCGAGCCGCCTCGACCCGACTCGTCCTGAGTTGGAGGCTCATGCGGCGGCGCCAGAAGCTTCACCGGCTCCTCCATTGGCCCTGGAGTCGGCCGCTCCCGCCGCGCCCGAGCTTCCGAAGCCGGCCGCTCCGGAGGAGGCCCCGAGGCCCCCGGACTCCGTTCCCGCCGTCCCCGCCGCGGCCCCGGAAGCCATCGCCGCAACCGACGACAAAACCCTGAACGCCCCCGAGATCCCCAGGCTCGACATCACGCCCGACGCCGAGCCGCGCCCGGGGAACGTCCCCCTCGCAGGCGATACGAGGCTGCGATCCGGCCGGCCGACGACCCGGCCGACTCCTGAGCGGACGGAGAAGCCGGTCTCCAGGCCCGAGCCGCCGCCGCTGGCCGTCGCGACGCCTCGGCCGACGCCCACCGCCCCCGCCGCGCCTCCGCTCGCCGACCTGTCGTCCACGCCTCGCGGGCCGATCACCGAGGTCCCCAAGATCTACCGCCCCCGCCTCGACGCCGACCGCTCGACCCGCGCCCAGCGATCGGGGGCGAGCCCGGCCAGCGAGCAGGCCGTGGAGCGGGCCCTGGACTGGCTTGCCCGCCATCAGGACGCCGACGGCCGCTGGGACGGCGGCACCGCCCGCTACGACGACGGCGAGGTCGTCGATGGGGACGATGACTTCACCGTCCACTGCCCGGCCGGCCAGGTCTGCTTCGGCGAGTGCGCCTACTGGGAGGCCGACACCGGCCTGACCGGCCTCGCCCTGCTCACCTACCTGGGTGCGGGCTACACGCACAAGGAAGGCAAGTACGCGACGACCGTCGCCAAGGGCCTGACGTTCCTCCTCCGCCAGCAGAAGCCCGACGGCGACCTGCGGGGCGTCGCCAAGACCGTCGGCATGTATTGCCACGCGATGGCCACGCTGGCCCTCTGCGAGGCCTACGCCCTGTCGCTCGACCCTCGCCTCCGCGAACCGGCCGAGAAAGCCGTCGCGTTCCTGGCGAAAGCCCGGGCCAAGGACGGCCTCTCCTGGAGGTACGCCCCCGGGGCGACGGTGGGCGATACCAGCATCCTGGGCTGGGTCGTGATGGCCCTCAAGTCGGCCCGGGAGACCGGGGTGCCAATCCCCGATCAGGCGTCGCTGGAGAAAGGAGCGGCGACCTGGCTCCAGCGCGTCGCCGACGGCGACGCCAAGGGTTTGGCCAAGTACCAACCCTGGGAGGACGTCACCCCCACGATGACGGCCGAGGCCTGGGTTTGCCGCCAGTTCCTGGGCGGGGGCGGCCCCGGCCCGGCCAGCACGGAGGCGGCCGAGTTCCTGCTCAAGCACGAATCCGACAAGGGCTCGACCAACGTGTATTACTGGTATTACGCGACCCTCGCCATGTACCAGCACGGCGGCCGCCCCTGGGCCCGCTGGAACGACCGCGTGCGCGACCGCCTGGTCTCGCTCCAACGCACGTCCGGCCACCAGGCCGGCAGTTGGGACCCCGACGACAGCGTCTACGGCTCCCGCGGCGGCCGGATCTACTGCACCACCTTCGCCGCCCTCACGCTGGAGGTCTACTACCGCTACCTCCGCCTCTACGACAAACCCAGCCTCCCCGAAGACCCGGAAGACGGCCTCCCCGCCCTCGACCCTCCCAAGCCGGGCTGAACGCTGAACGCCGCTCCCGTCACGCGAACAGCCGGCCGACGACGACCTCGAAGCCCGGCAGGATCGACTCGAACCGGAGCACATCCTCGGCGTTCAGCACGATCGGCGGCTTGTCGGCCTCGAAGATGTGCGCTTTGCGTGTGTCGGCGTCCAGAATGAGAACGACGAGGACGCCGGCTTTCAGGTATTCGGCGGTCTTTTCCAGATGCTCGACCCATCGGTGGTTCCACGAAAAAACCTCGCAGACCAACTCGGGGGGCGTCGAGGAATAGCCGTCGGGAATCTTGCCTCGCGGCAACTGGGCGTAGCTGTAGTAGGTAACGTCCGGCCCTCGGACCGTATCGGGATTGCGTTCGGTGATGAGCCCGGAACGGCTCAAGACCCGCCCAAGATCATGGGCACGAACGTGTCGGGAAAGCTCCGTCCCGACGTTAACGCAGACGAGGCCGTGCATCATTCCCGGCAACGGCCACGAGACGACTCGGCCGCGTACCAACTCCTCGATGCACGGCGTGTCGGGGAACCAGTAGAACTCCTCGGCCGTGATCGGCTCTTGCTTCGGTTCCAAAGTCTCCATCAGAGCGGCTCCGTTCGCATGCCGAGCACGCCCCGTTCTTGCTGATCCCGACACCCAGAAGTCAGGCGCGAGGGTTGCTGGCGATTCGAATCAGAGACCCGAGCCGAGTTCAGCGGTCCTCAAGATCATCGTAACGCCTGCGGGCATACCAGGGGCGGGTATCGACGTCGACCAGCACGCGCCGCCAGGGCTTTCCCTCCAAGGTCGATTCGGCGACGATCCTCGTGTGGTCGCCTTCTCTCTCCACGTTGATCGCGATCGCATGCCGCGTGGATTGGTATTCGTCGAGGCGAATCCACTCGGGCGAGGGGCCGGGATCGCGAAAGGCGTCGCACTCGGCGGGGCTCGCGGCGACGATTTGCCCCCCTGGATCGAACTTCATGAGCTTCGCTTTCGGACCTTCTGGCGATTCCATGAGGAAGAGGTCGGAGCCTAGGATTCCGGGTTCAGCGATCCGTAGGGCGAGATAACGTTTCGGGCGATACTCCCGGGAGAGCACCAAACCGTCGGGGCCGACGTCGGACCGGAACAGATAATCAACAGGCCCCATGAAGGTATCTGAGAACGGCCCCCCCCTTGATGACCGATAGACCGGCGTCAGAACGATGAGCCCCGACGGCCCCTCCATCACGAAAAGATTCGAGGTCGCCCGCCAGAATTTTCGACCGGGCTGGCCTCCTGTAATCGCCAGCCACAAAACGACAATTCCAAGTACGAGTCGGAACCATCGTGATCGAACCATCTTCAAGCTACCTCCAGGCGTGAGGCCGGTCGAATCGTCCCGATAATGAATCGCGCCCATCGTCAGCGTGCGACCTGACGGTCGCCGTCGTACTGGATGGCGCGCTGGCGGTCGACGACGAAGTCCCAGTCGATGCGGTGGGGCGGCTCGAGGAAGTGGCGGTAGGCGGCGGCCATCTGGCGGGCCGCCTCGTCGAAGGGGACGCCTCCGAATCCCGTCCCCATGGCGGGGAACGCAGCGACTTCGATCTTCTGGTCGTTCGATCGGTTGTGGGCGTGGATCGCCAGCAGCAACAACGGCCTTCCCTCGCAAGGGAAGGCGACCCGAAAGGCCCGACGAGGGAGACCAGCGAGGCTCTCAGAGCAATGCACCGGATGCACGTGCGACGCCGGTCGTCCCCCTCATCTGATCGCTTTCGCGATCTGTCTTCCCCCGCGAGGGGGGAAGACAGATCCTCGCATCGTTTGGGTCCGAACCACAACGGCCTTCCCCCCTCGCGGGGGAAGGTGGCCCGAAGGGCCGGATGAGGGGGGATCGGCTTCGCGTAAAAGGCGATCGTCGAATCCTCGTCCGCCGGCGGTCGTCCCCCTCATCTGATCGCTTCGCGATCTGTCTTCCCCCGCGAGGGGGGAAGACCGTCGAACAGCCTACCGGCTCACTTCTCCGCCAGCGCCTTCTCGACGCCCTTGACGACGTCGGCCGACTCGGGGGTGGTCTTGGGGTCGAAGCGGGCGATCACCTCGCCCTTGCGATTGACCAGGAATTTGGCGAAGTTCCAGCCGATGGGCCCGGCGAAGCTGGGGTCGGTGGCCTCGCCGGTCAGGAAGGAGTAGAGCGGGTGGATCCCCTGCCCCTTGACGACGATCTTGGAGAAGACGGGGAACGTCACGTTGTACTTGGAGGTGCAGAATTCCTTGATCTCTGCATTCGTGCCCGGCTCCTGCTTGCCGAACTCGTTGGCCGGGAAGGCGAGCACTTCCAGGCCCTGGTCCTTATACTTCTTGTAGAGCTCTTCGAGCCCCTTGTACTGCGGGGTGAGGCCGCACTGGCTGGCCGTGTTGACGATCAGCAGCACCTTCCCCTGGTACTTCGACAGCGCCACCTCGGCGCCGTCGATGTCCTTGACCTTGAAGTCGAGGACCGAGGTCGGCTTCTTGTCGTCGGCCCCGACGGCGAAAGCCGCGAAGAAGGCCAGGATCGGGAGGGTCGTCGCGGCAATGAGGATGCGTCCGGGCACGGTGGGGGTCCTCTGCTGGGGTCGTTCGGGCGGGCGGCTTCCGGAGGGCCATTCAGGCGAGGCCGATCCGTTCATCTTGGTGTCCCGCGACGGTCTTTTCAAGGGACATCGATCAACAGTTCAACATCCCGGCGGCCGGCCGGGGCGCGAGGATCGAGGAAACGATGGATGAAACGCTGACTCCGGGCGCCCGGCGCGCGATGGACAGAGCCGCGTCACGGGCTCGCTCGCGAGGGGCCGCAACGGTCGAGCCTGGAGACCTCGTCGCCGCCCTGGTCGACGAGCCCGAATCCCGCGCCTCGGAACTGATCGAGGAGTTCGGCCTGGCCCCCGGAGGCGTGCGCGAAGCCCTCGGCGTCGTCCCCCTCGAAGAGACCGAATCAGGCGGTTACGACCTGCTCGACGAGATCCCCCAGGAAGCCCTCCGCTCCCAGGCGATGCGGGCCGTCGTCTCCGAGGCGACCTCCCGCGCCCGCGAAGGAGGCCGCAAGGAGAGCGTCGGCACCGAGCACCTGCTGGCCGGGTTGGTCGTCGAGGCGGCCTTCGCGCTGGAGCCCCTCCGCGACGCCGGCCTCGACCTGGAGGGCCTCCGCGAACTGCTCACCCGCCCGGAGGTCGACGCCAGTCCGCTGCCCCCCCTGGAAGGGCCGCCGCTGGACCTCTCCGACTCGACCCGATCGGTCGACCTGGCCCGGGTCATCGACGCCTCGGGCAATCGCGCCCGAGAAGGCCTCCGCGTCGTCGAAGACTACGCCCGGTTCGTCCTGGACGACCCCGGGCTGACCCGCCGGCTCAAGGAGACCCGTCACCGCCTGGCCGACGCCTTGAAGGGCTTCGACCTCGACTTCCTCCTCTCCGCCCGCGACACCCGCGAAGACGTCGGCACGCACATCATGACCCCCTCCGAGCAGGTGCGCGAGAACCCCCGCGCCGTGCTCGCCGCCAACTTCAAGCGCACCGGCGAGGCCCTGCGGTCGCTGGAGGAGTACTGCAAGCTCGTCGACGTCTGGCTCGCCGGCCGCTTCGAGGTCCTCCGCTACGACGTCTACACGCTCGAAAAGCTGGTGATGACGGCCGTCCACGCCTATCGCTCGCTGGCCGACTGCCGCCTGATGGTGCTGATCGGCGGCCTGCCGACGCTCGGCGACCTGACCTGGATCGTCGGCGAGGCCCTCGCCGGCGGCGCCGACGTGATCCAGCTCCGCGAGAAAAACCTCTCCGACCGCGAGTTGCTCAGCCGCGCCCGCGAGGTCCGCATCATGACCGCCCAGGCCAAGGCGCGGTTCATCCTCAACGACCGCCCCGACCTGGCGCGCCTCGCCGGGGCCGACGGCGTCCACCTGGGCCAGGACGACGTGACCGTCCGCGACGCCCGCCGGATCGTCGGGCCGAACCTCGTCATCGGCGTCTCGACCCACGAACGCGCCCAGCTCGACGCCGCCGTCCTCGCCGGCGCGGGATATCTCGGAGTCGGGCCCGTCTTCCCCAGCGCGACGAAGGACTTCGCCGAGCCCGAACTGGCCGGCCTGGCCTACGTCCGAGCCGTTTCCGAGGCCACGAACCTCCCCTGGTTCGCCATCGGCGGCGTCGACGAGACGAACGTCGACCGCGTGCTGGAAGCCGGCGCGAGCCGGATCGCCGTCAGCGCCGCCGTCGTCAAGGCCGACCGCCCTCGCGCCGCCGCCGCCGCCCTCCGCGCGGCCCTCGACGCCGTGGAGATCCGTTGAATCCGACGTCCTCTCGACCCCAACACATGATGCTTGCAACGCCCCGAGAGGTGAACTAAGATCCTCGGGGCATTTCACAGCAAAACATGAACGCGGCTTCATAATCCAGGGTCGAGGCCCGTCGCGGCGGGCCGGGAGGGCGCGGCGATGTCTTCGAGCGAAGGAGAAGGGTCGAGCCTCGCGTCGAGTGATTCGACGACGAATCAGGTCGAGACGGCCGGTCCCACGCCAGCGCGGTCGAGGAGCAGCCGGGCGACGGCGGGCGTGGCTCTGGCCGTGATCGCGGTCGCCGGGGTCGTGATCTTCCAGAACCTGCCGCCGAGGCCCTGGTTTCCGCCGACGCCCCCTCAGACGGCGGCCGCGCCGCCGGCCTCTGGCCCCGCAGCCCCACAACCGACGATTGAGCCGGCCGTGGTGAGCCGTCTGGTCCTGGCGAGATCGGGTGAGGCCGGTCCGATGACCGCGATGATGGGTCGGCCCCTGGCACCTCAGAACGTGGGGATGCGGTCGGGCGAGTGCGAGGACGTCCTTTTCCGCGAGTACGCGCGGCAGGCCGTCCTGATTGCGGCGCGTGACGAGCGAGGCCTCGCCACCCGCGACGAGCTGCTCGACGACGCCCCGCCGGATGCACCTGAAGACGCTCCCGGCTTGATCGTCGCCACGCCCGAGATGGGCGACCACCCCCAGATGCAGTTGCGACCCGTCGCCGAGACGAAACCTCTCCTGGACGAGGACCTGGAGGTCGATGACGCCAAGCTCTCGCAGGAGGAACATCTGATCGGCCACGAGATCCGGCACGTCTCGCGGTTTGAGAAGCTGTCCCGGACCAAGATCCCGGCCGTGCTCGACGGCCTGGGCGTCAAGGGAAAGCCCAACACCTACAAGGCCGACGCGCCGGTCCCGGCGGGCGTTGAGGAGAAGCTGCAAACCCTCGGCCTGGTCGACCACTTCGAGGCCGTCCGCATGCTGCACAAGGCCATCCGGACCGACGGCGAATCCCCCGCGCGGCTGGGTGCCCTCACGAGGGCTTACGCGCAGCTCGCCGCCCTCACGTCCCACCTCTGGAGCGCTGCTCCTTTGGCCTTTGAGGCAAGGGCCTGGCTTTACGCCCAGCGGATGGTTGCGCGGGATCCGAACTCGTCGTGGGCCCTCCGCCATCGCGCGTTCGTCGGAGCCCTCCGAGGCGTCCACGCCGCCGCACTGCGAGACCTGGAAACAGCCGCCGCGATTGACGCCAAGTCGCCGAACGCCGCCCCGGCTCCCGAATGGGTCGATGTGATCGAAGCCGGCATGAAGTACGACGTCAAGCGGTTGGAAAGCGTCGCCGCCCCATACGACCGCCTGGCCGCATTCCTCAAGCTGACCGACGTGGAATATCCGACCAGCACGCGCCAGGTCGTCCACGCCGCCGAGGACGTTGTGAAGCGCGACCCGGACTGCGGGCGAGCCTTCGACGTGATCTGCGCCAACGGCGACATCAACGACCTGCATCGGGCCACGGTCCTGGGGCCGCAGAGCTTTCAGCACTTCTACCGCACCAAGCTGGCAGCCGTCCCGGGACTTCCGGAACGCGTCCGCAAGGCCCTGGAACGCCAGGCCGACGATCAGGCCCTCGACGAGGCCCTCTCAGACGCCGGCCGCCCCAAGGTCGACGACGGCGAACTCGACTGGGGGGTGCTCGGCCTGCTCGCCCGTGAATTCCGTTTCGTCCAGGTTGAGCGACGCCTCATGTTCATGACGGTTAAATGGAGCGTCCCCGTCGACGAGTACTGGGAAGAAGTTCGCCCCCAGGTCGCCACCCATCGCCTGCGTTCCTTCCTCGGGACCGTGGCCGGACAGGCCGACGAGACCGCCGAGTTCCGCAAGCTGGTGGCAAACTACGACCCGACCGACATTCTGCCGACCTACCTGGATTTCGCCATGCGGTTGACGCGCATGGGCCTGATGCAGGAGTACTCTTTCCTTTGGTCGAGGGCCGCTTCGCACGGCGGGCTAAACGCCTGCGACATCTCGCGATCCATTTACGATGTGGCTCCCCAGCGCCTCGCCTACTCGAAATTTCTCCTCGAGATCAGCCCCTACAACCCCTACGCCCGAGCGTTGTTGTTGAAGTACGACTGGGCCAATTCGCAGGCGAAGCTTGAGCAATGGAAGAAGGACGCCGGCGAGTCCCCCGCATTCCTTCAGCAGTTGGGCAAGACGTTCCTGGAGCAGAAACGCTTCAAGGACGCCCTGCCGATCTGGGAGAAGTACATCGCCGTCTCGGCCGATCGCTACGCCTACGAGCAACTCGCCGCCTGCTACGAGGGCCTGGGGGATGAGGACCGCTGGCTCGAGACGCTGAACACCTACCTGGAGAACCCGGACGACGCCGGCCTGGGCCATGCTCGGGTGCAGGTCAAGCTCGCGAACTACTACCTCAAACGAAACGAGCCCAAGCTGGCCAAGCCCTACTCCGACGCCGCCGCCGAGACCTGGGCCCAGTGGGCCATGAGCTGCGCCGCCGAGGTCGACGAGCGGCTCGGCGAATTGGACTCGGCGGAGGTCTGGCTCCATCGCAACGCCGTCCGGTATCCGAACTCCTGGACGAACTGGTACCTGTTCTGCCATCGGACCGGCCGGGGCGACCTCGACGAGGCCCGCGACTTCGCCACCGCCGTCATCCGGGGGCAGGGCGCCGCGAACGAACCGACCCTGGTCGCGTACGTCCACTGGCTGGAGGGGGACCTGGATCAGGCCGTCCGCGTGCTGGAGCCCCAGAACGAAGCCAAGCCCAACGGGGCGTTCGGCGTTCCGCTGCTGCTCATCTACGACCAGATTGGCGCCGACGCGAAGCGGGACGCCCTCCTGGACAAGATGCTCGACGGCATGGAGAACGTCGGCCCCAAGACGAAGGCCCTGTGCGACCTCTTCCACAACGCCCTGGCCGCGCCCGACAAGGGCTTCGACTTCAAGGCGGCCGACGAGGTGATCGACTCGATCCTCCCCGAGTCGCCCGACTATCAGCGACTCATGGTCGCTCGATTCCTGCTCGACCACGGCAAGGAGCAGGAAGCGAAGAAGTACCTCGTCGCCGCCTCACGAGACGTCCTCGGCGACCCGTGGTCGCGGGCGCTCGCGGCCACCTGGCTCCGCGCGGCATTTCCCGAAGAAAACCGCAAGCCCGCCGCCAAACCCGAAGGCCGGCCCGCCCCGGAACCGACCCGGGCCTGACTCAGAATCGTCGGCCCATCCCGCGATCACTGACCGGGCGGGCTCGTCAGCCGCACGACCTGCCCGCGGTGATCGCATGACAGGCTGGCGAACAGCGAACACGAACGGATCCGCCAGCCGTCGTGAACCCAGACGTGGTCGATGTCGAAGACGGGGAGCGGCATTGGCCAGCTCGCGCGCCAACCGATCGAGGACGCCGCGGCCGGCTCGTAGCCGCCGGCCGTCGCGCGGAGGGCGTCGAACCCCAGGCTGCGGCCCACGGCGTTGAAATCGCCGGCGATCAGGTCATAGGGCGCTCCCTCGTCGGCCGCCTTCCGGCAGGCCTCGGCGACGTCGTGCAGGAACGGCGTGCGGAGTTGGGTGATCTTGCTCTGGCCGTCGACGACCAGCAGCCGGATCGGCCGACCGGGGCGCTCGATCCGCACATCCAGCGCCGTGCCGTTCCTCACGGGAACGCGTCGGCCCTCGCCGACCGGCCATCTCGAGAACGCCGCAATCCTGTACCAGTAGCCGCTCGTCTGATCGTGCTCGCCCCACGTCGACGACCACTCAGGACCGAGCCTCTTCTTGAGGGAGTCAAGCTGTTCGCCGGGAGGAGCCTCGCTCAGTACGACGACGTCCGGCGTTCTCCCGAGGATGGCGTCTTCCATCCCCGTCCAGGTCGCTTCGCCGGACGGTCGGCCTCCCCACAGAACGTTCCAGTGGAGAACGACGACCTCATCCTGCGCGGCTGCGTCGACCGCCGAAACGGCTTGCGGGCCCCTCCCAATCATCACCGTGCTGGACGCGGCCGCCCCCGCGAGCCCGACGAACGCGAGCAGCCACCGCGGCCCTCGCACCGCACGGCCGCGATGAAGGAGGTCCAGAACCAGCGACGCCAACCCGAGGGGTATCAGCGGCAAATACATCAAAAGCGCCAGCAGGACCGTGCGATCCCGAACCGCGAAACCGACGAGCCCCAGAACGTCCAGCGCGAGCAGGCCCCACGCCGCGACGAGCGTCACGAGTCGAACGATCCGACGCCTTCGATCCGAGGGCGCTTCAGCCTTCGCCTCAATCTCGGTCACGTCTGGGGCCCCTCGCTCGGTTCAACGGCGCACTCCTCGAAGTCGGGCGCGAACCGAAGAGCCGTCCTGCGTGACAGCAGCCGGCTGGCCAGGCGGTCGGGAGGGAGATCAGGACGGAGGAGCCGGGCAGGGCGGTCGAGGTCTTCCAGGATCCCCTGCGAGGCCAGATAGCCGCTGCGGACGGCCCCCTCCATCGTGGCGGGCCAGCCGGTGTCGGTCCAATCGCCGGCCAGGAAGAGGCCGTCGACGGGGGTCCGCTGCGAGGGGCGGAGCGCGTCCACGCCGGGTCTCGCGGCGAACGTCGCGCCGTGCTCGGTGACGACCCGCCAGTGCGTGAGGGTCGCGGCCTTCGCGGCGGGCCACATCGCGGCCAGGTCGGCCAGCACGGCGTCGCGGATCATCTCCTTGTTCATCCACAGGAGATCATACGAAGCGCTGATGACGATCTGGAGGTACTGGCCGCCGTTGTCGCCGCCCCGGCCCTGGAGCGCCGTGTGGTTGAAGACCCAGTGGACGAACCGCCCCGGCGCGACGACGTGGTCGAACGGGCAGACCGGTTTGTCGAACCAGAGGTGGACGCCGGTGATCGGCGAGGATTCCATCTGGCCCAGGCTGTCGAGCCCCGGGACGAGGGGCCGAAGGGTCGGATCGAGCAGGCCGGGGATGCGATCGAACGGGACGGCCGCCACGACGAAATCGGCGGGGATGGTTTCGCCGTTGCGGAGGGTGACGCCGCGCACCGATGCGCCATCGTCGCCGTCGATCGTGCGGACGCCCGTCGTCAACCGAACGTCGACTCCGCGCTCGCGCAGCCAGGACTCCAGCCGAAGCCCGTACAACTCGCCCAGCGGGGCGGAGGGGACCTCCATCTGGAAGCCTTCCCGGTTCATCAGGAAGCCGTCGACGAAGACCTGGCGCGCCAGGCCGACGTCCATCTGGTCGAGCCGCTCATTGAGCGCGGAGACGAGGACCGTCCCCCAGAAGAGCACCATCGTCCGAACGTTCTGGCCGTTGCGGATCAGCCAATCGGCGAAGGGCTCGTTGGACTCGGCGGCCTGCTCATCGAGCGCCAGCCGGGCCAGGCCGTAGCCGACGCGGATCTTGTCCCGCCAGTTCAGGTACTTGGCCCGCAGGAAGCTCCCCGACAGGTGGAACGGCGCAGGGCCGATTCCCGCGCGAAGCTCGGACGTGCGACCGTCGGGGCCGAGGAACGTGATCGCCGGCTCGCGGCGGAAGAGGCCGTCGATGCCGACCCGCCGGCAGAAATCGGCGAGGTTCGTGCAGCAGACCATGCTCACGTGTTGACAGTTGTCGACCAGTTCGCCGGTCGTGGGATCGTTGAATGAGCTGGCCCGGCCGCCGAGCCTCGGGCGGCTCTCCAGCAGGGTGATCCGCAGGCCGCGGTCGACGAGCGTCGCAGCCGTCGCCAGGCCGGCGAGACCGCCGCCGACGATCACGACGCTGGGCGGGGGAGGGGGCGTCCGACTCACGAGACGAGGTCCCTCTCCCGGGGCTTCTCCGTCCGGCGGAATCGCGAGGAGAGCGACCGAAGGGCGATCGCGATCTTCCGCCGCTTGGGGATCGACGCCCGGCCGGCGAGCACGTCGTAATCGCGACGGACGATCTCGTCGAGTACCGCGCGATAAATCCCGGCGATCGTCAACAAGACCGGTCGGCCGATCGGCTCGACCAGCGGGACCAGCCCGGCGGCCTCATCGTAGCAGGCGTAGGCCCGCGCGGCGTAGTCGGCCGCCAGGTTTCGCAGGGCGGGGCCGGCGTGGTCGGCGTGCAGGTCGGCGTCGGTCACGCCGTGGCGTTCCATGTCGTCGCGGGGGAAGTAGACGCGGCCGAGCCCGGCGTCCTCGCGGACGTCCCGGAGGATGTTGGTAAGCTGCAAGGCCAGCCCGCAGCGGTCGGCCAGGCGCTCGGCGCGGCCGCCGTCGGAGTCGTATCCCCAGATATGAATACAGCAGAGGCCGACGGCCGACGCAACGTGCCGGCAGTAATCCACCAGCTCGTCGAAGTGATCGAACCGACGGGGCGACAGATCCATCTCCACGCCTTCGATGACCTCGTGGAGCAGGGCGGGGGGGATCGCGAATTTGTGGACGGAATCGGCCAGCGCGGGAAGGCCCGGCCACGTCGACTCGCGGCTTTCCAGGGCGGAGTCGAGGTCGGCCCGCCAACCGGCCAGGGCGGCGGCCTTGTCAACGCCCGGGGCCTCATCGTCGGCCAGGTCGTCGGAATGGCGCATGAAGGCGTAGAGCGCGCACATGGCCTGGCGACGTTCCGCCGTCAGCAGCCGGAACGCCAGGTAGAAGTTGCGAGCCTCGCGGCGAGCGACCTCGCCGCAGAATCGGTAGCTCTCCGCGAGCCGGGCGTCGGTCGTCACCGCGAGGCCCCCCCGATCGCGGCCGCCTCGGGCCGTTGGCTGCGACCGAGCAGGCGAACGCGGGCCAGACCGACCACTGCGCGGGTCAACAGGAAAACCTTCGCCGTCTTACCTAGCTTCGGCCTCGCGGTGAGGACGTCGTAGCCGCAGGCTTCGATCCGGTCGAGGATCGCCATTCCTCCACGCCAGAAGAGATCCACGTCGACGGCGAACTCGCCGGGGATTCGCGGAATCAGCGGGCGGCCGGCGGCGAAGAGTTCGCGGGTCCGGGCGACCTCGAAGCGGAGCAAATCGGCAAAGGCCGGCGTGAACCGTTTCGCCCGCAGGTCGTCGTCGCGGACGCCGAAGCGGTCGCGATCCTCGCGCGGGAGGTAGATCCGGCCGATGTCCAGGTCGCGGGCCACGTCCTGCCAGAAGTTGGCCAGTTGCAGGGCCGTGCAGGTGAAGTCGGAAAGTCGGGCGTTCTCCTCGTCGAACGCTCCGGCGACGTACAGGACCAGCCGGCCGACGGGATCGGCGGAGCGGGTGCAGTAGTCGCGAAGCTGCTCGAAGGTCTGGTAGTCGGTGACGTCCTGGTCCTGGACGAAGGCGTCGATCAGGGCGTGGAACGGCTCGGGGGGGATGCCGTAACGCTCGACGGTCTCGGCCAGGGCGATCATGACGGGGTGTCGGACGCGGCCCTCGTACATGGCGTCCAGCTCGCCGCGCCACCAGGCGAGGAGTTCGCGCGAGCGCTCAGGATCGCCGACCTCGTCGCCCAGGTCGTCGGACCATCGGCAGAAGGCGTAAACGGCCTGAAAGGCGGGGCGATGCTCGCGAGGGGTGAGGCAGGTGACGACGCTGAAGTTCTCGTAGTGGCTGGCGGTCAACTTCGCGCAATAGTCGAGCGCGTCCCGGCGGGCGAGGGTCTCGCAGGCCGGTGGGCCGAATCGCCGGAGATCCGCCTCGAACGTCATTCCCTATCGCTCCGCGGTCGATGAAACGTCTTCTCCCCTGGGGGGGAGGAGAGACCCCGCAGGGTCAGATGAGGGGGACGACCGGCGGCGGACGAGCATCCGGCGGCCGCTCTGATCGCGGAGCCGGTCGACACCTGATCCCGTGACGGTCGGTCGCGATCGATTCTAACGGCCGGGGTCGACTCCCGCCACCCGGCCCATTGACCGCGCCCGGCCGCGCATCGACAATCGGCGCGTCGCCGCCGGCCCGAACTCCCTCCGAATCCTTCGGCCGCGCGGCGGGTCTCGAACATCCAGGGGAATGACCAATGCGCACGACGACGATCCGACTGGCGGGCCTGCTCGCCGCATCGCTGGCGCTGACGGCCGCCGGCCAGACCGCCCGCGCCCAGAGCGCCTTCAAGCCGCTGTTCAACGGCAAGGACCTGACGGGCTGGATCACGCCCGACGACAAGTCGCTCTTCTCGGTCGAGGACGGCGTGATCGTCGGCCGGACCGCCGAGAAGCAGCTCAAGAAGAACGAGTTCCTGGTCAGCGACAAGAGCTACAAGAATTTCGTCCTCAAGGTGAAGCTCAAGCTCCGCAACCACAACTCGGGCATCCAGGTCCGCAGCAAGCGCGCTCCCGACGGCGCCGTCTCCGGCCCCCAGGCCGACGCCGCCGACAAGTACTGGGGCCTGCTCTACGAAGAACGCGGCCGGGGCATGGTGGACACGACCGGCATCGAGAAGGCCGCGCCGGTCGTCAAGAAGGACGACTGGAACGACTACGTCATCACCTTCAAGGGCAAGCACCTGACCATCGTCTTCAACGGCGTCACCGTCATCGATCGCGAGGACGAGAAGTTCCCCGACGAGGGAATCATCGCCTTCCAGGTCCACGCCGGCCCGCCGATGGAGGTCCGGTTCAAGGACGTTGAGATCGAGGAATTGCCCTGAATGGGTGCGGCGGTCCTCCGCTTCCGGAGGACCGCCGACTGATCGAAAACGGGCTGAAAGAGGAGGCGAGGAGTGGAACGACGGACGGTACGCGAGCCACGGACAGGTCGCTGCCGTATCCACATCAACAACGGCGGTCGCGGACCTTGGTGTAGCTTTGATTACACGAGTCGGCACGACCCTTCTGTCGAGACCGTGAAGGTCTTGATCGGTGAGATCGCCGACGAGGAAACGACGCGATGGTTTCCAGATGTCCGCCAAGGGATAGCCCTTGGCTGGCAGAGGCTGCACGACCATTACGGCATCAACCTGACCGGCGTCGTCATCACGATCGCCAAGGTCTATTCCCACCCGATCGATACCACTTCTCGGGGATGCGAACTTTACGGATCGCTTTTCATCGAAGGATTTGGTCGAGACGAGTCGAGTTGCGTCCTCCCGGACGGCGGCCCGTCCAGCGACAGCTGATCTTGAGCGGGCGGCTGTCTCCGAAGCGCGACGACTCTCATCCGGCCCTTCGGGCCACCTTCTCCCGGGGGGAGAAGGGACGATACCAGGTCGGCCCCGACTGAGAACTTCATCAATCGTCGTCGCGGACGACGGCCTGGCGTTGCAGGTCGGCCCAGCGGTATTTCAGTTCGCCGAGGATCCGCCAGAAGAGGCGGCTGTGCATGCGGCCGGGGACTCGGCCGCAGGCGCGGGCGGAGAAGCTGCCGGGCTCGGTGTATTCCAGGTGATGGGCGACCTCGTGGAGGAACGTGTCGAACAGTTCCTCCAGCGGGCGGCGGCCCTGGTCGCGGTCGTGGGCGTAGATGCGGATCAACCGGCGCGTCCGGTAATAGCCGCCGAGCACGCGCACCGTCGCGCGGGCGTTGACGTCCAGGTCGAACTCGACGCGACAGCGGAAGATCCGCTCCAGGCGGGCCCGGAAGAGCGGGCCGATCGCCGAGACCGGGACGTCGAACCGGCTGGGAAGGTGCGCCGGCTTGCGGATTTCCGTCGTCGTCGACAGCCCGTCGACGCCGCTTTTACGTGCGGCCGCGCGGGCGCGAGGGGGGCTGGTTGAGTTTCGGTCCATGCGTGTTCGGGAAGTCGCGGGCGAAGGAACGAGGCGGTCGAACGGACGGGCTTCCTCGATGTCTTCTTCGTAGTCCGGCCGACGTCGGCGACAGGACGTTCGACGTCCGAAGCGAGATCGAGGTTCCACGACACTCTATCACGTCGAGCGCATCGGCGAAAATGCGAACTCCGCGCGGGTTTGACAACGCCGGCCCCCCGGCCGACAATCCCCTGGACGACGGGCGAGGCTGCTGAAACGAGGATGAGGATGGCGGAACAGGCTGCGCGAACGCTGCTGCTGACCAACGACGACGGCTACGACGCCCCCGGCCTGGCCGCCCTGCGCGAGGCCGCCGCAGGCCTGGGAACCCTTCAGACGATCGCGCCGCTGGCGGCCGAATCAGGCTGCGGACACCGGGTTACGACCCATGCGCACCTCCACGCCACGACCCACGAAGGAGGCGTCGTCGCCGTCTCCGGTACGCCGGCCGACTGCGTCCGTGTCGGGCTGCATCATCTGGCGCCGGGGCCTTCGTGGGTGATCGCCGGGATCAACGCGGGGGGGAACCTGGGGGTGGACGTCTTCCACTCCGGGACCGTCGCCGCCGTCCGCGAGGCCGTCCTGCACGGCGTGCCGGGAATCGCCGTGTCGCACTACATCGCCCGAGGGCGGACCATCGACTGGGCCCGCGCGGCGCGCTGGGCTCGGCCCGTGCTGGTGGACCTGCTGTCGCGTCCCTGGCAACCTGGCACGCTCTGGAACGTCAACCTCCCCCACCCCCCGGCCGACGCCCCCGACCCCGAGGTTGTTTTTTGCCCGCTCGACCCCTCGCCGCTGCCTCTGCACTTTGAGGTCGACGGCGACCGCGCCCTGTACCGAGGCGACTATCAGCAGCGTCCTCGCCGCGAGGGATGCGACGTGGCGGCCTGCTTCGGCGGCCGAATCGCCGTCAGCCTCATCCGCCTGTTCGAACCGGAACCGGGCGCGGCGAACGGCTGAGGTCTGGCCGAAGCCTTTACGGGCGTGGCATAATCTAGAGCATGGATCGGTGCGCGGGGCGCTGGCCGTTCTTTACGCCATCTTTGTCCGATTCGTTTATACTTTAGTCTCGGTCTGTCTGGGGGATTCTTCCGATGAGGCGAGGGTTGCTGGGGTTCCTGTCGCTGGCCGTGGCATTGGCCGGCTGCGGCGAGCCGGGCCAGATCGTGCCGGTCATGCCGCCGGGGGCGACCCCGGTCCACAAGGTCGACGAGAAGAACGCCGCGGAGGCCCTGGGCGAGCAAGGAGCCCGATCCTCGTCCTCGACCGCGGCCGTCAAGGGCGCGGAGCCGTACCCGCCGGCCCCTTCCACGGCGATCGGCGAAACGAAAACCCTCACCGGCGACATCCAGTACACGACGCTGAAAGAGGGAACCGGCGAGGAGCTCAAGTCGGGTCGGGTGGCGAAGCTCCATTACGTCGGCACGCTCAGCGACGGCAGTCAGTTCGACTCCAGCCGCGATCGCGGCGCCCCCTTCGAGGTCACTCTGGGAAGCGGCCAACTCATCAAGGGCTGGGAGTACGGCATCCCGGGCATGAAGGTCGGCGAACTCCGCAAACTGGTCATCCCGCCGACGATGGGCTACGGGGCGCAGGAGCAGAAGAAGATCCCCGCCAATTCCACGCTGATCTTCGAAGTCGAACTCCTGGAAATCAAGTGACCTGATTCGGTCGGCCCCCAACCATTCCGATGGTGCGCGCCGAGACGGGCCCTCGTGAAGAGGGCCGTCGGTCCGACCAAGCATCAGCATCCAAGAGGCAGAGAATGGCAAGCGTCACGGCAACGCCCAGGTTCTCGGGATTGCATTACCGGGTGGTCGGCACCCTGGGGACCGGGGCAGGCAGCACCATCCTCCAGATCGCCGACAAGAACGGCGGCAAGCGGTATGCGCTCAAGGTCGTGCGCAAGCAAGAGCCGGAAGACGAGATCTACATCGAGCAGGCGAAGACCGAGTACGACGCCGCCCAGAAGCTCAACCACCGGACCATCGCCAAGATCTACGACATCCGGGTTAAGAAGGCCTGGTTCGTCAAGACCGTGGGCGTCGAGCTGTTGATGGAGCTTGTCGACGGCAAGACGCTCGACGAGATCGAGGCCCCGGAGCTGAACCAACTGGTCCTGATGTTCGCTCAGGTGGCCTCAGGATTGGCGCACATGCACCGACGGGGCGTCTACCACGGCGACCTCAAGCCGTCGAACATCATGCTCACCAAGACCGGCCAGGTGAAGCTGATCGACTTCGGCACCGCCTGGGTCCGCGGCGTCGAGAAGAACCGCGTCCAGGGGACCCCTCAGTACATCGCCCCCGAACAGGCCGCCGAGCGCATCGTCAACGAACGGACCGACGTCTACAACTTCGGCGCGACGATGTACCGCATGTTCACGGGACGATACGTCCAGAACGACATCCCCCGGGCGGGCGTCGAGCGCAAGATCGTCCCCGTCAATCAGATCAACCCCCGGATCCTCTCCCGGCTCAACAAGCTGATCCTGGACTGCCTCAGCCTGAACCCTGAGAAGCGCCCGGCCGGCATGTCCGAGGTCCGCGACACGCTCTCCGCCGTCATCAAGGAGATGGGCCTGGAAGACGAGGAGTTGAGAGGCGCCGAAGACGACGAATGACCCGCCGATCGAGGAAGAACAACAAGCAGGCAGGCTGTGTCGAGCAAGACCCAGCCTGCCTGCTTGGCTTTCGTCAACGGTCCGATTTCGATGGTCCGTCCCCGCTCCCGAACACCGCCCGGTAGTTGAACCGGTCGTTGGGCGCTGCGTCGCCGTGGAGGGTGAAGTCGGACCAGTCGCCCGTTTCGGCGACGGCGTCGGCCCACTTGAAGTCGATCGTGGCCGCGCCCGGCTTCAATCCCAGCGACGAAGCGGGGACGGCGATTTCCAGGCGGTCGGCGTTCATCGCGGCCTCGACGGGCTGCGGGTCGGCCCACTGGTAGCGGCCGTCGACGTTCCGCTCGATCATCCTCCGCCCGGGCGTGCGGCCGACGACGAAGTCGTAGCCCAGCCAGCCGGTCCTGGGGTCGGAGTCGACGTCCAGGAAAAGCATCGGGCCGCCCATGTCGGGCGTCTGCCTGATCGGCCCGGCGCATTGCAGCAGGAAGCAGACGCGGTCGGCGTCTCGGCTGGCCTTCGCGGCGATGATGTCGTTGCGGCCGGACTGATCGACGTAGCGGAGCGTCCGGCCCCAGCCGGGATAGTCGCGGTGCATCGGGTCGCCGATCGTGTCGCGGAACTCGGGAGCCACGCCTTCCCAGTCGTCGAACCGGCCGTCGACGGCGATCGGACGCGAAGCGACCGCCGGGACGGGACGAGCCCCCTTGTAGCGGCGGACCTCGGAGACGAGCTGGTAGTAGAAGGCGTCGCCGTGGCCCCCCTTCATGGGCTCGATGTCGCGGCTGTGCTCGCGGTCGAACTGGTCGACGAACGTGACCGGCCCCGCGCCGGCGAGGGGGAACTTCTCGTCGAACCGGCCGGCGATCCACTCGTTCCAGCCGGTGACGAAGACCAGGGGCGGGTCGACCTCATGGGCCCGCCGCCACTGCTCGGTGAAGTTCTTGCCGGTGTAATCAAATCCTTCCGGCCCCGGCTGGACGCCGTTGGAGAAGCTCCGCCCGTGGCCTCGCGGGTGGCTCAGGACGCCGAGCTTGCCGTCGACGGCGTTCTGCCCAATGCCCACGGAAATCTGCTCGGGCCGACCGTCCTCGTCGGGGAAGGCGTGCTGGGGGTAAACCTCCAGCCAGCTCCACTGGGCGCGGGCGGTCGGGCCCTGGAAATAGTCGGGCTGGGGGCGGCGGAAGGTGAAGAAGGAGAACAGGGGGCGGTCGGCGTCGTCGAACCGGCTCACCCGCAGGTTCGGCTCGTCTTTCCCGTTCTTCCAAACGCCGATGCGACCCTTCGGTTCGGAGATCTCCAGGTAGTAGTCGCCCGCCGCCGCGGGGGCGTCGAGGACCACGCCGGACCAGGCGTTGTCGCGGACGTCCTCAACCCGTTGGGTCGCCACGACCTCGCCGTTGGCGCTGCCTCGGCGGAGGGTCAGCAGGGCGGACGAGCCGTGCTCGCCCCAGGTCGGCGTGGAGAAAGCCGCGGAGTCGAACGGCGCATCGACCTTGAAGGCGGTCCCCAGCTTCTCGCCGGCCGCGAGCGGGACCGACGTCCGATGCGACTCGCGCTTCAGGACGACGTCGCGCAGCAGGTCGGGGTCGGCCAGGATCAACGGCTTTCCCTTCCACTGGAACCAGAGATCGGGGAACAGGCCGGGCTTGTAGAGTTGATCATAGAGTTCGCGGACGACCTTCTTTGGCGCCCAGAATGGGGTGAGGAAGGCGATCTTGGGGACGCGGAGCCCCTGCTTGCGCATCTCGTCGAAGGTCGCCCCGAGCGCCTTCCAGCTCTCGGGGTACGTCAACTGGTTGGTGACGTCGAAGAAGACGGCGTCCACGCCCGCGTCGGCGAGCATCTGGGCGTGCTTGCGCAGGACGGCCGGGTCGTCGTTGCGGTAATAGCCGAAGATCGACTCGCCCCAGTGGTGGGGGTATTGCTTGGGCCCCCACAACGGGTTGTTCGGCTCGCTCATGGCGTTGGGCGACGCCTGAAGGATCTTGGTGATGTCGAACGGGCCGTCCTCGCCGCTGCGGCCCAGCCAGAGGAAGTAGAAGATCGCCACCGTCTTGTTGGGTCGAGGCGGCCCGACCTCGGCCGCGGTGGGGACCCGCCGGCCCAGGCCGTCGACGGCCACCCAGGTGTCGCTGAACGTGTCGCGAACGCCCTCCTCGGCATGAGCGACGGTGATTGAGCCCGACGAGCAGGCCAGGACGAGCGCGAGCACGGCCGCTTGAGGCGACTTCATGACGGTGGTTCCAGCGAGGAAGGAGAAACGCCGCAGCGCCTCAGGCCGTGGACGTCGGCCCGAGCGCCGCGGCGGTCGACGGCGACGAGTTTCAGGCGCTCTGCTCGTCGGGATGGAGGAGGACCGACCCGTCGTCCATGTGGCGGATCGAGCCCCAGTTCCGGACCTCGTGGGCGTGCCCCAGCGAATCGGCGATGACTTCCTGGATCGTGTACTTCCCCGGCTTGAGGTCGGTGACGACGCCCTTGAAATACTGGATGGTATCCCCGTAGGCCAACTCGCGACCGTCTGCGTCGATCAGGCGATACTGTTCCGGCTGATGGTGTCCGTGCTTGTGGCTCTGGTGCTCCGACATACTCAACCTCCCGGGCTTCGCCGCCGTTGGCGCTTGGCCCTTCCCTCGCGTGCGTCGTTCTGGGTCCTAACCGCTGAACCTATTATACTCTCCGACCCTTCCGGGTCACGGAGTCGCCGGCCGTTGATAAATCCGGACGTAGTCGACCTCCATCCGCGCGGGGAACTCCGTCTTCGAGGGGTCGCCGCCGTTCATCCCGCCGACGGCCACGTTGAGAATGATGTATTGCGGGTGGAGGAACGGATTCCTGTTGGAGCCGTCCTGGTTGACCGTCTCGGAGAGGGGCGTCTCGTTGAGGAGGCGATCGTCGACCGAGAGGCGGATGGCCTTCTCGTCCCAGTCCATCCGCCAGACGTGGAACTCCTTCGCCCAGGCCTCGCCGCCGAGGTCCTCCAGCTTGATCCGAGGGTCGCGCCAGATCGCCTTGTACGGCTTGTCGCTGCCCCAGGCGACGTTGGCCAGGAGCATGCCGCGATAATATTCCATGATGTCGATCTCGCCGTTGGCGGGCCATCGGCCGGAGGTCCCCAGCGACCAGAAGGCGGGCCAGATCCCGGGGCGGACGTCGATCCGTCCGCGCATCTCGAACCGACCGAACGTCCACGAATGGAGCCCCCGCGTGGTGACGCTCGCCGAGGTGTATTCGATGTCGCGCCGGGACCTCCGCCAGTCCTTCGCCCCCTCCACGAACAGCGGGTTGGGCCGCGACTCCTTGCGAGCCTCGATCACAAGAAGCCCCTTCTCACAGCGGGCGTTCTCGGGCTGATACCACTGGAGTTCCTCGTTGCGCTCGAAGCCCTTCTCATAGGTCCACTTCGCCGGGTCGAGAGGGCCGTCGACGTCGAACTCGTCGGACCAGACGAGCTTCAAATCGGTTGCCTTGTCCTTCGGCGTCGATGTTTGAGCATGGGCCGTTGCGGCCAGCGCGAGGGCGATGCAGGAGGCGATGAACGACGGCCGGGGGCGGCTGAGGCGAGAGGTGGCGATCACGGCCGGGCTCCTCTGGGCAGCAGGGTTGGCGAAGCGTCGCAGGCCGTCATTGTGAAACGGACCGAGGCCTCGGGCAAGCGTCGGCCGCCGACGCCCAGTCGACTTCGGCTTTATAAAAACGGCGAGGAGGCGAGGGAACGCATTGACGGCCGGGCAACATGTCACTAACTTCCTGAACGCTGGAGTTTGCGCAGTCGGCCAAACTCTCGGCCGGGGATCGGAGATCCTCGGGGACGCCAAGGAGGAAGTCATGAGCCCGCACCGTCGACTCGCCCGCCTGCCGATCCTCGCGGCCGTCGTCCTCTCCGTCGCCGGCTTGCCCTCGGCCGACGCCTCGCCGATCACCGGCGCCACCCACACGATCACGTACAGCACGTACGAGTCGAGCCTCGGGGCGACGTCCGTGTCGGCTCCGTCGATCTCATTCCAGGGCGTGCAGGACCAGACCATCGAGACGGCCTCGCCGTTTGGCTATGCGGCGTTTCCGAACCAACTGCCCGAGGGTTCGACGGTCGATTTCCCGATCGGGAAGCTGATCATCGGCGCCGCGTCGGCCGGCGCGTCGGGCTACCACGCGGCCGAATACGCGATCACCATCCAGATCGACGCCGTGGACGGCGTCGCGCTGGCGTCGCCGATCACCACCGTCATCCAGGGAGCCCTGATCGCCAACGCCGCGGATCCCGACTCACTTCAGTTCCACAACGCCTTCGGCGCGTTCCCCTCGATGGAAGCCCCGTACAACCCTCCCGGCGAGGTCGCCGGCGTCTTCACGTACGACGGCGTCTCGAACTACCTGCTGGGCTCCAGCGACGGCTCGACGGGGGGGATGCTCGACCTCTCCTCGCCGCAAGAGATCGAGATGACCGCCCAGCTCGTCTCCGGCCTGGCGACCAACACGCCCGAGCCCGCGGCGTGGCTGGTTTTTGCGCTGGTTGCCATGGGGGCGTGGCAGGCTTCACGACGATCCTGATCGAGCCGGCGCAGGCTCTCCTCGTCCCCTCTCCCGCCGGGAGAGGGCGGCCGCGCAGCGGCGGGTGAGGGTCGTCGGATTTCAGAGGGCGTCTCGGGTGGGGTCAGCCGCAAAAGTCGGCTATGCCTACAGGTCCGACGACCCTCACCCGGCCCTTCGGGCCACCCTCTCCCAGCGGGAGAGGGGACTTTGCACACTTGATTACTCGTGTGTCTCTTGAGTCAGGGCTTGCCTTCCACCTTCTTCGGCGGCTCGGGGGCCTGGGCGGTCTTCCAGCCCAGGCGGAAGGCGGCGCGGGCGACGCGGGCGGCTTTCTCCAGGTCGGCCTTTTCGACGTCGTCGGTCGGCTTGTGGTAGTCGTCGTGCAGGCCGGCGAAGAAGAAGATGACGGGGACGCCCTTGGCGGCGAAGTTGTAGCTGTCGGTCCGGCCGAAATACGGGTCGGAGTCGAAGATCATCTCCAGGCCTTCGGCCTTGGTGGCGGCGGCGGCGTCGACGACCAGCGTGTTGTACTCCTTGTGGTCGGGCGAGGGCGTCGCGCCGATCTTCATGGAGTCGTTGCGGCTGATCATGTCCATGTTGATGTCGGCGACGATCTTCCAGCCGTTGGGGAGGGCCTGGTGGTCGGCGAACCACTTGCTCCCCAGCAGGCCCTTCTCCTCGCCGGAGACCCACAGGAAGGCGATGCTACGGGCGGGACGCTCCGCGGCCCCGAACGCCTGGGCGACCTCCAGCACACCGCTGGTCCCGGAGGCGTTGTCGTCCGAGCCGTTGTAGATCTCGCCGTTCTTGACCCCCTCGTGGTCGAAGTGGGCGCTGAAGACGATCAGCTCCTTCTTCTTCTCGGGGTCGGAGCCGGGGAGGTAGCCTACGACGTTGCGGTCTTCGCGGGGTTCGCGAGTCGCGGCGTGGACGAGCCGAACGCGCAGGTCGCCGACCGCATCCATTCGCGGCGGGGAGACGTCGGGCCCGGAGAGCCCCAGCGAGGCGACCAGGACGTCGCGGATGGGATCGGACAGGGCGATGACGGGGATCTCGGCCGGGGCCGGTCCGAGGGTGACTCGCGGCCGGTCGAAGCCGACTTCCGCGGGCGACATCGGCAGCGCGGGACGGGCCGGAGACGCGCCCGGGGGGTCGATCAGGATGAGCCCGAGCGCTCCCTTCTCACGGGCCGTCTGGCTCTTGGCCTGGGAGGAGAAGAAGTCGTTCCCGGGCCGGCCGTCCGGCAGACCGCGGTAGGCCAGGACGAAGCGGTTCTTCACGTCGGGACGGCCCGCGTAGTCGTCGATGCTCCGATCAGGCTGAACGCGTCCGTAGCCGACGAACACGGCAGGGGCGTCGAACTCCCCGGCCACGACGCCATGGGGAGCGTACATGTAGTCCGTCCCCAGCTTGCAGGGGATGCTGCGGGTCGCGCCGTCGAGTTCGAGAGTCAGGCTCAGCTCGGCCCCCTCCGAGGAGGGCGTCGCGGCCTCAAGCCAGAACTTCTGGAAGTACGACCGCCTGCCGCGCTCGGGATCACCGAGCGGCACGGCCCCGATCGCCTTCAGGTGCGACGCCAGGTACTCGGCCGCGATCTTCGCCTCGGGCGAGCCGGCCTCGCGGCCTCGCATCACGTCCGACGCCAGGAAGTTCAAGTGCCCGCCGATCTCCGGCGCGGTGATCGACTGCACGGCGGCGGCCGGCGGTTCAAGATCGGGCGTTTCCGTGGGAGCCTGCCCAAAGACGACGGACGAAACCGACAAGGCGGGGACGAACATCAGGAGCGAACGCTTCATGGACGGTCCTTTTCGGCGGTGTCGAGGCGGGAACCGGCTCAGCGGCCGGCCGTTTCAAAGCCGGAGAGGATGGAATCAGGGACAAGCAGGACGCTGCCGTGGCGGAAGTCCTTCGGGAAATGGACCCGATCGGACTCGTCCGTCCAGTGGGCCAGGTCGGGCGAGGTGACCAGCCCGTAACGGTGGTCGACGTACTTGTCGAAGTAAACGAACCAGCGATCCCCCAGCTTGATCGCCGAGGGACCCTCCGCCCAGTATTTCCCGGTGATCGGCGGAGAAGGGGGGCCGAACGGGCCGGCGGGCGATTCGGCGAAGGCGACCCGCAGGTTCTTGGCGGGGGGCGTGCGAGTCTCATCCTTGATGATCATCGCGTAGCGCGAGCCGTCGCGGATGATCGTCGAATCGATCGAGTTGAAACCAGGGTCGTAGAACAGCTTCGTGGGCGTGAACGTCTGGAAGTCCTTCGTCGACGTCATGTACGTCCGGTGGTTGTAGCCCTCGTCGCCCCCTTCCTGGGTCTCGGGGAATTTCCCCGGAATCGTGGAGGCCCAGAAGATGAGGAACCGCCCGTCCTTGTCGTCGTGGAAGATTTCCGGCGCCCAGACGTTGCGGGTCTTCGGCTCGTCCTTCATGACGTCGATGTGCTTCGCCTCGGACCAGTGGACGAGGTCGCGCGAGCTTGCATAGCCGATCCCGGAACGCGTCCACCCCGTCGTCCAGACCATGTGGTAGACGCCGTCGGGCCCCTGGGCGATGTTGGGATCGCGGACGAGTCCGCCCCCCACCTTGGGCTGAAAAATCGGCCGATCGCCGTTGAGGGGCGTCCAGGTGTAGCCGTCGCGACTCACCGCCAGATGGAGACCGTCCTCGCCGTTGCCCCGGAACGAGGTGAACACCAGCGCCTTGCCCGGCGGAACGGGCGAATCGTCGGCCGCGGCGAGCATCGGAATGGAAAGCGCGACGGCGAGCGCGAAAGCGGCCAGGCGGTTCATGGCGGGTCGGCCTTTGGGGGACTCGATCGGGAAATCCGGCGAATCCCACTCGATCAGGCTCGCGTCAAAAATACAAGAGGCCGACGCCCTCGCGTGCGAGAGGGCGTCGGCCTCCTGGAGGCTCGGATGGGCCTTTTTCGGCGACTCAGCGACCGGAGCCCGCGGGCCGCCAACCCTCGGAGGAGGACCGGACGGGGGCGTTTCGGGTCGGCTTGCGCGACTCCTTGCGAGGAGCGACCACGTCCTCGTCGTTGACCCTCGAATCGACCGGTTCGTCGTCCTCGTAGGCCGGAGGCTCGAACCGCGAGTTGTCCACAGCGGGGTCGAGGTCCAGGTCGGTCTGCTGGACGACGTTGTCGTCCATCGACCGCGGGGACGGATCGGCCGAACGGGTCGGCGACCAGGCGAGGCGGCGGTCGCCGACCTTGTTGCTGGCGGGCTGAACCTGAGGCCTGCGCGAGTTCGACCGGCTCGGCAGATCCTCGTCGGCCAGGAGCATCTCCGGCCCGGGGATCGTCACCTGCCCCGGACGGACCGGCTTGCGAGGCGCCTCGTCGCGGTCGGGCGACTGGCCGCGGACGGTTCCCGCGGCGGCGCGTCGGCCGGCGGAGTTGGAGGCCAGCAAGGTGTTCGAGCCGCCCAGCGACGGCGGAGCGTAAAGATCCGCCAGCTTGTTGCGGTTGAGCATCTTGTAGATCGACTCCGGGGCGGCGTAGAGCCCCTTGTCGCCCTGCGGCTCGGCGAAGTTGCACACGCCGGCGACGAAACCGTCGTCGGTGAAAAGGCCGCCGCCCGACCGCCCCTGAAGCGGGGCGAACTCGCACTCGAGCGCCAGGTGCTCGGGGTTCTTGGGGAACATCCGGCTGGGGGAGCGGGTGATCTTGGTGCTCCAGGCGGTGGCGTCGTGCCCCTCGGAGCATCCCACGGTCGTCATGCTCATCCGCACCAGCGGAGTCCAGTGCGACGGCACGACGTGGGCGTAGGGGAGGTTGCCGCGGCGGATCCGGATCAGACCGACGTCGGAGGCGAAGTCGTAGTCGATCGCCTTGCCGGGGATCCCTTCCTCGACGCAGGACAACTGGGCCTTGCCGTCCACCACCTTGATCCGGCCGTTGAACAGGTCGATGCCGATCTTGTTGGTGAACTTCGCCGGCGGGATCTTCCGCTCGCCGTCCACCTTGAAGATGTGGGCGCAGGTGAGAATGATCGACTCTTCCTGCGAGCTGTAGATCACCGTCCCCGAGCCGAAGCCGACCGAGTTGCCGTTGTACACCTTGATCCGGACGACGGTCTCCCAGGGCTTGGGATTGACCGGCTTCTGGCGGGCGCGGTCGGCGATCTCCTCTTCGGTGAGGGCGTCTTCCGACTGGTCGGCTTCCGCGGCGGGAGCTTCCTCGGCCTCATCGGCGGCGGGCTCCTCGTCGGCGTCGGCGTCGGCGTCGCCGCGATCACCGGAGTGAGCGACGGCCTGCTCGCGAGCGTCGAGGTAGAACTGGGCCAGTTGCTTGACGGGCTGAGCGCCGGAGGTCCGGGCGATCTCGCCGCCGTTCTCGTCGACGACGATGAACGTGGGGACGCCGTCGACCTTGTACTTCGCCGCCAGCTTGGGGGATTTATCGATGTCGACCGACTTGACCGGATAGCCCTTGGCGACGAGAGCGTCGACGGCTGGGCGCATCTGGCGGCAGGGGCCGCACCAGTCGGCGTGGAAGTCGAGCATCAGCGGCTGGGACTCTCCCGCCGCGGCCTGACCGACGATGACGAACAGGAGCAGCGCAGGTGCGAGTTTCATGCCGCAAGGACTCCTTTCCCTCGTGGGCGTCCGTCCGCCGATGCGCCTCGGGCGCGGGCGGGACCCGGGACCAGCTTGCCGCTCTCCGCCCCGGCTTCAGCCAAGGAGGAGGTCGACCGGGCTGATTGTCGCGAGAGTCCGGTCCGCCTCGTTCCGCCAAGGTCCATCCCCGAAGCTCGGGGCGACCCTCGGCGCGCACGATCCGCGCTCTCGGAGGAGAGCGTGGGGGCCGAAAGAAGAAGATGAAATTCGAGGGGTGGAGCGACGTGCCGGGGATTTCCCCCGGACCTTCCTTGGGCGGCGGGCCTCGCGAAATCGGCCCCACGAACGACCCTCATGGCCGTCCGCGTCCCACCAGTCGAAGAGCGACGTGAAATCAAGGCCCCGTGGTTCCGTCGAAGCGGAGACGAGGCCGACGACCCGTCGAGGTCGGCCGGCAGTCCCGCAGCGTCCGCGTCCTCCCTGATGTCCGAAAACCCGGGGCGTCCCGCCCAGGGTATACGACGATCGGAGGGGATCGCGTTCACCGCGGTGGGCCCCTTTTACTAGAGGTGATTCAGGAGTACCAGAGCAGTTATCGACGAATTCCTCCCGGGCCTTGAGCTTTCCCGAGAGGTTTTGCGCGATCGAGGAAATGACCTGAATGCGAGGTGGGGCGAGAGGGGGGAAGACAGGCAGGGAATCAGGGGCCGGTGGGAGCGATCGGGCCGCGATTGAAGTTCCCTCTCCCACCGGGAGAGGGCAGCCGCGCAGCGGCGGGTGAGGGTCGTGGGAGCGCGGAGGGCATGTCGGCTGTAGGCGATCGACGTCTCGTCGCGATGTCTCCAGTCCGACGACCCTCACCCGGCCCTTCGGGCCACCCTCTCCCGGCGGGAGAGGGGACCAGAGGGGCTCGGCGGGGTCGCCGTCTTTGATGCTCACTGAGCCAGTTTCAGTTCCTTGACCTTGGCGGCGACGCCTTCGGCGGCCTTGGCGACGTCGACCTTCTTGTCGATCTCGCGGATGATCCCTTCCTTGTCGATGTAGAACGTCCAGCGCTCGGGGACGGGGCGGCCTTCATGCACGACGCCGTAGGCCTCGGCGACCTTCTTGGACGGGTCGCTGAGGATCGGGTAGTCGGCGTTGACGGACTCGGCGAACTTCTTGTTCTGGTCGGCCTCGTCGACGCTCGCCGTGAAGTAGGCGACCTTCAGGTTCTTGAGCGTGTCGCCGGCCGTCGCGAACGACTGGCATTCCTTGGTGCAGCCGCCGGTGAACGCCTTGGGGAACCAGGCCAGCACCACGGCGCTCTTGCCCTTGTAGTCGGCCAGGGCGTGGGTCTTGCCGTCCGAACCCTGCATCGCGAACGCCGGCGCGGGGTCGCCGACCTTCGGCTCGGCCGCTTGAGCGAACGTGGTCGTTGCCGCGATCCCCAGTCCCAGAAGCGCGATCCGTCGAAGCATGTCGTCCTCCCGCCCCAATTCGGGGCGATGGTGAAACCGGATCATCGAAATCCCGACGGCAACGATCATCCCACAGCCCTGCGCGCCCTTGTCAATCCCCGGCCCGGTTCGGATCATGAAGTTATGGGCGCTCTCGGCGGGTCGACGACGCCCGCCACCGAAGAGAGGGTCGACGTCTGATGCACTGGCACGACAGGGTCTACGGGCACGTCGAGATCGACGACCCCGCGATCCTGAGCTTGATTGAGGGGCCGACGTTCCAGAGACTGAGAGGCATCCGCCAGGCGGGGCCGTCGGCGATCGCATTCCCCTTCAAAAACGTCTCGCGGTTCGAGCACAGCCTGGGCGTCTTCGTCCTCCTGCGCAGCCTGGGGGCGGACCGTCAGGAGCAGATCGCCGGCCTGTTGCACGACGTCTCGCATACGGCCTTCTCGCACGCGGTCGACTTCCTGGTGACCTCGGAAGAGCAGGACCACCACGAAACGCTCAAGCCGATCCTCCTGCGCCGGCCCGACGTCGTCGCGGCCCTCGACCGGCTGGGCTTCGCCCCCGAGGAGTTCTTCGACGACTCCCGCTACCCGCTGCTGGAGCGTCCCTTGCCGTGGCTCTGCGCCGATCGGCTGGACTACTTCCTCCGCGACGGCATGGCCTGCCAGGTCGTCCGCCGCGACGACGTCGCGCGGATCCTGGGGGCAGTCGCCGTCGTCGATTCCACGATCGTCTTCACCGACCCGGCCGTCGCCCGCCTGGCCGTCCGGTTGTTCGACGTGATGAACCGCGACTGGTGGGCCAGCGGGATCGAGGCGTACATCTACAACGAGTTCGCCGAAGCCCTCCGCGAAGCCTTCCGTCAAGGCATCATCAACGACGACGACCTCCTCAGCGAGGACGACAAGGTCCTCGCCAAGCTCGACGCCGCCCAACTCCCCGACGTCGACGCCGTCCTCGCCCGCATCCGCCGCTTCAAGCCCTCCTACGCCGAAGGTTACATCCCCCGCACCGCCCCCAAACAGCGCCGGATCGACCCGCCGGTTCAAGTCGGGACAGGCTATCGGCGGCTGTCCGAGCTCGATGCACCGACGGCATGAGCGCGGATCCGACCTATCCCTAGTTCATGCGAACCGCCGATCAGGGTTCGACACCGCTACTGCATATCCGCGACCACGCCAAGCATTCCTTTGACGGATATAAAGGGCGTTATGTCCGGAAATCGGCACGAGGGCAGAGAAGGATAAGGGGGGGTTATCCTGCACAAAACCTCCCGGCAGTCTGCTCGGCCTGCTGACGTCCCCGTGGCGTCCTTGAGATGTCCACGTCCATGAGCGGCAAGCCATCCGCTCGGCCGTACTCAACGCGGCCGAAGACCTCGTGTACATGGAACCGTTCGATTGACCGGCGGCTGGCGACGCCGTTCGGGGTAGTCCCTCGCCGGTATTGACATTTAGACAAATATTGTCAACAACAGACACAGAGACACAAAATGTCTAATTGACAAATCGGACGCCGCGTCCCCGGTCCTAGCTCGTCGCGAAGGCCCGCCGGGGAACGGCGGTCCGGACCACGGACGACCGAAACGAGGGAGGATTCCGATGCAGAAGGTCATGGGCTTCATGCTGGCCGCGTCCCTGGGGCTCGCCGAGGCGACGCGGGCGTCCGAACCGACCACGGTGGGCGACGTCGTCCCGGCTGCGGGCGGGGGCGTCGCCTACACCGTCGAGCGGGGCTGGAAGGAGGTGGGCGGGGGCCGGGTGCTCTTCGAACACTACCGAGACCGTGGCGGCCGGGTTGTCGCCTCGCTCGAAGCGACCTACGCGGGAGGCCGCCTCGCGGGCGTGCGGTACGAGCAGGCCCAGACCGGCGAGTCGGCGGCCGTCGAGTTCAAGGAGGGCAAGGCGTTCTACGCCGCCAACCAGGGAGGCAAGACGAAGCGGAGCAGCGAGAACGACTCGGGCGTCATGGTGGCCTACAACGCTGTCCCGGAGCACATCGCGGCGAGATGGGACGAACTGCAAGCTGGCCGTGCGGTGAAGTTCGACGTCCCGGTCCCGGTGATGCGGCAGTCGTTCACCTTCAAGGTGACCAAGGAGCGGACCTGGAGCCAGGGAGGCCGGACGCTCGCCGAATTCAAGATGGAGTCCCCCAACCCCATCGTCCGGGCCCTCTCGGAACCGTCGTATTACGTGATCGACGACTGCTCCAAAGCGTTGGTCGAATATCGGGGGCTCACGCTCGCCACGAGCGGAACCCCGGGGGATGCGAAACAACTCGACGCCAAGGTGACGTACCGCCCGACCGCCGGGCGGTGACGCGTCCCGTCTTCGCGTTCAATCGAGGACCAGCGTGAGCAGGTCGGCGACCATCCGACGCAATTCCGCCGCATCGGTCGCCGTCTGCTTGAAGCCCCGGACGCTCCCCGCCAGGATGCGGGCCGTCCGTTCCGGCGGCAGAGCCTCCTTCGTGCGTCGCCCCTTGCGGGCCGAGGCGATGAGGGCGGCCAGACATCGTCCGAACGCCTCGTCGCTCGCCTTCACCTCGTCCTTGGCGAACTCCAGGGTGCAGCTCATCAGCTCCTCGGCCTCGGTCGACCGCCGGGCCGCCTCGAACGCACGCACCGCCCAGAGGTCGAAGGCGAAGCGAAGCTTCTCCTCCAACGTCGGGAAGGCCGAGGCACCCCGCTCGATTTCGTCGACGGTCTCCTCGACCCACCGCCGGTAGACGCCCCGGAAGACGTCCTCCTTGCTCTTGAAAACCAGATAGAGGCTCGGCCGGGAGATGCCGGCCGCCTCGGCGATGTCGTTCATGCTGACCCGCTTGTACCCGTAGCGGAGGAACACGTCCTTCGCCGCCGAGAGCAGGCGTTCCCTCTTGTCGTCTGCCATATTCCGACTATTGACAAATTGAGTAAAAGTGTCAATAGTCCTCCGGGTGCGTGGGTTCATCGAAAGGGAGAATCATAGCATGGCCAAGACGGTGCTCATCACGGGGGCGTCGAGCGGGTTCGGCAAGGACGTCGCGTTGCTGTTCCACGAGAAGGGGTGGAACGTCGCCGCAAGCATGCGGACCCCCGAGAAGGCGGAATCGTGGTCCCAGCCGGGGTTGTTCACGCCGCGAATCGACGTAACCGACCCGGAATCGGTCCGCTCGGGCGTGGCGGCGACCGTCGAGAAGTTCGGCGGCGTCGACGTGCTCGTCAACAACGCCGGGTACGCGGTCATGGGGCCGCTCGAAGGCGTATCGCAGGAAGACCTCAGACGCCAGTTCGACACCAACGTCATCGGGCTGGCCCAGGTCACCAAGGAAGTCCTGCCCGTCATGCGGAAGGCCGGGCACGGAACCATCGTCAACGTCTCCTCGATGGGGGGACGCCTCACCTTCCCCCTGCTGTCGGCCTACCACGCCAGCAAGTTCGCCGTCGAGGGGCTCACCGAGTCGCTGCAATACGAACTGGACCAGTTCGACATCCGCCTCAAGCTGGTCGAGCCGGGCGGCTCGAAGACCAACTTCGGCGGCAGCAGCATGACCCGGGCCGAGCACCCGGCCTATCGCGAGCTGGCCGACGGCTTCGAGGCGATGACCAAGGCCCAGGCGGAGCGTCTCCCGGGGCCCGAGAAGGTCGCGGCGACTATCTACCGTGCGGCGACCGACCCATCGCGTCGACTCCGCTACCCGGTCATCGCCTGGCAATACTTTCTGATGCGTCGCCTCTTCGGCGATTCAGGGTGGAGTGCGATGATGCGATTCATGGCCCGTCGGTCGGTGAAACTCGGCAGGGCTTGAAACGACACATCCTCACCCGCCGAGCGAAGAAGCCGCTTCCGCCTGAGCAGACTGTGAAACATAAAGGGTGTTCGAGGACCTTCGTCTTCCCTGTTCATCACTCCTCAGTGAGCTTTGGGCCCTGATTCGACCTTGGGCCCATCTTGTGGAGGACGTCGACGGTTCGTTCTGATTCGAGAGCCTCGGGCCGGGCCGTACGCCGGTCTCACAGCAGGATATGCAGCTTGTCGTCCTCGGCCTTGTGGGATAGGCGGGCCACGATGGGGATGGGACCGCGCGTCATCGGAGCGTCACGCGGAAGGTCGTCCCGGCACCCGGCCGGCTCTCAACTGAGATGGTCCCGCCGTGAGCCTCGACGATCCAGCGGCAAATGCTCAGCCCCAACCCCGTGCCGGACGAAGGGCGGGCGGGGTCGGCGCGATAGAATCGCTCGAAGACGTGGGGCAGGTGCTCAGAGGAGATCCCGCCCCCCGTATCCGCGACGGAGAGCATCGCCTCGCCGCCGTCTCGCCGAACGGCCAGCCGGACTGATCCGCCGGGCGGAGTGAACTTCATCGCATTGTCGAGTAGATTCGTGACGAGTTGCCTGAGGCGCAGGGCGTCCCCCGCAACCTGGGTCCCCGGGGCGCATTCCCAGCGAAACGCAAGCCGCCGTTCCTCGGCCAGCGGTTCGTACATCTCGGCCGCATCCTCGGCCAGGCTCGACAGATCCACGACGTCTCGCCCGACGACCACCTCCCCCGCGTCCGCCTGGGCCAGCAGGAGCAGGCCGTTGACGAGGGCGGTGAGCCGCTCGCACTGTTCGCCCAGCGACGCGAGCACGTCGCGATAGGCGGCCTCGTCTCGCGGCTGCTGGAGGGCGACCTCGACGGCGGCCCGCATCGCGGCCAGCGGGCTCCTCAACTCGTGGGAGGCGTCGGCCGTGAAGCGGATGACCTGGGTGTGATAGGCTGCGAGCCGATCGAGGAGCCCGTTGATGGTCCCCGCCAGTTCGTCGAGTTCGTCCCCCGCCCCGGTGAGCGGCAGGCGTTCCGACAGGTTCGCGGGGTCGAGGCGTCGTGCGGCTGCGATGCTCTCGGTCACGGGGCGCAGGGCCTGCCTCGAGAGGAACAGTCCGCCGACGACGGCCAGGGCGAGGAAAGCGACGGCCCCCCAGGCCGCCCGGCGGTCGAACGCCGCGAGCGTCGCCTCGGTCTCGTCGAGCGAGATGGCGAGCACGAGCGACAGTCCTTCGTCGTCCGGCGGGGTGGCGAGGACCCGGAACCGCCCGCCCTGGGGGACGACCTGCACGGTCGTCGGAGTTCCGACGGCAGGCGGGGATTCGGCCAGTCGCCGTGCCGTGGACTCGTTGGGCGTGGCCGCGATCCGACCCGGCTCCCGGACCGCGATGATGAGGCCGTCGTCCTCATAGGCCGCGACCTCGCGGCGGATCTCCGCGTCGAGCGAGGCCCGGCTCTCGGCCGCGCCGCCCGCCAGCGCGGCGACCAGCTCGTCGGCTTTTCTCTCCAGGAACGCGTCGTCCCTCGCCTCCAGGACGCCGGCGAGGCCGTGATGGACCCAGGCGAAGCCGGCGGCGAGCGAAACGGCGAGCACGAGGCTCGACCAGAGCGTCAGCTTCGTCCAGAGCCCAAACGGCCTATTCCTCGCGGAGGACATAGCCGACCCCCCGCAGGGTGTGGATGAGCGGGCGGTCGTACTCCCGATCCACCTTGTTCCTGAGCCGGTTGATGTGAACGTCCACGACGTTGGTGAGACCGTCGAAGTCGAAATTCCAGACGTGCTCCTGGATCATGGTGCGGCTGACGACCTGGCCGACGTGACGCATCAGGTAATGGAGCAGGGCGAACTGCTTCGGCGAGAGGTCGACCCTCCGGCCCCCGCGCTCGACGACGCGAGCCGCCGGGTCAAGCGAGAGGTCGGCCACACGCAGGATCGTGGGAAGCGGCTCGCTCCCCCGACGCAGGACGACTCGGATGCGGGCCAGAAGCTCGGCGAACGAGAAGGGCTTCACGAGATAATCGTCCGCGCCGGCGTCCAGGCCCTCCACGCGGTCGGCGACGGCGTCTCGGGCGGTGAGGAAGATGGCCGGGGCCGTCACGCCGACCTTTCGCAGGCCCCGGAGGACGTCGAGCCCATCGCGGCCGGGGAGCATGCGGTCGAGAATGAGCAGGTCATGAACCCCGGCCGACGCATAACGGTACGCCTCGCCGCCGTCCCCGACGAGGTCGACGGCGAACCCCTGCTCGCGGAGTCCCTGCTCCAGGCGGGCGCCCATCTCCGGATTGTCCTCGACCACCAGCACTCGCATCGGTCGTCCCTCCGGGGGCGCTCGTTTCGCGGGATCAGGCCCATTCTAGAGGCCGGCCGTCCTTCGGCGCCGAAAATTACAGAGCTGTCATCTTCGAGCCACGGCGCCGCCATCTCGCCGAGGTACCGTGCTCTCCGCGGATCGAATCCGCCGGAGACATCCCATGCCTGCTTCACGCTGCACGACGGGCTCATCCCGCGGATTCACGCTGATCGAACTGCTGGTCGTGATCAGCTGCATCGCCGTCCTGATCGCCTTGCTCCTGCCGGCCGTCCAGGCGGCGCGCGAGGCGGCCCGTCGCGTCCAGTGCATCAACAATCTGAAGCAGCTCGGCCTGGCCCTCCACAGCTACGAAGGCGCGCACCGCGTCTTTCCGCCAGGCTACATCTCAAACTTCCTGGCCGACGGCACGGACACCGGCCCCGGCTGGGGATGGGCCGCGATGCTCCTGCCTCAGATGGAGCAGGCCCCCCTCTTCAACACCATCAACTTCCTCCTGGCCATCGAGACCCCGTCCAACCAGACGTGTCGCCTGCCGCTCGTCGGGCCATACCTCTGCCCGTCGGACACGGTGAAACCAACCTGGTGGGCCATGGTCCGAGACGCGAGCGGCATCCCGACTCAGCGGATCTGCGAGATCGCCCCGGCCAACTACATCGGCGTTTACGGCACGAGCGACCCCGGCATCGATGGCGACGGCATGTTCTTCCGAAACAGCCGGATCGGCGTCAGCGACGTCACCGACGGCACCGCCCAAACGCTCGCCGTGGGCGAGCGGTCGCACCGGCTGGGTGAGGCGACCTGGGTCGGCTCGGTCACCAACGCGGTCCTCTTCCCAACCGACGACGACGGCGTCGGCTATCCGCGAGCCGAAGGCGGCCCAGGAATGATCCTGGGCCATGCAGGCGGGCGGCTCGGACCTGGCGACCCGAACGGCGAGGTCAACCAGTTCCACAGCCTCCACCCAGGTGGCGTGAACTTCGTCTTCGCCGACGGCCATGTCGGCTTCCTGAAAACCACGATGCCCTACCGGACGTTCAGGGCGCTCGCCACGAGGGCCGGGGGCGAGGCCGTTCCGGGAGATTACTGAAATGAAGAAAGCACAATTTGCGTTAACTCTCATCGTCTTTGTCTGCGGCTGCGAGAATGAGCCGACGGCCGATCAGATCGTCCCCCTGGATCAGGTTCCGCCGTCGATCATGGAGATCGCCCGCAAGGAATTGCCGGGTTACACGTTCGACACCGTTTACAAGATGAAGGTTGAGGGCGCAGACGCCTACGAGATCCGGGGCAAAGATAAGCGGGGCAAGGTCCGCGAGGTCGAGGTTTCGGCGTCAGGGGAAGTGCTCGGCATCGAATGAGACCGCCCCGTCGATTGATTCGCAACGCGCGCCGGCCGGACCGGCGCACGGGTTGCAGGTCGTTCGAGCCCAGTGAAGCTGAAGGTCGACCTTCGTCTGTCGTGAAGTCCGCCCCCCGAAGCAAGGTCCCCAATTCGCTTTCGAGCCTGACCACCGGCCGCCGATGGGCTCAGGGACGCCTGAGTCTTGCCCTTCCCTGACCTACCTAACTAGGCCCGCCCCCCAATGGGGCCAGCAAGGCCCCAACGACACATCTCACCAGGATGACACCTCTCCGACTCCTGTCACGCCAGAGGGCTGATTGGCCTTTTCGAGTGGATCTCACTTTCGTAAGGTGAGCGACCCCTCCCGGCGCAGACCCAATTCCCCTCACCATCGCGCCACCTTTTTTTGCAGACGAATCTGCACCTAACTTCTGACCTCCCATACGCAACCGATCTTCGGAACGCGTTCGTGCGTCGTCGCATCATGCCGATTTTATTCGTCACCGATTGTTTATCGTGGGTGATTTGACTACAGTCCATCCGCATGACACGTGAATCGACGCACTCAGTCTCGCCGGGATGGATCGATCGTCCCTCCCACTCACCCTCCTCGGAGCCAGTCGTGATCAAGCTATCCGCCCGATTCCTGGCCGCCTCGGCCTTTGCCCTAGCCCTCGGACTGACGCACGCTCCCGCGACCGTCGCTGGACCGATCTTCGACTACGTCTCGACGGTCAACGTGGCCACGGCCCCGACGCTGCCTGGGAATCCGCCGGGGTTCGGCGCCGCCGTCATCAGCATTGGGGCCGGCAACTCCCTGACGTTCACGACCAACACGGGCACGAGCATCAATGGCGGGCTGCCCGGTGGAGCCGACATCAACTACGGCAACATCATCTTCAACGCCTCGGGCAGCGACACGGTGGTGAGCTACGCCGTCAATTTCAATTACCAGCTCACGATCACCGACCGCCCCAGCGGGCTCACCGGCACGATCAACTTCACCGGCCAGGTGACCGGCAGCGCGCAGGGCTCCCCTCGGGGCATCAACAGCATGATCGTCAATTACGACGTCGCCCCGAAAACGCTCACGTTGGCGGGCTACACCTACACGCTCTCCATCAAGCCCTCGACGGGGCCTGGCTCCCTGTTCGACGGCGTCCTCCAGGGCAATGTTCAGGTCACGGCGGTCGTGCCCGAGCCCTCGTCGATCGCGCTGCTGGGCCTTGGCTCGCTCGGCGGGCTGGCCGCCGTCTTGCGTCGTCGTAGGTCGCAGGCCTGATCTCGCTCCCCGCTTGAGCGGCGACCGAGCGCCCGTGAAAGCCTGCCCCTGCCGAGGACGTGAATCTCTTCAGAGGCTCTCTGAGCCGGAGCCCCCCGAGTCCCTTTGGGGTCAGGCTTAACGACTCGTTTTCGGTGGGTTGGGTCCCAGGCCGTCGTCTGGGACCCATGTTTTTTTCCGACGATCCTCGATGGCTCCCGCGAAGAAACGGTTGCCAGCCGAGGCCGGCCGCAGGCCTTAGAGCAGGACGTGCAGCTTGGCGTCCTCGGCCTTGCAGTAGCCTCGGAAGAGTTCGGCGATCTTCTGAAGCCGCTGATCCTGGATGCGGTCCAGGAGGGCGACGGACTCGGAGAATCGGCCGAGTTCGCGAAGCAGTTCGGCCTTCATGAGCAGGGCGCTGTCGTTGGACTCGTCGAGCATGGCCGCGAGGGCTTCCATGTTGGCGACGCGGCCCTCTTGGGAAGACGCCGGTTCGGCGTCGTCCTGCTTTAGAGGAGCGGCGTCGTCGCCGAACTGGATGGCCTGGCCTCCTTCGGTCCCCCGGCGGGCGTCGTTGCTCTTCCACCAGGCGAGGGTCCGCAGCTCGCGCTCGCGGTGCGGGTCTTTCGGGGGATTCTCGAGGGCCTCGTAGTATTCCGCCTCGGACGGTTCCTCAACGCTGGGGGCGGAACGAAATCGGGGGTCGTTCCCGGCCGGGCTCAGAGGATCGAGCGTCCCCAGCCGCGGGGCCTCGTCCAGCCAGTAGAGCGAGGTGCAGGAACGGCAACGGATGAATGACGGGGGCTGCGGGCACATCGGGGCGATCATCTTGCCGTCGGTCCAGCGCTTCGCCCCAAAGGTGTTCCCCGAGAACGACATGGCATACCAGGCGAACGCCTTGCAGGAAGGGCAGGCGACGAAGTGAAGGGGACCGGCATTCATGGGAGATTCCTTTCGGGCGTAGGGGACGACGCGGCGATTATACACCGCAAAACGCGCCGCCTCATCGGGCGGTCGATTCCGGTTCGACCGCCTGGATCGTGATGTGCCGACGCCAGGCTGGGTCTGTGTTCGGGAAGTCGGATCGGTAGTGGACGCCCCGCGACTCCGTCCGCCCGGCGGCGGCGGCGATCATCAGGCGGGCGGTGGTGAGCATGTTCTGAATCGACCAACCGCCGGGGTCGTCGAAGACGTGAGGCAGGACGTAGCGGCACCAGCGGTCGACCTGGTGGGCGGCGTCGGCCAGGCCGGCGGCGTCGCGGGTGATCCCCATCCGCCGCCACATCAGGGCGCGGAGCGACTTGCGGAGGTCGTCCAGGTCGATGTACGGCCGCCGAACGCGCGGGGCCTCGACGGCGATCGGCGGGACTTCCAGCCGCCAGGGGCCTTCCGATTCAAGCCGGTCGGCGACGTCCTCGGCCACGCGGGCGCCGAAAACGAGCCCCTCCAGCAGGCTGTTGGACGCCAGCCGGTTCGCGCCGTGGAGGCCGGTGCTGGAGACCTCGCCGGCCGCCCAGAGGCCGTCGAGCGAGCTTCGGCCGCGGTCGTCGACCGTGACGCCGCCGATCATGTAGTGGGCGCCAGGGCAGACGGGGATCAGGTCGCGGGTGACGTCCAGGTCGAACCCTCGGCAGACGCGGTCGATGCCGGGGAAGCGATTGCGGATGTACTCCCCGTCCAGGTGGGTCAGGTCGAGGTAGACGTTGGGATGCTGCGTCTTCGCCATCTGGGCCGCGATCGACTGCGAGACGACGTCGCGCGGAGCAAGCTCGGCGCGGGGGTCGTAGTCGGGCATGAAGCGGTGGCCGTTGGAGTCGCGGAGGTACGCGCCGTCGCCGCGGAGGGCCTCGGTCAAAAGGTATCGGGCTGAGCCGGCGAGGTACAGGACCGTGGGGTGGAACTGCATGAACTCCATATCGCGCAGCTCGACCCCGGCGCGATAGGCCATCGCATGGCCGTCGGCCGTGGCGATCGAAGGGTTGGTGGTCTCGCGGAACAACTGCCCCGCGCCGCCGGCGGCCAGCACGACGGCCCGCGCCCAGACCAGGGCGAACCCGCGCCTCTTGTCCCAGACGAGCACTCCCCGGCAGCGGCCTTCGTGCGTCAGTAAATCGACGGTCGGGCAGTTCTGCCAGATGCGGACGTTCTTGCGCGAGCGGGCGTTGGCGATGATCGCCCGCATGATCTCGCGGCCGGTCTCGTCGCCCATCGCGTGAACGATCCGGGCGTGAGAGTGGCCCCCCTCACGCCCCAGCGCGACGTGACCGTCGACGGTGTCGAACCGAGCTCCCAGCTCCATCAGCTCATGGATCCGCTCGGGGGCCTCGCGGACGACCACGTCGACGATGTGGGGGTCGCACAGGTCCTTGCCGGCGGCGAGGGTGTCGGCGATGTGGTCCTCGACGCGGTCCTCGGGGTCCATCACCCCGGCGATGCCTCCCTGGGCGTAGCTGCTGTTGCTCTCGCGAACCTCGTCCTTGGTCACGACGAGCACCCGCGCGGAGGCCGGCGCGCCGAGCGCCGCGCGAAGGCCGGCGATGCCGCCGCCGACGATCACAACGTCCGCGAAGTGGTGGGGAAGCTCGCGGGGATCGAAGCCGACGAGATAGCGGCGGGGCAAGGGGAGGGGGGTCGTCATCGCTAAGAATCGCCTGAGCGGGAGTAGGAGCGTTTGCTGGAAGCGGGCAATCGCAGTTTCGTGAAGAGACCAAATTCCAGGCGGCGAGCCCTACACACGTCCCCTCTCCCGGCGGGAGAGGGTGGCCCGGAGGACCGGGTGAGGGTCGTTGGACCTGTAGGCATAGCCCGGATTCGCCGCTCGCAAGACCGACGTCTCCTCCGAACCCCCACAACCCTCACCCGCCGCTGCGCGGCTGCCCTCTCCCGGCGGGAGAGGGGACTCGTCAACGCCACGCATTCAGCGAGCGTCCTCACCGCGACCCGCCGGAGGCCGGCTTCGTCGCGGGAGCCGGGGAAGACGGGCGGGAACGCGACAGGGCGTTCTTGTAGCCTTCGAGCTTGCCGCGGAACTCCGCGGGGGGCACGAAGCGGACGCCCTCCTGATTGTCGCGGACCTCGTCCTGAACGGCTACCCCGCGTTCCTTGATCGACTGGGTCGACGAGACTCGGGGGTCGAGGCCCGGCAGGTTCGGCGTGGCTCGGGCGGACTCGCCGGAGCCGGGCTTGACCTCGATCTCGCGACCGGGGCCGGCGGGGCCTGACTGGATCTTCTCATACTGCTTGACGAACTGCTCCATCTCAGAGCGGCTCATGCCGGTCGCGGCTTCCAGGTCGGACGTGTCGGCCTTCTTGTCGAGGAGGTCCCGAATGGTCCGGAGGACCAGATCCGACTGCGGCTGATTCCGCGGAGCGACCGCGTCGCCAGCGCCCACGTCGTCGCGCTGAGAGACCGGAGCCGTCGGCTCTTCGTCCTGGGGTGCGGCCTTCGGCAGAGGACTGCCAGCCGCTCCAGGCCGCCCGGCGCCAGTCGGCGTTTTCGCTCCCGTGGCGCCGCCCTGCCGGCCCTCGTTCGCCTGACTACCCTCGGCCTGCTGGGAATCCTGGCCGTTCTGTTGCCCCTGCTGGCCGCCTTGCTGTCCTTGCTGGCCCTGACCTTGCTGGCCGCTTTGTTGCCCCTGCTGTCCTTGCTGGCCCTGACCCTGCCGTCCTTGCCCTTGCTGTCCTTGCTGGCCTTCACCTTGCTGACCCTGTCCCTGCTGGCCCTGACCTTGTCCTTGTTGGCCTTGGCCTTGCTGACCCTGACCCTGTTGGCCTTGGCCTTGCTGACCCTGACCCTGTTGGTCTTGTCCTTGTTGGCCCTGACCTTGTTGGCCTTGTCCTTGTTGGCCTTGTCCTTGTTGGCCTTGTCCTTGTTGGCCTTGTCCTTGTTGGCCCTGACCTTGCTGACCCTGACCTTGTTGACCCTGACCTTGTTGGCCAGCCCGCTGACCTTGACCCTGCTGACCCTGTCCTTGTTGACCTTGCCCCTGTTGGCCAGCCCGCTGGCCTTGTCCCTGCTGACCTTGCTGTCCTTGCTGCTGACCTTGCTGGCCCTGTCCTTGCTGCTGCCCCTGCTGACCTTGCTGACCCTGCTGATTGTTCTGCTGGCCTTGCTGACCCTGCTGATTGTTCTGCTGGCCTTGCTGACCCTGCTGATTGTTCTGCTGGCCTTGCTGATTGTTCTGTTGCCCTTGCTGGCCTTGCTGATTGTTCTGCTGACCCTGCTGGCCCTGCTGCCTCTGTTGGCCTTGCTGACCGTTTTGCTGGTTTTGCTGGTCCTGGCCACCGTTCGGGGAGGAGGACATGGACGGGTCGTTGGCGCGCGAGGGCTGGCCGGGCTGTTGCCGGTCTTCGGGCCGACGCTCGGAGGGTTGGTCCTCGGGGTTGTCCGTGGGACGGTCTTCGGGACGGGTCGGCTTCTCCTCGTCCTTCCGGGTGAACTTCATGGGAGGCGACTTGTGCTCAGCGTCTTCCTCCTTCTTGGACTCGGCCTTGGCCTGGTCCTTCGTCGCCTCGTCCTTGGCGTCGGGCCGTTGGCCAGGCGCGGACTTGGTCTGATCGCGGGTCGCGTCCTGTTTCTGCTGGGCGTCCTTCCGGGCGGCGTCCTGGGCCTGGGCGTCGGTGCGGCCGTCCTGGGACTTCTCGCCCGTTTTGTTGCTGGAAGCGTCGCGCTGGGCGTTCGTGTTTTGCGACTGCTGACCGTCACGAGAGTTTTGATCCGACTGCCGCGTCCCCTCCTTGCGCTGGGCGTCGGCGGCGGCGGATTTGTCGGCCTGGTCCTTGGTCTGGGCGGCTTCGCGGTTCTCGCCCTGCTGCGAGTTCCGACCGTCGGGCGTCATCGCGTTCTTCTGGTCGGCCCGAGGCTCTCCTGAAGCCTGGCCCTCCCGCTGGTCCTTGGACGCCTCGCCGGTCTGGTCCTTCCTCTGGGCGTCGCCGGAGCCCGCGCGAGGTTCCTGCCCCGGCTGCGGCTTCGCGCCGTCGGGCAGCGGACGGCCGTCCGCCCCCTGCGCTTCACGACCTTGCGACGGGGCCTTGGAATCGTTGGACGACGGGTTCTTCATCCCAGCGTCGGACAGCTGCTGATCGGGTGAGGCGTTCTGATCGGGACGCCCCGTCCTCTGAGCATCGTTCGCATTCGACGGCCTGGCGCCGTTCGGTTGCCCCTGCTGATCTTGTTGGCCCTGCTGACCGGCTTGCTGGCCTTGCTGGCCGTTCTGCTGAGTCCGCTGACCAGCCTGCTGGCCTTGCTGACCATTCTGCTGGCCGCGTTGGTCGCCTTGCTGGGCGTTCTGCTGCCCCTGTCCGCCCTGCTGATCTTGCTGGGCGTTCTGCTGACCGGCTTGCGGAGCCTGCTGCTGGCCGTTCTGACCATTCTGGCCAGCCTGCTGGCCTCGCTGCGCGTTCTGTTGCCCTTGCTGGCCCTGTTGGCCGTTCTGTTGCCCTTGCTGGCCCTGTTGGCCGTTCTGCTGGCCTTGCTGGCCCTGTTGGCCGTTCTGCTGTCCCTGGCCGTTCTGTTGGCCCTGCTGGCCCTGTTGCCCTTGCTGTCCCTGTTGGCCGTTCTGCTGGCCTTGCTGCGCGTTCTGCTGACCTTGGCCGTTCTGCTGTCCGCGTTGATCGCTTCGTTGATCCTGCTGCTGGCCGCTCTGACCATTCTGGCCTTGCTGGCCCTGCTGACGCTGGCCGTTCTGCTGACCTTGCTGGGCGTTCTGTTGCCCTTGCTGCCCACGCTGGCCACCGCCTTGCTGAGCCTGCCGATCGCGCTCGCTCTGTTGTCCCTGCTGGCCGCCTTGCTGAGCCTGCTGATCATTCTGTTCCGTCTTCTGCCCCTGCTGGCCTTGGCCGTTTTGCAGTCCTTGCTGCTGACCTTGCTGACCCTGCTGGCCCTGTTGACCTTGTTGCCCCTGCTGGCCCTGCTGCGCGTTCTGCTGTCCCTGCTGCCCGCGCTGATCGCTTTGCTGCGCGTTCTGCTGACCTTGCTGGCCCTGTTGACCGTTCTGTTGGCCCTGTTGGCCTTGCTGCGCGTTCTGTTGACCCTGCTGTCCCTGCTGCCCGCGCTGATCGCTTTGCTGCGAGTTCTGTTGACCGGCCTGCTGGTCTTGCTGCCCCTGCTGGCCGTTCTGGCCCTCTTGGCCTTGCTGCCCCTGCTGGCCTTGCTGGCCTTGCTGCGCGTTCTGTTGCCCCTGCTGTCCCTGCTGGCCGTTCTGCTGTCCCTGCTGACCTTGTTGCCCCTGCTGTCCCTGCTGGCCTTGCTGCGCGTTCTGTTGACCCTGCTGCCCCTGTTGGCCGTTCTGCTGGCCTTGCTGGCCCTGCTGCCCCTGTTGCTGCTCCTGCTGGCCCTTCCGCTGCTCCGGCTGGTCCTGTTGCCCGCGCTGGTCGGCGTTCTGGGGCTGCTGATTGGGGGCGCGTTCGCCCGGGTTGACCTGATTGTCGGGGTTCTGACCGGCGGGGTTGGCCTGAGGCTGACGGTCCGGATTCTGACCGTTCGCGCCGTCGGGCTGCTGCATGCGCTGACGTTCGTCGGGACGGTTGTCTCCGGCGCGAGGCTGCGAATCCTGAGGCTGTCCTGGCTGGCCCTTCTCACCGGGTTTCGTCTGGTTCTCGTTGAGGAGGCCTTTCTGCTTGAGGGCTTCCTCGAGGCGCTTCATCTTGGCGTCGGCCTCGGCGTCGCGGGCGGGGTCTTGCTGCTGGTTGGCCTGAGACGGCTCCTGGTTGGGGCGAGGCTCGCCGGGCTGGTTCTGACCATCCTGCGGCTGAGACTTGCCGCCGTTGTTATCGCCGCGCTCGGGCGCCTGTCGGCCTGAATCGTTGGGCGCGGAGTCGTTCTGGAGGCGATTCCCGCCCTGGGCGTTCTCGTCGGTCTGGCCGCCGGATCGGTCGTCGCTCTGGTCGGGCTTCTGCTGGTCGGGGGGAGTCTGAGGCTGGTTCTGCTGAGCCTCGCGAGCTTCCTGTTCCCGGCGCTCGCGCTCCTCGGCCTGCTTCTGCTCGATCGCCTGCTTCTCGGGCTGGCCGACGGGATCGCCGACCTCAATCGTCGCTCTGGGGGTTTCGATGCGATTGGTGGTCGGCTCGCGGTTGTCGCGGACGGCCAGCCAGTAGGTGAGAACCGTGCCTGGGGGAATCTGAAGCTTCTCCAGGTCCAGGGTTTCGCTCGCCGTGAACGTCGACTGAACGGGGCGGCCGTCCAGGATGTTCTTCGTCAGCAGCGATTCCTCCCCCTTGAGGACGTAGAGCGTGGCGTCCTTGACGCCGTGGTCGTCGTCGCCGGTCGCGACCAGATCGACGGGAACGTTGGCCGGGACCTTCACCCCGGAACGCTCGGGCCGGATGAACCGCGCGGAAGGGGCGCGGTCGGGGATGGCCTGGATGTCGTAGACCACCGGGCTGGGGTTGAGCTGGCCCCCGGTCGTCCGGAAGTTGATCGTGTACATCCCCGTCTTCTCGACCCGGAACTTGCCCGTCAGCACCTGGGCGTCGGAATCCGAGACGGTCATCGGGGCCGACGCGCCGGTGGTCAGGTTCAGCGACCCCGCGCGGGCCGGTTCGTTCGTCCGAGCCTTGACGGTGACGAGCGTCCCCTCGATCGCCTCGATGTTGCCGCCGTCGACGTTCAATCGGGGAGGAGCGCCGGTGTAAGAGGGGAAGTCGTAGTCGATCGAGACCGACTCGACCCGAGGCGCGGGGACAACCTTCAGCTCGTAGTGGAGGGATTCGGCGTCGTTGGCCGTGACGTAGTAGTCCAGGCTCTGCTGGACGTTCTCGATCGAAGTCCCCCAGGGGTCGTAGTAGTTCTTGCCCGCCTCGAACTCCTTGACCGCGTAGAACTTGCCGCCGTCGGCGCTGTAGTGCAGCTTGACCTTCTCGGGCCGGACGCCCTGGACGTCGACCGTGAAAGCGACGTTCGAGCCGGCGATCACCTGGGAGGCCTCGGCGTCGTCTCCCGGCTTGATGTTCATCAACTTCGTGTTCGTCGGACGGACGACGTCCGGGAGACAAAAAGCGCGCTTGGCGGAATCAAGGATGCTCTTGGGAGTGACGGCCGCGTAAATGCAGAAAGCGACGATCACGCCGCAAAGCGCGTAGGCCGTCTGCATGGCCCGCCGCTGGTCGACCACGTCGTCCATCTCGACGTGCGCCAGGTCGGCCACCGCGCGGGCCTCCAGCGCCGCCAGCACCCGCTTGGAGACCTTGTCCGGCTCGCGGCTGATCTCCAGGTAGTTGATCAGGCTGTTCTTGATCTCGGGGTCGGCCCCCTCGATCGTCCTGGCGGCGTAGACCGAGTTGATTTTGAGCAACATCGGGCGGACGATCCGCAGCGCGACGAACATCAAAACCGCGGCCGTACCGCCGAACAGGATGATCCGGCGCACGAAGGCGGGGAGGCCGAAGGCGTGGTCGAGCACCACTTCCACCAGCAGCGTGACCGCCACCCCCACCGCCAAAATGAGGCAAGAGGTGACCAGGTCGATGTACTTGATCCGCCGCCTGGTGAGGGCGATTTGGTGCTCGATGAACTCCTGATAGTCCAGGAGCTTGCCTTGCGTCCGCGTCTGGGCGCCGACCGTCATGACGTCCACCCCCCGGAGATGTGCCGAGCGAAAGGTCCGTCTATTATACGTGTCCGAGGCCCGGAAAGAACGACGTCCTTTCACCGAATCTTTTCGGCGGCCTCGGACTCCGCCGCGGAAATGGCCTCGGAGAGGGGGACAGTCCCATTTTGCTCCGCGGACTCCGCAAAATTGGGACAGTCCACGGCCATTTTGGGCGGCCTCAGGCCCACTCGACCTCGCGATTGCCGGGGACGACCTCGCCGATGATCCACGAGGGGACGCCGGCCTCGCGGGCGAGGTGGCGGACGACGGCCTCGGCGTAGTAGTCGGCGACCACCAGCACAAGCCCGATCCCCATGTTGAAGACGCGGAACATCTCTTCCTCGGCCACCCCTCCCAGGCGCTGGAGCCAGGAGAAGACGGGGGGGACGTCCCACGAGCCCTTCGTGAGACGCATCCCACAGCCCTCAGGGAGGATGCGCGGAGGATTGTCGATCAAACCGCCCCCCGTGATGTGGGCGATCCCGTGGATGACCCGCTTCACTCGATAGTGGCGATACGTCCCCTTGAGGGCGCGGGTGTAGATCCGGGTGGGGGAGAGGAGTTCGTCGGCCACGGTCCGGCCGAGTTCCTCGACGTGATCGTCCAGGTTGAGCTTGGCGTGGTCCAGGACGATCTTGCGAGCGAGGCTGTAGCCGTTGGAGTGCAGCCCGGAGGACGCCAGGCCGATCACCTTGTCGCCGACCCGGATTTCCTCCCCCTTGAGGAGATGCTTGCGCTCGACGACGCCCAGGCAGAAGCCCGCCAGGTCGTACTCGCCGGGCTGGTAGAACTCGGGGAGGATGGCGGTTTCGCCGCCGATCAGGGCGCATTCGGCGTCGATGCAGCCGTCGCTGATCCCCTGGACGACCTTGGCGGTCAGCTCGGGATCGTCCTTGCTCATGGCGACGTAGTCGAGAAAGATGAGCGGCTCAGCCCCGGCGCAAAGGCAGTCGTTGACCGACATTGCGACCAGATCGATGCCGACGGTGTCGTGCCGGCCGGTGGCCACGGCGAGCTTCAGCTTGGTCCCGACGCCGTCGGTGGAGGCCACCAGGATCGGGTCGCGATACGTCCGCGAGAGCAGGCCGATGTGAGCGTCCAGACGGAAGAGGCCGGCGAAACCGTCCTTCCACTCCATGACGCGCGGGGTGAAGGTCCGCCGCATCAGAGGGGGAAGGCGGGCCATCGTCTCGTCATAGGTGCTCAGGTCCACGCCCGCCGATCGATAATTCAGTGGCTCGCTCATGTCCGTCCGGAAGCTGGTATACAAGGAGGGGGACGCCGATCCGCGCCCGACGCGCCCAAGGGTGGATCATCGCCGAGCGACCGCCGCGGCGGCAAGGCGCAACCGCCGACCCCCGAGCTTGATCGAACCGCTCCCGAGGGATAGATTAAGGATCCCCGAGCCGATCGGCGAGGTTTCGGCCGGCTTACCGCACCCACCCCTTTTTCCGGCCCCGTCGGCCCCCCAAAGGCCGTTTCGGGCCTTCGCGCGACCTGAACGCCAAGCGACTCGTTCCGAGGAGAACCGACCATGAATCGGAAATGGATCATCCTGGCCGCGAGCCTGACCGTCGGCCTCGGCCTCAGCGCGACGGCCTTCTCTCGCTCGGCCGACGACGAGACCGAGCTGGGCAAGATCATGGAGAAGGTCCAGAAGCACAAGGCGACCCTCACCAAGGCCGTCCGAAACGTCGCCGCGTACAAGAAGTCGCAGGAAGACGTCAAGAAGTCGGCCGAGGAGTGGGCCAAGCTCGCCAAGGAATCCAAGCCCCACAACGAGGCCGTCAAAGCCGCCAAGAACGTCCCTGAACCCCAGAAGAAGTGGGACGAACTGATGGACGCCTGGGCGAAGGAATCCCTGAAACTCGCCGAGATCGCCGGCAAGGCCGACTCCGAGCAGAAGGACGCCAAGGACCAGCTCAACACCGTCAACAAGACCTGCACCGAATGCCACCAGGCCTTCCGGGTCGACTCCGCGGACGGCGGGTTCTGACGCTGCGGTCGCGAGAATTCGGACCATAACGTCCTTCCCCCCTCGCGGGGGAAGGTGGCCGCGAAGCGGCCGGATGAGGGGGAATCGGCGGCGCACGAGAGTAAATCGCTAGACGTCCATCCGAAGCCGGCCGCCCCCTCATCCGGCCTTCGGCCACCTTCCCCCGCGAGGGGGGAAGGACGATTCGCGACGGCCTCAATCCAACGCAAAACGATCTGCGCGACCACTGTCGGTCGCTTCCGACGGAGCATCCGCCGGCGTGGCTCCCGACGCATCTCTCCTCACCCTCCCCACCGTTCATGAGAACCTCGCGTTCGACGAGGCGATGCTCGTCGACGCCGATGAGAACGACCGGGGTCCGCTCCTAAGGTTCTGGGAGCAGACGGATTATGCCGTGGTTCTGGGCTCGTCGCGACGGCTTCACAAAGAGGTCGACGTGGACGCCTGCCGCGAGGACGGCGTGACGATCGCCCGACGGACCAGCGGCGGGGGGACCGTCGTGATCGGGCCGGGCGCGCTGAACGTCACGGTCGTCCTGCCGATGGATTACGCGCCCGAAATGGTCACGGTGGACGGCACCCAGACGTATATCCTCGGTCGCATCGCCGAGGCGATCCGCGCACGCGGGCCGGCGGTGGAGGTGAAGGGGTCGGGCGATCTGACGATCGCGGGCAGGAAGTTCTCGGGGAGCGCCCAGCGTCGGCTGCGGCGGCGGGCGCTCGTCCACGCAACGATCTTGCACGAATTTTCAATTTCGCGGATATCCCGGTATCTGCGGATTCCAGAGCGCCAGCCGGGGTATCGAGAGAGTCGTACGCACGAGGACTTCTTGATGAATGTTCCGTTAGGGCGTAGAATTCTCATCGAATCAATCCGCTCGGCGTGGCCCCACCCCGCCCTCCTCACGACGGCGTCGGATGTCCCCCAAGTTTTGCTCGAAACTCTGTGTGTCGGGAAGTTCTCGGACCGATCATGGATCGAGCGATTATGACGGTTTGGCGATGGAGTCGCCTGCGGTGAAGCGACGAAGCCGACTCGCGACGGCCGACGGGGCGTTTTTCTCGCCCGCGCCAACCCCTGCGCCTCGGTTTCCGTACGAACATTCGAATCCCCGGATCCCGACGTCCGGCCCCTTGCTCGGGCTGCGCGTCGGAGTTTGGCCAACCAACGCAACGTCAAGTCCGCGGCTCGCCCAACGCCGAACGACCGGCCGGGCCGGCCAGGAGATCCATTTCGATGACACGCACGTCGGCGGTGAGCCGGGCGAACCTGGACCTGGTCGAAGAGTATCAGCGGCGATGGCGCGAAGACCCTGAGTCGGTCGACGCGTCTTGGCGCAACTTCTTCGAGGGATACGACCTCGGCGTTTCCCACTCCGGCCCAGAGGCCGAGGCCTTCGCGAACGCTCCGCCTCCCGCCCAGCAGGTCGTCAAGGCCGTCACCCGGCTGGTCGACGCCTACCGCGAGATGGGCCACAACCTGGCCGACCTCGACCCGCTGAAGCTCACTCCCCGTCGTCAGACCGACGAGCAGCTGGAGCTTGGCAACTTCGGCCTCTCCGAGACCGACCTCGACCGCGAGTTCTACAGCAAGCTGGGGCAGAACCGCCACGGCACCCTGCGCGAGATCATCGGCGTCCTCCGCGAGACGTACTGCCGGACGATCGGCGTCGAGTTCATGCACATCCGCGACCTGGAGATCCGCCGCTGGCTCTTCGAGCGGATGGAGCCGGTCCGGAACCACCCCCAGTTCGACATCAAGCAGAAGCGCCGGATCATCTACAAGCTCAATGAGGCTGAGCTGTTCGAGACGTTCCTGCACAAGAACTTCGTGGGCCAGAAGCGGTTCTCGCTCGAAGGGGGCGAGATGCTGATCCCGCTGCTCGACGGCGTGATCGAGCGGTCCGGGAGCCTGGGCGTCCAGGAAATCGTCATCGGCATGCCCCACCGCGGGCGGCTCAACGTCCTGGCGAACATCCTCCACAAGCCGTACGGCCTGATCTTCAGCGAGTTCGAGGGGAACATGCCCGAGACGGTCGCCGGCGACGGCGACGTCAAGTACCACCTGGGCTTCTCCGCCGACCACGTCACGGCCGACAAGCAGACCGTCCACCTGACGCTGACGCCGAACCCCAGCCACCTCGAAGCCGTCGACCCGGTCGTCGAGGGCCGGATGCGGGCCAAGCAGCGGCAGGCCAAGGACGCCCAGCGCAAGCTCGGCATCCCGATCCTGATCCACGGCGACGCCGCCTTCGCCGGCCAGGGCCTGGTGGCCGAGACCCTCAACCTCAGCCAGCTTCCGGGCTACCGCACCGGCGGCACGATCCACATCGTGGTGAACAACCAGATCGGCTTCACCACCGCCCCGATCGACGCCCGGTCGACCCGGTACTGCACCGACGTCGCCAAGATGATCGAGGCCCCGATCTTCCACGTGAACGGCGAGGACCCCGAGGCCGTCGTCTTCGTCGGCGAGCTGGCGACCGACTTCCGCCAGCAGTTCGGCCGCGACGTCGTCATCGACATGGTCTGCTACCGCCGCCACGGCCACAACGAGGGCGACGAGCCGGGGTTCACCCAGCCCCTGATGTACGACAACATCAAGAACCGGATCAGCGTCCGGGAGATGTACACCGAGCAGCTCGTCACCTCGGGCGAACTGTCGAGCAAGGAGGCGGAGACCATCGCCGAGACCTTCGCCGACAAGCTCGGCCAGGTCCTTGCGGAGGTCAAGCGCGAGGGCGTCGAGCCCCGGACGATCTCGCCCGGCTATTCCTCGGGCCCCTGGGCCGACCTGACCCCCAACTTCTCGTTCACGCCGATCGAGACGGGCGTCTCCTACGACGTGATCAAGCAGATCACGGCCGTCGCCGCCGCCACGCCGCCGGGGTTCACCCCCAACCACAAGCTGGTCCGGATCTTCCAGGGCCGGGTCAAGACCGTCGATGAGCGGGGGTCGCTCGACTGGGCCCACGCCGAGGCACTGGCGTTCGGCTCCTTGCTGAAGGAGGGGACCCCCGTCCGCCTCAGCGGCCAGGACAGCCGTCGCGGCACGTTCAGTCAGCGGCACGCCGTCCTGATCGACCAGCTCACCGCCCAGCCCTGGATCCCGCTCAACAACCTGGGCGACGGCCAGGCCCAGTTCTGCGTCTACGACAGCTTCCTGTCTGAGGCCGCCGTGCTCGGCTTCGACTACGGCTACTCGCTCGACGAGCCCAACATGCTGATCATGTGGGAGGCCCAGTTCGGCGACTTCGCCAACGGCGCCCAGGTGATCGTCGACCAGTTCATCGCCTCCGCCGAGTCCAAGTGGGGCCGCGGCTCGGGCATCGTCATGCTGCTGCCGCACGGCTACGAAGGGCAGGGGCCCGAGCACTCCAGCGCCCGCCTGGAACGCTACCTCCAGCTCTGCGCCGAGGAGAACATCCAGGTCTGCGTCCCGTCGACCCCCGCGCAGTACTTCCACATGCTGCGGAGGCAGGTCCGGCGGAACTTCCGCAAGCCTCTGATCGTGATGACGCCCAAGAGCCTGCTCCGCCGCAAGGAGGCCGTCTCGCCCGTCGACCAACTGGTCGTCGGCAGCTTCCGCGACGTCCTCGACGACCCGACCCAGCCCAGGGCCGCCCGTCGGCTCATCCTCTGCTCGGGCAAGGTCTATTACGACCTGGCCGCCAAGCGGGCGGAGGCCGGCAAGGACAAGGACGTGGCGATCGTCCGCGTCGAGCAGCTCTACCCGTTCCCCGCCGAGGAGCTGAAGAAGACGCTCCTGGGCTATCCCGAGGTCCGGGACTGGGTCTGGGCGCAGGAAGAATCCCAGAACATGGGCGCCTGGTCGTTCATCGCGCCGAGGCTGGAGGAGCTGATGGGCTTCCCATTCCAGTACGTCGGCCGCGACGCCAGCGCCAGCCCGGCGACCGGTTCGAAGCTGATCCACGACCGCGAGCAGAACGAGTTGGTCGAAGCAGCCGTCGGCGCCGCGGTGCCGCACCTGGTCTGTGCAACCCCCGTCCGCGCCCTGGCCGCCGCCGGGTCGCGGGAAGGAGCCCGTTGAACGATGTCCGCGTCCGCCGTCCCGATCAACGTCCCCGGAGTCGGTGAGTCGATCTCCGAAGGAATCCTCGCCAAGTGGCTCGCCGCCGACGGTTCTGCCGTCAAGGCCGGCGACCCGCTGTTCGAGCTGGAGACCGACAAGGCGACCAACGTCGTCCCCGCCCCGGCCTCGGGCGTCCTCAAGGTCCAGGCGGCCGAAGGGGACACCGTCGCCATCGGCGCGACCGTCGGCGTCATCGATCCCTCCGGCGCTCCCGCCGCCGCCAAGCCCGCCGCCCCGGCGTCGGACAACGGCCCGAAGGCGGAAGCCCCGGCCCCGGCCGCCGCTCCCGCAGCGCCGGCCGCCGCCGAGGGCGCTCAGCACCTCTCCCCGGCCGTCCGCCGGGTCGTCGCCGAGGAAGGCGTCGATCCGTCGCAGGTCGAGGGGACCGGCAAGGGGGGCCGTCTCACCAAGGGGGACGTCCTCGCCCACGTCGAGTCCGGCGCGGCCGCCAAGGCCGCTCCCGCTCCCGAGGCGAAGGCTCCCGCGCCGGCGCCGGCTCCTGCTGTTTCACGGCCGGCCCCTGACAAGGCGGGTCGTGAGCGCCGCGAGCGCATGAGCGGTCTGCGGCAGCGGATCGCCCAGCGCCTCGTCGAGGCCCAGCACACGGCCGCCATCCTGACGACCTTCAACGAGGTCGACCTGACTCGCGTCATGGACACGCGGGCCAAGTACAAGGAGGCGTTCCAGAAGGCCCACGGGGTTTCCCTGGGCTTCATGTCGTTCTTCATCAAGGCGACGATCGAGGCCCTCAAGGCGTTCCCCGCGGTGAACGCCCGGATCGAGGGGAACGAGATCGTCTACAACAACTTCTACAACATCGGCGTGGCCGTCAGCACCGAGCGCGGGCTGATGGTGCCGGTGGTCCGCGACGCCGACGCGATGTCGTTCGCCGACATCGAGAAGGCCATCGGCCACTACGCCGACAAGGCCCGCAAGGGGGCCATCGCCGTCGACGACCTCCAGGGCGGAACGTTCACCATCACCAATGGCGGCGTCTTCGGCTCGTTGGTCTCCACGCCGATCTTGAACCCTCCCCAGAGCGCGATCCTGGGGATGCACGCGATCAAGAAGCGGCCCGTCGTCGTCGACGACCAGATCGTCATCCGCCCGATGATGTACCTGGCCCTCTCCTACGACCACCGCCTCATCGACGGCCGCGAAGCCGTCAGCTCCCTCGTCCGGATCAAGGACTGCCTCGAAGACCCCGAGCGCCTGCTCCTCCAGATCTGACCCGACCGAGCCCGATCAACCACACCCGGCCCCGGACCGGCCCCGCGTGGGCCCGTCCGGGGCTTTGGGGGGTTCAATCCGGCCCCAGTTAGTCGATAGCGATTGGTGCCGTTGCCCAGAGCCAGGGAGATCGGCTATGCCTATGTATTTTGGCTCTCGCGATGGACTGAAGCCGAGTTGCGATTTCGCAGAGGAAGAGGCAAGCCGACTTATCGACGGTCAGCCAGCCGAACAAGTCGGCGAACCAACCGAGTACATAGACGAAGTCACGCGATCAGTTGATGAATTCCTTTTGGACGTGAGCGACGGCTTGGAATATCCCTTGATCGTTCAATGGGATTATGAGACCACCGGCCACGTCTGGAAGTATGACTTGCGCGCCCGCGCTTATTGCTTATAACGCGTGCGTTGTCCAGTCCTATAGTCCCGTAGGGTAGGCACCACCCACCTCTCAAACCTTGATCTCGTAATGGGTTCGGCCGGCGGGCGATATCCACCCTACTTCTTCTCCTTCGAACTCCCAAACCTTCCAATCGCCCTGGGAGAGCATTCGATGGGACCCGCGACTGAAGAAGTGCTCCAGGCAGCCTTGGCCTTGCCTGAAGAGGAACGACTGGAACTCGTTGAGGCGTTATTGGCCACTCACGCCCCTTCGCATGAGTTGCCGTTCGACCCCGTATGGCTAGACGAGGCCCGACGGCGCTCGGCCGAGGTCGAGTCGGGCGCGGTTCAACCGGAGACCTGGGAAGTCGTCCGCGAGCGGGTCCGTCGGCGGCTTGAAGGTCAGTCTCGTGACTGAGGTGAAGATCCATCCGGAGGCCGAGGCCGAGTACGAGCATGCCCTTGGCTGGTATCTCGATCGGAGCTCCCAGGCGGCGGCGCGATTCGAAGCGGCGTTCGACGAGGCAATCCAGGCGATCCGATCTCATCCGGAGATGTTCCCTCGCTGCGACGAGGTTCATCGGTACGTGCTCTTGAGGCGTTTCCCCTACAGCCTGATCTACCGCGTCGAAGGGGAATCCGCGACGATCTTCGCGGTAGCCCACTCCAAACGACGCACGGGCTACTGGTCGGGACGAGCCTGATTCCTCGCGCGGGGGAAGCGACCAAGGCGATGGAAAGCCTTGCCCCAATTCGAGACTACCCGACACGTTATCATCATGAGCACCGTCGACGAGATCGAAGACGCCATCCGCAAGCTCCCGGACGAGGAACTGGCCGCGTTTCGCGCCTGATTCGCCGAGTTCGACGCCGCGGCGTAACGGCACGCACGCGGAGTACGATCGACTGCTCGGGAATTGAGGAGACCCGCAGGCGGGTCCCATGGAACTTCGGCGTCGCCATGTAGGGTCGAGACCCAGCCTACGAACCCTGTGGAGCGATGCAGATCGATGGCGAACTTTCGCTGCGAACGCTTATTCGTGATGCTCGAGGATCCGGTCCCTGGCCTCAATCACCTGAAGGCCGTCGATCCGGTCGAGTTCGCCTGGCTTGGCTCCGACGACGATGCCGAGCGACTCGGTTTGACGCCCCTGGGCGATTTCACCTTCGCTCCCTACGAGCGGCCCAAGTGGCAGCCTGCCGCGAAGGGGCTGAAGACGATCCGAGGGCTTATCGACCTCTATCGTGGCTGGCTCGCCCAGGGCAGCAACCCATACGGGTATACGGAAGAAGTCCTCAAGAAGAAGCTCGCCGTGCTCAGCCAGGTCGAGACCGTCCTGGACGCCGCGGACTCGCGCGACCGCCGGTTTTATCTGGCTGCCAAGGACCTGTCCTAACGACCCACGCCCTGTCCCCGGACCAGCCCCCTGCGAGCTCGTCCGGGGCCTTCGCGATCTCCGTTTCATCCTCGGTCCGCCGGTAGGGCGGCTCAGGATTCCGCGCGGGTCGCGGTCGATCGACGGGATCGGAATCGCCAACCGAAGACGGCGCTCAACCCGCTCGCGAGGCCTATGTAGGAAGAGGGCTCGGGCACTACGGCGAAATTGTAGCCGATCACGTCGAGTGCCACCGTTTCCGGCGAGCCGACCGCGAGAGAAACGTTAGCCCCCGGTGTTCCGTAGGCGTCCTGGACGCGTACGGTGCTGGTCGGCGCCCAATCGCCGTAATCCGACCCCCCGCCAGTCTGATTGAACTGCGCCAGGTTGGTCACCCCGCCGTCGATCGAAAAGTAGGAGGACGCGCTGGTCGTGGCTGTGAAACTCCGAACGCCAGGAGCGGAATAGCGGAAGAGATCCTCCGGGCGGACCACGCCGGAACCCGACCCAAAATTGAGGCCCGAGCCAAGGCCCAGGGCTTCATCGATTTCATGTTCGACCACCGAAAGGAGGCTGTATTTGTTCGGGTCGGACGCCACCCCTTGATAGTTCATGAGCGATGTATTCAGCCCGATCTGGCTGTCCGTCGCCACGGCCGCGTTGAAACCCAGGGCCCGGAGATTGGCCGTCGTCACGTAGATCTGCGTACCGCCGTTGACGGGGTTGTTCGGACCGGCGGACAGATTCGCCAGGGCCGTCGCGTCGTCGGAACTCGACGCGTGACTTTGGAGCGCCGCGAGGTACTGGCTGTAGGTGATGACTCCAATCGAGGTGCTGCTCGATCCGAGACCGGTGCTCATCGACGAGAAGGTAATGTTGACCGTGATCGGCGTCGTGATGTGGGTCTGATAAAACTGGATCGCCTGATTGATCGTCGCCTCGATCCCGGCGGCGTTGGGATCGTTGGCGATCGAACTGTCGAAGGTCGCGTGGATGACCAGGTCGGCGCGGGCCGAACCGACGGCGGCAAAGGAAGCAAGGGCAGCCATCAAGCCGAGGGCGGCATGGATATGAAGGCGCATCAAGTTGAAATCCCGGGGAAGTCGCCGATCGCCCGTTTTGGCGCGGCGGCGTCATGGTTTGTGAAGTGATCGGCGGCCTGGTGCAGGATCCCGCAGAGTCCCGGTCCGTCGTTTCCGACTCGCCGCCGATGAAGTCAGTGAGAGGTAAATACCCATTAAGCTTTGAAGATCTTAATGAGGTCAACCTCACGATGGCAAGGACCTTTCCCGTTTGCAAGGGAACAGAACCCGACTCCTTGGCGCACCCGTCACGAACCGTGTGTTGCGTGGCGTGACGGCGTGTTCGACTTCGGAACGAAATGATGACGGTTGGCGAGTGTCGACGTTTCCCTCCGTCGGTTCCTGATCGATAGGTCCTGGAACTGGTCTCCCCCGACGAAGTGTCCGTCAACTGCCTGGATCCTGGATGACGTCCCGGAGGCACATGGTCCCTCGCGTGGACGACCTCGTCTGCTCGTCTGAAAACGTGGGACTTGCCCCCCGCTTACTCGATCAATTCGGCTTCGTCCCCTGGCATGGGCACGGTCCTCCCACGAGCAATCCGGTATATCCGCCAAGGTCGTCAGAGCCGAATCCACGGTGCAAGCCGCGCTTCGATTTTCCGGATCGTCTTCGCGGTCGAGGAGTCCTCTATAGATAGAGGGTGCGAGCGGGAACGGCCGGCGGAGGCGCTGGGGTCGCTCATGAACCCGTGATCGGCCCGGCGGCGATCGTGACGACGACGAGAGCGACGAGCGCTTCGCGCGAGAATCGCCGAACGAAGCCAGAGTCCGATTCGACGCAAGAACAATGAATGAAATCCTTTGCATCGCCGCAACAATGCCCGCCGTTACGACGATCGAAGCCATTTCGGAGCCGATCGCGTCGAGCGACGAAGGGTAGGCCTCGGTACGGCGTCGGGCTCCTTGACAATTCGGTCGGATCGGGGAGACCGCCGCGCGGGGCGTCTCAACGTGCGAACGAAGCCGACGCAGAAACCGACTCGAACGCTCGTCTGGCGAAGAACTTGCGGCATTCTCCCGACGCGCGAACGAAGCCGAATTGAAGCCGATGAGACCGACCGCTCTCAGGCCGCGCCTGGTAAGTCGGGCAGCCCGGATTTCGACGTACCCCGCAGTCTGGTAGGCTGGGTCTCGACCCAGCCTCCATAATATGGGCGCAAGATGAACCAACCCTCAGACAGCCTTGAGCGCACCTCTCTCTTCACCTTGTGGGAGAAGGTGGTCGAAGGCCCGATGAGGGGGATCCCGGCTTCGCGGGCTCCTGGTCGAGCCCCCCTCATCCGCCGCTGCGCGGCACCTTCTCCCACAAGGGGAGAAGGGAGGAACTGGGGTCTCGCTTCCAGGCCCACAGTCGAATGACTCTCAAGTTAGAAATGAGGAACCCGCGGTGGCGGAACGGTACGACCTGGTCGTGATCGGGGCGGGCCCCGGCGGTTACGTGGCGGCGATCCGGGCGGCGCAGCTCGGGATGAAGGTGGCCTGCGTGGAGAAGGCCGCGGCCCTGGGGGGGACCTGTCTGCGGATCGGGTGCATCCCCAGCAAGGCCCTGCTGGACTCCAGCGAGTTCTACCACCTGGCCGAGGCCAAGTTCTCCAAGCACGGCATCAAGGTCGGCGGTCTGGAGATCGACCTGCCCACGATGCACAAGCGCAAGGACGGCGTCGTCAAGGGGCTCACCGACGGCGTCGCCTACCTGTTCAAGAAGAACAAGATCACCCCGTACTTCGGCGCCGCCAGCCTCACCTCGCCGACCACCGTCAAGGTCGTCGGCAACGACAAGAAGACCGTCGAACTGGAAGCCGGCCACATCCTGCTGGCCACCGGCTCCGAGCCCATCAACCTGCCGTTCATGAAGTTCGACGGCAAGACGATCGTCAGCTCCACGGAGGCCCTCGCCTTCGACAAGGTCCCGCAGCACCTCTTGGTCGTCGGCGGCGGCGCGATCGGCCTGGAACTGGGCTCGGTCTGGCGACGGCTCGGCGCGAAGGTCACGGTCGTGGAGTTCCTCCCCCGGATCGTCCCCTCGTCCGACTTCGAGGTTGGCGAACTGCTCCGCAAGAGCCTGGCGAAGCAGGGGCTGGAGATCCTCACCGAGACCAAGGTCTCGGGCGCGGAGATCCTGCCGAACGGGGGCGCCAAGGTCACCGCCCAGGACAAGGACAACAAGACCCTGACCTTCACCTGCGACAAGGTGCTGGTCTCCGTCGGCCGTCGGGCGTACTCGGAAGGCCTCGACCTGGCCAAGGCCGGCGTGCAGGCCGACCCGAAGTCGGGGAAGGTCCCCGTCGACAAGCACTTCCGCACCAACGTCCCGACGATCTCCGCCCTCGGCGACCTGATCGCCGGCCCGATGCTCGCCCACAAGGCCGAGGACGAGGGCGTCGCCTTCGCCGAGATCCTCGCCGGCAAGCCCGGGCACGTCGACTACGACACGATTCCCAACGTCGTCTACACCTGGCCCGAGCTGGCGAGCGTCGGCAAGACCGAGGAGCAACTCAAGGAGCAGGGGATCGCCTACAAGGTCGGCAAGTCCCCATTCCTGGCCAACGGCCGAGCCAAGGCCATGGACGAAACCGAGGGCGTCGTCAAGCTTTTGGCCGACGCCAAGACCGACCGCCTGCTCGGCGCCCACATCGTCGGCCCTCGGGCCAGCGACCTCATCGCCGAGCTGGTGGCCGTGATGGAATTCGGCGGCTCGTCCGAGGACGTCGCGAGGACCTGCCACGCCCACCCGACCCTCAGCGAGACCGTCAAGGAAGCCGCCCTGGCGGTCGACAAACGCTCCATCAGCGCCTGATCGGCAGGACCCGAACTCCCCGGCCCGGAAACCCGGCGCGGACTCTTGGCAACCCGCGCCGGGGCCTGTAGTGTATTGAACATACACTCAGGTCGACGGCCGGTGGGGCGGGAGGACTCGGGACATGTGGGAAGCCCTCTGCGAGGTGGGACCCGGGCTGCGGCCGACGGAGCGGACGGTGGCGGTCCCGGACGTCTACGGCAACAAGCACCACCTGCGAGTGGAGGCCGGTTTCATCGGCGAGGTCGACGGCCGCCACTACCTCCCCGTGGGCCTGATCGGCGTCGACGAGGCCCGCAAGCTGGCCCTGGTCGAACTCCCCCACGAATCCGACGGCGGCGCCAACCGCCTGTGGGTCTGGCTGGCGAACCTCCACAAGATGGAGGCGGCCAAGGCCCAGGCCTCGCCATGATCCTCTCGGACCGGCAGATCCACGACGCCCTCCGCCTGGGCCAGGTCCGGATCACGCCGGCCCCGGACGACCTCACCTCCGACGCCTGGTCGTCCACCGCGCTGGACCTCCGGCTCGACGCCCGCCTCCAGGTCTGGAAGCCTCCCGACGGCGCGAGCCTGGTCGTCGATCCGGCCGACGTCAATTTCAGCGCCACCGAGCTGGCCTCGTCGTTCGCCGTCGAGGAGGACTGCACCGAGGGCTTCGAGGTCGCCCCGGGGATGTTCCTGCTGGGCTGGACGATCGAGAAGCTCCAACTCCCGCACGTCTCGCGAATCGCCGCCCGCGTCGAGGGGAAGAGCAGCCTGGCGAGGATCGGCCTAGGGGTCCACGTCACCGCGCCGACGATCCACGCCGGCTTCGGCTTCCGCGCCGAGGACCCGAACTTCGTCGGCAACCCAATCCAGCTCGAGATCTGGAACGCCGGCCCGTTGACCGTCCGCCTGGTGAAGGGCCTGCACATCTGCCAGATCATCTTCGAGGAGGTCGCCGGCACCCCCAGCCGAGGCTACGACGGCGTCTTCGCCGTCCAGGGCCCCGACGTCGAGCCCCCGGCCTGAAAGTCCCCGAAAAAACGTGGCGAATCGGCGTTGAACTGGGTCCCCCCGGTCGGTAGTATATCCCCTGTGACGTGCGAGACGGCCGACAACGCCAAACACGACCGTCATCCCAGATACGCCTCAACGGGGGATTAGCTCAGCTGGGAGAGCGCTTGCATGGCATGCAAGAGGTCAGGGGTTCAAATCCCCTATCCTCCACTCAACTAACAAGAGCCTTCGGACACACTGCTGTCCGAAGGCTCTTGTCATTTCCGGGACAGTCCGCAAACGGCTACGATCGAGGTCGGCCAGTCTTGGCGGCGAGATTCCTCGGTCATCCACTCACCGATCGTCCCCGCCGGCGAGCCCTACAACGAAGGTCGGTTCCATGACGCGCGGTCGACTCGCTCTCTTGCTGCTATGGCTTCTGCCGTCGCTGGTTCGCGCCGGCGACCCCGAACTGGTGGACGTGTTCTCGCCCAAAGCCGACGGGTTCGCGTCGATCCGCATCCCCTCGGTCGTCGTCGGCAAGAATGGCACCGTCCTGGCCTTTGCCGAGGGGCGAGCCGACGACGCGGACCAGGCCAAGAACAGGATCATCCTGAAGCGCAGCAAGGACGGCGGCAGGACGTGGGAGAAGGCGAAGGTCATCGCCGAGGACGGGGACAAGGCGCTCAACAACCCGTGCGCGGCGGTCGAGCGGGAGAGCGGCCTGGTGCTGCTCCTCTACCAGTCGTACCCAGCCGGGGTCAACGAGCGGAGCGGGAAGATTCAGCCGGGCTACGCGGGTGATCTGGTCGTGCGGAACTGGCTCATCACCAGCGACGACGACGGCTTGACGTGGACGCAGCCCCGAGACGTCACGAAGGAGACGAAGCGAGAGAGCAGGGTGACGACCATCGCGGGCGGCCCGGGGATCGGGATTCAGCTTCGCCATGGCAAGCACGCCGGCCGCATTCTGATGCCGTTCAACGAGGGGCCGTTCGGCGTGTGGAACATCTACGCCGTGTATTCCGACGACAAAGGCAAGACCTGGAAGATGGGCGACGCGGCCCCCGGCGGGTTGCTCGACGCCGGCGACGACAAGAAGAAGACCAGCATGGTCAACGAAGCGCAGTTCGTGGAGTTGAAGGACGGCTCGATCCGGTTCAACGTCCGCCGCTGGTCGGGCAAGGCGGTGCGGAAGACCTGCGTGAGCGAGGACGGCGGAGTCTCGTGGTCGAAGGTGGACGACGCCCCGGACCTCGCCGATCCGGGCTGCATGGGATCGGTCCTGCGATACACCGACCCGGCGGACGGGGCCAGGAGCCGCATCCTGTTCTCGGGGCCGCAGAGCACCAAGCGGGAAAACGGGACGGTCTTCGTCAGCTACGACGAGGGCAAGACGTGGCCGACGAAACGGGTGCTGTGCCAGAACGCCTTCGCCTACTCCTGCCTGACGGCACTGCCGGACGGGACCATCGGATGCCTCTACGAGGCGAACGGGACGAGCAAGATCGTGTTCGCCCGGTTCACCCTCGACTGGCTGACGGAGGGTCAAGACGCTCTTGAGACGGAGGGGAAGCAGCCGTGACAGTCACGACCCCCGAAGGCCGGGACGCTCTGCTCATCCAGTATCGAGACGCGCTGCTCGGCGACGTGATCCCGTTCTGGCTGAGGCACGGCCTGGATCGCGAACACGGCGGCTACCTCACCGCCCTCGACCACGACGGGACCGTGATCGACACGGACAAGTCGATCTGGTTCCAGGGGCGCGGGGCGTGGACGTTCGCCACGCTTTACAACACCGTTGAGAAGAGCCCGGAGTGGCTCGACGCGGCCCGAAGCGGGATCGAGTTCCTGCGCCGTCATGGAGAGAGCCCAGGCGGCAAGTTGTACTTCACCGTCACCCGTGACGGCCGACCGCTGCGGATGAGGCGGTACGTCTACAGCGAGGCGTTCGCGTCGATGGCGAACGCGGTGTACGCGAAGGCGACGGGCGACGAGCAAGCCGCCGAGGACGCGATCCGCTACTTCGACGCCTACCTCGACCACTCGTTCACGCCGGGCCGGATGCCGGCCAAGGTCGAACCCGAGACCCGCCCCACGAAGGGCGTCGGGCCGCTCATGTTCTCCCTGCTCACGGCGCAAGAACTCCGCGAACACCTGGGGGACGTGACCGTCCGAAGCCGGACCTGCACGGAGTGGATCGACTGGAGCATCGGCGAAATCGAACGGGACTTCCTCAAGCCCGAACACGAAGCCCTGATGGAAGTCGTCGGGCCTGACGGCTCCGTGCTCGACCACTTCGACGGCCGGCAACTCAACCCCGGACACGCCATCGAGTGCGCCTGGTTCGTCATGCACGAAGGCAAAGCGCGGAACGACCAGCGACTCATCCGCCTCGGGCTGACGATCCTCGACTGGATGTGGAAGCGCGGCTGGGATGATGAGCACGGCGGCATCCTCTACTTCCGCGACCTGCGGGGGCTGCCGGTGCAAGACTACTGGCACGACATGAAATTCTGGTGGCCGCACTGCGAGGCGATCATCGCCACCTTGCTCGCCTGGTCACTGACCGGCGACGAGAAATACGCCCACTGGCACCGACAGGTTCACGACTGGAGCTTTCGCCACTTCCCCGACCCGGAGTTCGGCGAATGGTACGGCTACCTCCACCGCGACGGCCGGCAGTCGGTGCGGCTCAAAGGGAACATGTGGAAGGGACCGTACCATCTTCCCAGAATGCTCTGGTACTGCTGGACGGTTCTGAAGAAATCCCCGCTTCCAGCTTGCCCGGGACGGACTCAATGAGCGCCCCTCCTCGTTGAGCTTTCCGGTCCGTCGAAATGGGGAGGGAAGGGACGTCGTTAACGCAACAGGCCGCTCACACCAGCGGTGCGAGCGGCCTGTTGTTCAAGCGAGATCCTGCTGACGATCGAGGAGCCTGGCTCCCCACCGTCTCGCTTCGCTCAGCCGATCAATAGCGGTAGTGATCGGTCTTGTAGGGGCCTTCCTTGGGGACGTGGATGTAGGCGGCCTGCTCGTCGGTCAGCGTGGTGAGCTGGACGTTGAGCTTCCTGAGCTGCAGCCGGGCGACGTGCTCGTCGAGCTTCTTGGGCAGGACGTAGACGCCGATCGGGTACTTCTCGTTGTGCTGCCACAGCTCGATCTGGGCGAGCGTCTGGTTGGCGAACGAGGAGCTCATGACGTACGAGGGGTGGCCGGTGGCGCAGCCCAGGTTCACCAGGCGGCCCTTGGCCAGCAGGATGATCCGCTTGCCGTCCGGGAAGATGACGTGGTCGACCTGCGGCTTGATCTCTTCCCAGCGGTAGTCTTCCAGGGCGGCGACGTCGATCTCGTTGTCGAAGTGGCCGATGTTGCAGACGATCGCCTGGTCCTTCATCTTCTTCATATGGTCATGCGTGATGACCTTGAAGTTGCCGGTGGTCGTCACGAAGATGTCCGCCTTGTCGGCGGCGTACTCCATGGTGACGACCCGGTAGCCTTCCATCGCGGCCTGAAGGGCGCAAATCGGGTCGATCTCGGTGATCCAGACCTGGGCGGAGAGGGCGCGGAGGGCCTGGGCGGAGCCCTTGCCGACGTCCCCATAGCCGCAGACGACGGCGATCTTGCCGGCGATCATCACGTCGGTGGCGCGCTTGATGCCGTCGACCAGCGACTCGCGGCAGCCGTACAGGTTGTCGAACTTCGACTTGGTGACGGAGTCGTTGACGTTGATGCCGGGGAACTTCAGCTCGCCCCGCTTGTGCATCTGGTAGAGGCGGTGGACGCCGGTGGTCGTCTCCTCGGTCACGCCCTTGACCGCGGCGAGCCGCTCGGAGTACCAGCCGGGCTGGGAGGCCAGCCGCTTCTTGATGGCGGCGAAGAGGACGCGCTCTTCCTCGCTCCCCGGCTTGGCGAGCACCGAGGCGTCGGCCTCGGCGCGGGCGCCCAGGTGCAGGAGCAGGGTGGCGTCGCCGCCGTCGTCGAGGATCATGTTCGAGAAGCCGCCGTCGGCCCACTCGAAGATCTTGTGGGTGTACTCCCAGTACTCTTCCAGCGACTCGCCCTTGAAGGCGAAGACCGGGATGCCCGCGGCGGCGATGGCGGCGGCGGCGTGGTCCTGGGTCGAGAAGATGTTGCACGACGCCCAGCGGACCTCGGCGCCGAGCGCCTTGAGCGTCTCGATCAGCACGGCCGTCTGGATGGTCATGTGGAGCGAGCCGGTGATGCGGGCGCCCTTCAGGGGCTGCTTCGCGGCGTACTCTTCGCGGATGGCCATCAGGCCGGGCATCTCGGTCTCGGCGATGGCGATTTCGCGACGGCCCCAGTCGGCCAGCTTGATGTCGGCGACGTGGTAATCGGTGAAGGTCGCGGGCTTATCCTTAACGTTAACGGCGGACATGTTCAAAGTCTCCTGAAACAATGAACGGGCGCCGTTGCACGATGACCGACCTCTTCGAGCCTGGCAGGAACGCCCATGCGTCCGTCGCAGCGCCCCTCGATGAGATGGTGTTGCCCTTTGTCGGGATGCGGGCGAAGCTCCGTAGGAGGACCCGTTGTGGGAAGGGCTGATCCTAGCAAAACCGACGGATCCGGGGCAAGCGGAAGTGGCTTCCGACGCCCCTCCCCGCACAACGTGAAGCCGGGCCTAATCCCGGTTCCACAGAAGACGTAGGAAATCGGCGACGACTCTTGCCAAATGCTGGATTCGCCGATATGAATGAGGACGGGAGGTTGGCTGGGAATCGCTGCGATTCTCAACCGCCCGGCGACCTTTTCCCGCCCCACGGGACGGCGAAAGGTCAGGGGTTCGAATCCCCTATCCTCCGCTCCTCGATTCGACGACGATGACCGCGTCGACCCTCTCTCGGCCCAGATCGACCCGCCGCATCGCTCCGTTCGACTCACGCCTTGCACACATGAATTCAGGTTCACCGGCTCGCGGCTGGGAACGGCCGCTCTGAGCATCTCCAAGCTCTCCACGGTCGTCGCGATCGCCCTGCGATCGCGGCTCGAAGGATTCTGTTCGGCGAGGGAGTCGCCGATTTGGAGACGTTATTCATGCGGACGTCGAGGGGTGCGCAGGATCGTCGGCCGATCGATCACATTCGGGCTCGCGTCTTCGTCGTGAGTCTGCCCGGAATGACCCACCAACGCGAGCGACTCTTCATCGCCCATTGTCGACGCCTCGCCCGCACCGCGATGGCGGCCGGCGTCCCCATGGGCGTCGCCTGGGGCCTGATCTCCCAGCGCATCGAACGCCTCGCCCCTCGCCTCAGGACGGAGCACGAGCGCGAGACCTTCCTCGCCATCATGCACCGCCTCCGCCACGAGCTGTTCCAGGACGTCGCCGTCGCCTCGCGGTAAGCTCGTGGGCCGGCCCTCGATACCAGGGCGATCGATGGGATGAAGGACGACCCAGGGTGCCATGCCCACGCAAGCGTGGGCATGCGATCGGCGATGGTCAAGCAACCGTCCCACGCCGGTTCGTGGCCACGCTTGCGCGGCCACGGCACCCAAATGCTATCTCTCCATCTCGAAACGATATCGGCCTGCCCCGATCGGTCTTGAGCGAGTGCCAGGTTCAAACTCGGTCGGCCGAATCACTTCGCATCCGCTGCTGCATCGTCGATCGTCAACGGGATCTCCTTGAAGTGCTCGCGGGTCCACTTGATGAGTCGCTCGACGTCCACTGCCCGACGGTCCATCGGCTCGCGCAAAACCTCAAGCCGCCTGACATGCGGCAGCAGCAATGAGATCTCCTGACGCAGCAGATCGACACGCAGGCTCTCCCCAAGACTCAGCCTGGCGTCTTCGACAGGCTTCTCGATCTGAGGCAGGCCTCGAACCAAGCGACTGGGATCGATGTTACCGCGATCAACCAAGGTGAAGAATTCAGAAACCAGCTTATTATATCTATCCTTATCCTGTTGGAGCGTCCGATTCAGATTTTCCTGCTCGCCCCTCATCCTTAAGAGACGTGCCATCAGTAGGCGGACGGGCTTCACGGCGACTTCAAGGTCCGCTTTGACCTTTGGTGCGACTGCTCGCACCGCAGGGTCCGTGTCACGTCGCACCAGCGCGCCCAATCCTTCATATCGGTCAGTGATAGCCTGGTAGGCCGGATATGCATTGAGAAGCTCCGCCTCGATCTCCCGCACATCCCCGGTGTCAAAAGCCTTGAACGTCAGGTCGTCAAGGCTCCCCGAGGTGATGGTCGACAGCGGAAGAGCCGCTGACGGTCGAGCCAGGAGTTCGGCGATCCGGTCGAGCTTTTTCTCCAATTCCCGAGGCTCATCCGCGTTGGCTTTGACGGCGGGCTTATCCTGAACCTCTGCCGTGGGCGCCTTTGTCGTCTGTTCGGCCTTCGGCCTTTCGGGCCCGTTTTGGGCCAGATACCCGCCGAAGGCGATCGAGCCGGCGACGACGGAAACCCCGGCGAAGAGTCCGAGGGCGATCTTGAGCAGCTTCGACGATGACAGGCTCATGGCGGTCATGACTCCCTGGGCCAGGGCCGCGACCGGCCCATTGGGGGATGCGGGGAAACGGCCGACGGCGGCGACGGTCGCCGCGACGAGCGACGCGGGGACGGCCGGCGTCAAACGGAGCAGGGGGAGAGTCGCCGAAGCGTTGACGCCCCGGCGCGTCAGGCGACCGCGGAGCAACGCCCGCGCTCGGGCCGTCCGGCTGCGGACCGTCCCCGGCGGCCAGCCCAGCTCGGCCGCCGCCTGGTCGTAGGTCCGACCCTTCAGGTGACAGAGGATCAACGGCGCCCGGTACTTCTCGGGCAGCCGGGCGAGTTCTTCGTCCAACGTCTCCAATGCGTCGTCGACCAGCGGCGGTGGTTCGACCGTGGATTCGTCGAGAATCTCCGACCGGCCTCCTTCACGGTCGCGACGCGTCAATGCGTTCGACCGGGCCCGGAGCGCCACCCGGCGGGCGACGCCGTACAGCCAGCTCGCCAGCGCGTCCCGATCGCGCAGGTCGCCGCCCTTTCGGACCAGGACGAGGAACGTCGCCTGGAAGGCGTCCTCCACGTCGCGAGGGTCGCGGAGATAGCGACGGCAGACCGACAGCACCAGCGGCCCGTGGCGATCGACGAGAGTCTCGAAGGCCGATTCGTCGCGATCGTGGAGAAACCGATGCAGCAATCGAGCATCGGGCGGGTCGATCCCGTCCCGAAGCAGCCGCTCCACGTCCCGTTCGGCCGTTGCTACTCGTCGCATGCAGCCTCCCTCTCGGTCTCCCCCCAGAGAGGCTACTGCACCGGCCGCTGCGATAGGTCCCGATTTCTTCCGGAATTCTCGACCAGAAACCCCAATCCGAGGCCACATTCCCTTATGGAGACTGCTCTCTGACAATTCGACGGTCGGTAGTTCAGACGCAAGGGAGAACCCGCAGTCGGCCCGTCGAAATCGGACCGAACGGAGCCAATTCCAGGCCGCGATCTCTCGAACGCAACTAACTTACTATCAAGCCCTTGCGGCCGACGGCTTCACTCCTCGCCCGTCGCGAACGAAGCCGTTTCGAAGCCAGTTCAACGCTCGCCGGGGAACTTGCCGCGCATCCGGTAGAGGGCGATCAACGCCTGGTCAAGCAGGGCTTCGCCGGCCCCCAGGGCGATGGGCGACATCCGGGGGTCGGCCCCGTACCCACCCTCGGAGGCCGCCTCGATCGTCGGCAGGTAGAGGAAGTGGCCGTTGCAGTAACCCAGGATCAGAGGGAAGGGGAGGTCGGCTCGCTCTCGGAGCCGCGTGGCGTGGGCGTGGAAGGGTTCGCCGGGGAGGCCGATCAGGCCGATCGAGTCGCCCAGCAGGACGGTCGTCGATTCCAGGGTCATGCCGCCGTCGAACTCGGCGGAGACGTTCTCCACCAGTTCCGGGAAGAAAGCCCGGCCGTAGAGGACCCGGTTGATCGGGTTCGCCAGGTCCAGCCTCAGCCCGAACCGCTGCGACTCGACGGCCACGGCGATCGTCGGTCGGATCGGATCGGCCTCCTTCGCCGACCGGGCCGCTTCGAGAGCCGCCAGGCCCAGCAGGCGGCCGAACTCGTCGGGGCCCTTCGAGGCTTCGTCGGGAGGGTTGGGGCTCATGTCCCCGCCGGCCCCCTGAAGAAAGACGGCCGGGGCTTTCAGGTCGGCCTCGATCGTCGCCCGCATCGCTCCGGGGTAGTCGGCCGAGAACTCCAGGAGTTCGGGCGATCGCATCACTGGATGCGCGGCGAAGTTCACGAGCAGGGCCAGCGGCGAGCCGTCGGGACGGTCGAGCCGAATCACGGTCAGCCGGGGGTCGGTCGACTGGGGGGAACGCTTCGAGTGCCGGTTGCGGTTCAGGGAGACGTCCTTCGCCGCCGCCCGGATCTGGACGGGTTCCAGGCGGTCGTCGGCCTCGGCGATGGCTGCCGCCAGCTTCGCCGGGAGGTCGCGGGCGTAGGCGACGGCCGCGTCGAACTTGCCTCGCCCCCGGCCTGGGGCGTCGGTCAGCTCGATCACCGGGCCGTGATGGGTGTGGCTGCCGCCGATGAGGATCCCGGCGAACCGTCGCGGGGCGAGCGTCCGGCGGATCTCGGCCATCATGGCGGTCGTCGGCCCTCGGCCCAGGTCCATCCCGACGATCGCCGTCCTCATCTCGCCGGCCTCGACCACGACCACCCGGGCGGAAAGCCGGTCGTGGACGCCCTGCGAGAGGACGTCGTGGCGGGCTCCGTAGCCCCACATGGGGACCGGAGCGTCAGGGGTCACGTCGCACGCGGCGAACCCCGCGCGGAACGCGCCCCCGGGTTCGGCGGCCGTTGCGAACGAGACCAGGAATCCGAAGACGGCCAGGCTGATTTGGATCCGCACGCGGTTCTCTCCCGGGTTTTCACCCCACTCCCAAGGCCCGATCTTCACGCCCTCAATCGTCCACCCAAATCCTTAAGGCCATGGCTTCGACCCTTGCATGGGCGGGACGTCCTCGTAAAATGGTGAGACCGCAGTCGCGCGGAATGCACGTCTCGGCCGAAGCAGCAGGGGGCCGTCGGGCGCTGGACCTGCTTAATAGAATCTCATAAGGGCGGATCGTCGCCCGCACCGAAGACGCATATTCAAAAAGGGATCTCGGAATTCGTCGCATCCGTCCGGATCGCCCAGAGCGTCCGTCCGGTCGTGCGGCGCGCGGAAGACCTCCGAGGATCGGGGGCGTCGCATCAACTTGATTGGCGGAGGCCTGGTTCATGGCGGAGAAGACGTCGGACTCACCCGTGCGGATCATCGGCAGTCGAGAGCTGCACCAGAACCTGCCGGGGATTCTCCGGGAGCTGGAGAACGACAAGGTCCGTTACGTCCTCACCGTCCACGGCAAGCCCCGCGCGGTCCTCGTCGGCGCCGAACCGTACCTCAGCATGATCCTCAACGGCAAGAAGTCGAGCGAGGCGCTGGTCGGGCTTCAGCTCACCGCGCTTTTGGGAGGCGACCTCGGCGCCGTGCCTCTCGACGACCTGGAGAGGGCCCTCGACCAGCGCGGCGACTGAGTCTCGGAGGCTTCGCCGGATCACTCGGCGACGTCGGCCGTCTCCCGTTCGGCGCCCTTCTCGGCCGGCTCGTCATCCTTCGCCGCAGATTCGACCGCCTTCTTCGCCTTGCTCCGCGCCCGGATGAACTCCACGACCGCGGGGAGGACCGAGACGACCAGGATCGCCAGAATCACCAGCTTGAAGTTCTTCTGGACGATCTCACTGCCGGCGAACCACCAGCCGCCGAGCAGGAACATCGCGACCCAGGCGACCCCTCCGGTGACGTTGTAAAGCGCGAACCGCCCGTAGTTCATCCGACCGATGCCCGCCACGAACGGGGCGAACGTCCGGACGATCGGCATGAACCGGGCCAGGATGATCGTGACCGCGCCGTACTTCTCGTAGAACTCGTGGGCCTGCATCAGGTGGTTGCGGTTGAGGAGCCGAGAGTCCTCACGCGAGAAGACCTTGGGGCCGATGTACCAGCCGATCGCATAGTTGAGGGCGTCGCCCAGGATCGCCGCAATGATCAGGAGCACGGTCAGCGGCAGGAGCTTGATCGGCGACTCCGGGTGCGCGGCCACCGCGCCGGCGGCGAAGAGCAGCGAGTCGCCCGGCAGGAAGGGGGTCACCACCAGGCCCGTCTCGGCGAAAATGATCGCGAAGAGGATCACGTAGAGCCAGGGCCCGACCATCTGGGCCATCTGGTTGAGCGACTCCGGGCTGAAGTGGATCACGAACTCGAAAAGCTGTCGGGCGAGCTCCATCGTCGACTCCAAAGTGGTGCGGTCGGGCAGGGCGGTCGGGCGTCAGGGGGCTTCCGATCCCCCGGTTTTCTTCGATTCGTCGCGAGAGCGGACCGGGAGCCGGACGTTGCGGATTCCGGCCGTGTCGCAGACCGAGAGGACGTCGGCCAGGTCCTGGTAGGCTAGGGTCGCCTCGCCTCGGATCATCACGCCCTGGTTGGCGTATCGCGAGCGGGCCCGGGTGAGGAGGGCGGTCAGCGAGCCCAGGTCGTGAACGTCTTCCCCCACGGCGACTTTCCCGGGCGCGACCACGGTCAGCACCAGATCGTCGGGGGCGGCGGTCAGCGGGGCGGCGTCGGCGACTTCCGGCACCTTCACCGCGAACTCGCTCTCGTCCCAATCATACAGACGAGTGGCCGCCATGAAGAACACCAACAGGCAGAGGATGACGTCCACCATGGGCGTCATGTTGATGAAGGGCGACTCGTCCTGGGCCTGGAGGCGGCTGGAAAGCATGCGGGTGCCTCGGGGAATCACGGCGTCAGACGACGCGCGTCTCCTGGGTGCGAGAGACGTCGCCGGGCAAGCCCTGAGGGACGCGACGGTCGAGCGCCGCGGGCCGGACGACGTCGCCGGAGACCATGTCCACGACCTGCCGCGCGTACTCGTCGACCTCGCGGGTCAGGACCTCCAGGCGGTTGAGCAAGAAGTAATACGCGGCGACGGCGAAGATGGCGATCCCCAGCCCGAAGGCCGTGGCCACGAGCGCCAGGCTGATCCCCTGGGCGAGCATCTCGCCTCGCTGCGGGCCGGCCTTCCCTCCCAGGGCGTCGAACGACTGGATGATGCCGACGACCGTCCCCAGCAGTCCTAGCAGCGGGCCGAGCGTCGCCATCGCGGAGAGGACCCGGAGGTTCCGCTTCAATTCCACGACCTCGCCCGCCGAGTCGAAGGCGACCGTCTGGCGGATCTCGGCCCCGGGCCGGCCCCAGGCACGGACGGCGTGGCCGAAGACGCGGCCGGCGACGCAGTCGTGGGCCTTGCACAGCTCCAACGCCCGGTCGCGGTCGAGTTTGCCTGACGCCAACCGCTCCAGGAAGCGATCGACGAAGTCGGGCGGGGCGATCCGCTTCCGCCGAAGCGCCAGGAACCGCTCCAAGGCAAACCCGACGGTGAGGATCGAGCACGCGGCCAGCGGCCAGAGCATCGGGTTGGCCGTCAAGAGCATGCGGCGCATCGCGTTGCGATCGACGGCCGGCTTGGCCTCAACCGTCGGCGCTGACGTCCCGCCGGCGGCGGGAGCCGGCGGCGGCGCCGAGGCGTCCTGTCCCCTCGCGACGGCCGCGGAGAGGCAGACAAGCGCAGCCAGCATCCGGAGGAACTTCGAGCGGAAATGGGACATCGAGGCTCCTTCCGGTTGGCTGGGCCGTCCCGAGGCGGCCATTCGTGGATTTTACCGCTCCCCCCGACCCTGTCAATCGAACCGTCTGCGCGGAAACCCCTCGCAAACTTCGAGTTTGGGTGGGATCCCGCCGCACGAGAGTGTAGTGTGTAACACCTGCAAAACGCCGCCCAACCCCGGAGGACGCGACTCATGGACCGACCGGGCCCCCGCCAGCCGGCTCACAGCCACGCCCATGACCACGGCCAGGGACACGCCTTCACGGGCCTCCGCGCCCGCGAACGCGAAGGCCTCGTCGTCGCCGACCGCCGAGGCATGCTCAAGGCGAGCCTCGCCGGCCTCGCCGGACTCTCCATGCCCGACCTGCTGCGGCTCCGCGCAACGGCCTCCGGCACGCGACCGCCCGGAGGCAAGGCCGTCATCCTCCTCTGGATGGCCGGCGGCCCCAGCCAGATCGACACCTGGGACCCCAAGCCCGGCCGACCGCTGGAGAACCGCGGACCGTTCGGGACGATCCAGACCAAGCTCCCGGGCGTCCTGATCTGCGAGCACCTGCCGAAGCAGGCCGCGATGCTCGACAAGTTCACCATCCTCCGATCGGTCGACGCCCAGCACAGCAACCACGAGCCCAACAAGGTCTTCCAGACCGCCAACCTGGACGCCGAGCCCCGCGTCAGCCCGAGCAAGGACCTCTATCCGTCCATCGGCTCGATCGTCGCCAGGCACCACGGCTCCAACGCGCCGGGGATCCCGCCATACATCGCCTTCCAGACCTCGCGGACCCACGTCGCCTACGCCGGCTATCTCGGCAAGCGGTACGACCCGTTCATCGCCAACCAGGCCTGCAAGCTGCCGATCTACAACAACGTCGGCGTCGACTCCGGCCGGATGTCTCCCGCCGGGTTCTTCAACCTCCCCGGCGGCCTGACCCACGAACGCCTGAAGAACCGCCGCGCCTTGCTGGAAGACCTCGACAACCTCCGCCGCACTCTGGACAGTTCCCCCGACGTCGCCGCGATGGACCGTTTCAACCAGGAAGCCGTTGACCTCCTCGTCGGCCGTCGCGCCCAGCAGGCCTTCGACCTGGAGAACGAGCCGAAGGAGAGCCGCGAGCGCTACGGCAAGCACCTCTGGTGTCAGCAGGCCTTGCTGGCCCGTCGTCTGGTCGAAGCCGGCGCGGCCTTCGTGACGCTCGACCTGAGCTACCACACGGCTTCCGGCACCTGGGACACCCACGGCGACAACATCCCCCCCTACGGCGGCATCAGCAAGGGGCTCAAGCCGCTGCTCCCCCTGTTCGACCACCTCATCACCACGCTGGTCTCCGATCTTGAAGAGCGCGGGATGCTCGACGACGTGTTGGTCGTGGCGATGGGCGAGTTCGGCCGGACGCCCCAGATGGGGACGCAGGGAAGCACCGACGGCCGCAACCACTGGAACCCCGTCATGTCGATGTGCCTGGCCGGCGGCGGCCTGAAGCATGGCCAGGTCATCGGCTCGACCGAGGCCGACGGCGGCCACATCAAGGACCGCCCGATCCGCCCCAGCGACCTCGCCGCCACCATCTACCGCCACATGGGCGTACCGCTCGACGCGACCTACGAGGACACCGAGGGCCGCCCTCACTTCATCGTCGCCGACAACGGCCAGCCCATCGCCGAGTTGTTCTGACCTCTGCCGGAGCCTCCTCTCCATGAACGCCCCGATCCTGCTCCTCGCCCTGGCTGCTTCCGCGTGGGCCGACGACGTGGTCGTCCGCAAGGACGTCTCGTACCTCGGCCCCGACCGCGCGGAGAAGCTCGACCTGTACCTGCCGGCGGCCGAGCCCAAGCCCGGCGAGACCCGGCCGGCGGTGGTCATCATCCACGGCGGCGGCTGGACGGGGGGCGACAAGGGGGCCAAGCGCGAGATCCAGATCGGCACGACCCTCGCGCAGCACGGCTACGTCTGCGCCAGCATCAACTACGTCCTGGCCAAGCCCGGCAGCCCGACCTGGCCCGACAACCTCAAGGAGTGCAAGCGGGCCGTCCGCTGGCTCCGCAAGAACGCCGCCGAGCTGCACGTCGACACCGACCACATCGGCGCAATCGGCGGCTCGGCCGGCGGCCACCTAACGGCCATGCTCGCCGTGACAGACCCATCCGACGGCTTCGAGCCGGCCGAGGATCCCGGCATCTCCACCCGCGTCCAGGCCGCCGTCCCGATGTACGCCCATATGGCCGCCGGCTTCGACCGCGACCACTCCATGTTCAAGTCCAAGCTCAAGGACGACCCCGAGACTTACCGCCTCGCCGCCCCCATCGAGCACGTCACCAAAGACGACCCGCCCATGCTCCTGCTCCACGGCACGGCCGACACGACCACGCCCATCGAGCACTCCAATAAGATGGCCGCCAAGCTCAAGGAGATCGGCGTCCCCTCGCAACTGGTCATCGTCGAAGGCGCCCCGCACAGCTTCGCCCTCAAGCCCCGCCAACGCGACCTGACGGACCTCGTCGTCGGCTTCTTCGACGAGCACCTCAAACCGGCGAAGACCGCCGCAGGACGCTGATCATCCAGCTAGATGTCTTCACGCGTCGCTTCGGGCTCTGGGAGGGGCGCGTCGTAATCGAGGACGGGCTCGGACAAGGCCCTACGAAATCGCTCAAATTCCTCGGTAAGATCCTCTACGCTTCCGCCGTTGAGGACCATAGGTTCAGCGCTCCAGCTCTGGACGCTCCCATCATCGTCGTAATAGACCGAGTACACGGCGTATCGACCGGCCCTGACCATGACACGATAATTCCAGAACATCACTGCACCTGAGGGAATGCGCCCCGCTTCTCCATCGGCTCGTCCGAATCCGAAGCCTCGATCAGGGAGTCCATGCCGGCGATGACGTCATCTCAGACCGGGGAGCCCTTCTCATCGTCCTTTGATTTTGATTCCTCCATTCCGAGGCTATGTTCCCGAAGAAAGATATCGCCCCTGGCATGCGCGATTCCATCTTCCAGGCTCTGCTTCAAACGCTCGAAGAGCGGCTTTCGTGATCGATCGCTCATACGTCCGAGATCTCCCTTTGCCGCGACGCGGTTCGTCCATGCTGCCAGCATCAGCATTATATCCACAATCGAAGTACGAGTTCCGAAGGCTGAAGCGTGGGTAAGAAGCAAGTCGGTCCAGCGTCCGCGCCGGCCCCCCCTCATCCGGCCCTTCGGGCCAATACTGTTCGGCACGGGAATTGAGCTTCAGAAGAAGCGATGGAAACCTCCCTTCTCCCCTGGTGGGAGAAGGTGCCCCGTAGGGGCGGATGAGGGGGGTCATAACCGTCGGCGGACGTTGGGATCCCCCTCATCCGGCCTTCGGCCACCTTCTCCCACCAGGGGAGAAGGGAGGCAATCGCCTCCGATGGCTTATATGCAAGTCGTGCCGAACAGTATTGGCCCGAAGGGCCGCCTTCCCCCGCGAGGGGGGAAGGCCATCATGATTTCAGCCGCTACCTCGGCCGGGGCGTCCTCACTGGCGCCTGGGCGGTGGTGGGGTCTTCGGGCCAGGGGTGTTTGGGGTATCGGCCGCGGAGGTCCTTGCGGACCTGGTGGTAAGTCGTCGCCCAGAAGCTGCGAAGGTCGGACGTCACCTGGACGGGGCGGTGGTTGGGGCCGAGGAGTTCCAGCAGCAGCGGAACGCGGCCCCGGGCGAGGCGAGGGGCTTCGGGCCAGCCGAACAGTTCCTGAAGCTTGGCGGCAAGCACGGGCTGGCGGCCGGGCTCGTAGTCGAGCCGGACGTGTCGGCCGCTGGGGATCGTGATCGAGGTGGGGGCGCAGGCGTCTAGCTCGCGGGACTGCGCCGGCGTGAGCAGGCCCTCCAGGTAGACGGCCTTCGGGGCCTTGCGGACCTCGTCCGTCCGCGTCTTGCAATGGCAGAGCATCTCCAGCGGGCCGGCGAGCGCCTCGTCGGTGAACTCGGGCCATTCCAGTTCGGGGACGGCCTGGCGGACGAACTCGTAGCGGGCCAGCCACGAGGCCGCCGCCGGATCCTCGCGGAAGACCTCGCCGGCGCGAGGGCGGAGGGCCTCGAACAGAGCGACAGACGCCTCGCGGGCGTCGGGGGGCTTCGCCGGGTCCTCGCGGATCAGGATGTCTTCATACCAGAGCCGGTTCATCGCGGCGACGCGTTCGCGACTCGGGTCGTACTCGACGCTCCGCTCGCGGCGGATCGACTGCGGCTCCAACTCCTCCAGCCATTCCAACCTCACGGCGCTCGCCAGCGAGACCTGCAACTCGAGCGTCCCCCGGCGACGGTCCTCGCGCGGGTCCAACGCCAGGAAGAACTCCCCGTCGCGGACGACCGACTCCGGCGCCAGCCGCACGCCCCGGCCGCCGACCATCACCCCCGTCTCCTCGGCCCCCCGACGCTTCACCACGCGGTCGGGATAGGCCAGGATCAGGAGCTTCAACAGGGCCTCCTCGCGGGCCGATTCGTCGAGCGCGGGGGCGTCGCCGACCTCCAGTCGCGAGCCCAGGCGAACGAGGTCGTCGCGGATCTTCGCAGCCTGTCGCGCCGCGCCGGGATCAATCCCCCGATCGGTCAAAGACAGAGAGAACCGAGCCCTCTCTGCCTCAGCCAACAGGTCCAGGCGGCCGAGCATGTCGGAGAGGCCGCGATGACCTCCCGACCGCCGACGTGAGGCGACGTCCTTCTCGGAGAGCAACGCGGCGAGCGCCGCGCCTTCGTGCAAGAGCCCTTCCTCGGCCGCAGCCAGCAGCAATCGCGAGAGACGAGGATGGACGGGGAGCATCAGCATCCGCTCGCCCGTCGGGGTGATCCGGCGCGTGCCCGGATCGAACGCCCCGAGCCTCGCCAGCAGGGCTTCGGCGGCGCGGACGCGGTCGGGCTCGGGGGCCTCGTACCAGCCGAAGTCGGCGGGCTCGGCCACGCCCCAGGAGTGGAGCGTCAGAAGCGTCGAGCCCAGGTCGACGCGGCGGATCTCGGGAGCCTCGAACGGTTCGAGCAAGGCGTGCCGCTGCTCCGACCAAAGCCGGATGCAGCACCCGGGGCCAGTCCGCCCGGCTCGTCCGGCGCGCTGGTCGGCGGAGGCCCGGCTGATCGGTTGTAGGTCCAGACGATCGAGCCCCCGGACGGCGTCGTGGCCGGCGACCCGCGCCAGGCCGGAGTCGATCACCGTCGTCACGCCGTCGATCGTCAGCGAGGTCTCGGCGATGTTGGTGGAAAGGATGATCTTGCGACGATCTGTAGGCCGGAGCGCCGCATCCTGCTCGTCGGGCGGCAGCGATCCGTGAAGGGGGAGGACGCGGGCGTCGTACCGCGAGGCGATCGGCGACAGCTCGGCCTGGGCGCGACGGATCTCGGCCATGCCTGGGAGGAAGACCAGGACGTGCCCGCGATCGGGAGAGTCGGCCAGGGCGTCTGAGACGGCCGCCGCGATCACGCCCGGGTCGGACGGCCGGGAGGCGTCGCGATACTGGATCGAAACCGGATGCGTCCGACCCGGGACCTGGACCACCGGCGCGTCCAGGAACCGGGCGACGGGTTCGGCGTCGAGTGTGGCGGACATCACGACGATCCGAAGGTCGGGCCGAACCTCGCGGCGGACCTCGCGGAGCAGGGCGAGAGCCAGGTCGGTGTGCAGGCTCCGCTCGTGGAACTCGTCGAGGACGACAGTCCCAACCCCCTCCAGGAACGGGTCGGCCAGGAGCCGGCGGGAGAGGATCCCCTCGGTCATGACGACGAGTCGAGAGTCGGCCGAGTCGCGGCGATCGAAGCGGACGTGGTAGCCGACTTCACGGCCGAGAGTCCAGCCCTGCTCGTCGGCGATCCGAGCGGCCGTCGATCGGGCGGCGACCCGCCTGGGCTGGAGCACGACGACCCGGCCGGGCGTCCCGCGACGGACGATCGCCGGCGGGACGCGGGTCGTCTTGCCGGAGCCCGGCTCGGCGACCAGAACCAGAGCGCCTCGGGCGTCCAGGTCGTCGAGGATCCGGGGCAGGGCCGGGTCAATGGGGAGCGGCGTCATGGCGGGCGGAACTCGGTCGGGCTTCGAAACGCGACGAAGCGGGGTCGCCCCCGCTTCGCGGTCGTTCGACGGGTCCCGTCCAGGTTAACTTGAGCTTCGGATCTTGAGAACGGGGACCAGGTGGCCGTTGATGTAGCGGTAGTACGTGCCGGTCGGCTTGAGCGTCTGGCCGTTGCTGGCGCGGCCGCGGGCCTCGCCGGCGTAGGCGTAGTCGGTGTTGGCGTTGGCCCGGAAGCGGACCCGCCCGGCTCGGCCGATCAGCTTGTTCTGACCGTCGCCGGCGACCAGCGTGGTCTTGCCGAACCAGCCGTGGGAGATCGAGTAGCCGCCCCCCGCCGTGACCCTGTTCTTGCCCCCCTGGCCGCCGTCGGCCGTCGTGGGGACGGTGACGGAGTTGTCGACCGTGATGTTGTCGTTGGCCTTCGAGCCCTGAACGATGATCTGGGAGAGGCTGTCCGGCGACGGCTGAGTCGTGTCGAGCACGCCGTTGACGAACACCTGGACCTGCTGCGAGGCAGGGATCGTCGGGGCGGCGACCTGCTTGACCTCGATCGTGTTGGTGCCGCCGAAGAACTTGCCCAGGGCGATCGGCGTGGCGATCAGCACGTCGCCGATCTGGCGGACGGCCTGGGTGTCGCCGGCGACGTAGACGGTGAACTTCTGCGAGGTCGTCGTGCCGTCGGCCGGGTCGGTCGCCGTCACGGTGATCGTGGCCTTGGACCCTGGCGCGGCCTTGGTCGTGTCGATCAGCAGCGCGCCGTTGGGGTTCGTGTCGGAGATCGTCGAGCTGGTGATGGTCACCGGATTGACCGGGACCGAATTCTCGCCCGAGGAGTTGGTGGTGACGGAGACCTGCGAGAGCTTCTCCAGCGTGTCGTAGCCTGAGACCTGCTGGCCGAAGATCGTGTACTTCTGGTTGAGCGACGACTGCGGGCCGTAGGTGATGAAGAACTGTGCGTCGCTGGAGTTGGCCGAGCCCGTATTGGCCATGGCGAGCTGGCCGTAGCTGCTGAAGTCGACCGACGGAGTGACCTCGGTGCCGATCGGCGTCACGCCGCTGCTCGACGAGGTGCTGGTGGGGCTGTCGGAACCGCCCTGCGCGACGAATCCGGCGAAGATCCGGGGGAAGTAACGGCCGGTGTCGACGTAGTAGCCGTTGTTGCTGAAGTTCGTGATCCGCTGGACCGTGTTCGGGGCGACTTCAGGGAAGAACTGGAACGTCATCGGCTCGTTGATGATCGTGGGGTCGGAGCCCCCGGCCGAGAGGTGCAGGACGTCGATCGTCCAGAACTGGCCGTCCGCCACGGAGACCGAGATGTTCGGGTTGTCCGAGGTCGCCGTGAACGTCTGATCCGTGGCCCCGGAGGCGCTGCCGTCCAGGGTTAGCTGGTAACCTTCCCCGGCCGGCGCGGCGACGTCCGGAATCGCGGCCAGCGAGGCGGTCATCAACTCACGGCCTTCGAGGGGCTCGAAGGCGGGACGGCGCTTGGCTCGGGCGGCGGAGCGCCAGGCTGTTCCGCTTGCTTGCGGGAACGCAAGAAACGGCTTCCTCCGAAGGATCCTGTGCCACATACGCTGCCTCCTGGCGCCGCCAGTCCTGTCCATGCCTGCCACGACACGTCCGGCCTTGGCCGAAGCGTCCGAAGTTTTGTATCGACCGCCAGGGTTTTTCGGCTTGAGTCGGTTTAAGGAGAGGTTCACGGGCCGCCGCCCGCCAAGGGTCTCATTGACAGCGGAAGGCTCCGGCCTATATAGTTGGATAGGCTCCGCGTCACAGCATGCACGTATGGGCCTCACGTCCCGCGGTTGAGCAGTCGTCTCTCGTCTCGAAACGCCAGGGATGCGCACGGACGTCCTGTTTGGGGGATGAGCCCCTTTGAGCGATCACGAGACCCCGACGCCTCCCCCCGACCCTCGGAGCGGTCGTGCGCCCTCCCCGGGCTCGCGGAGCCATGCGTCGGCGCGCGGAATGGCCGCGGGACAGACGCCCGGCGACGAGGCCGACGGCTCGCCGACCGTCCTCCGCGGGTCGAGCGCGAACTCGAAGCGATCGTCGGCCGTCGTCCGGTCCACGCCGACGCCGCCGCTCCCTCGCGCCGGCGACGTCCTGGGGACGTTCGTCCTGGAAGAGGCCATCGGCGCCGGCGGGATGGGGGCCGTCTTCCGGGCCCAGGACACCACGCTCGACCGCGAGGTCGCCCTGAAGCTCCTCCCCCCTGACCAGGTGGACGATCCCGAGGTCGTCCAGCGGTTCTATCAAGAGGGGAAATCGGCGGCCCGGCTCGATCATGAGAACATCGCGCGAGTCTACAGCCTGGGGCAGGACGGGCCGTACCACTACATCGTCTTCGAGTACGTCGCCGGCGAAACGGTCCGGAAACGGGTCGACGCGAACGGGCCGATGCCCGTCGCCGAGGCGGTGGACGTCACGCTCCAGATCGCCCAGGCTCTCGTCCACGCCTCGCTCCGGGGCGTCGTCCACCGCGACGTCAAGCCGTCGAACATCATCCTGACCCCCGAGGGGCGGGCGAAGCTGGTGGACATGGGCCTGGCCCGGCGGTTCGAGCGCCAGAGCGAGCGCGGCGGCCTGACCCAGACCGGCATGACCCTGGGGACGTTCGACTACATCAGCCCTGAACAGGCCCGCGATCCCAGGGACGTCGACGTCCGCAGCGACCTTTACTCGTTGGGCTGCACGCTCTTCCACATGCTGACCGGCCAGCCGCCGTTTCCAGGCGGCACCGTGCTCCAGAAGCTCTTGCAGCATCAGGAAGAGCCGCCGCCGGACGTCCGCGAGTTGAACCCCGCCGTGCCGCCGGCGCTGGCGAAGGTGCTCGACAAGCTGATGGCCAAGGACCGCGACCGGCGCTGCCAGTCGCCGGAGCAGCTCGTCCGCGACCTGCTGCACGTCGCCGGCCGAACCGGCCTGACACTGCCGCACGTCGAGACGGCCGTCGCGGCGAGCGTCGAGCGGCCGGCGTGGGAACGGCCGCTGGCTCTGCTCACCCTGGCCGGCTTTTTGATGCTGGGCGCCGGCCTCTTCTTCTGGGGACGCGACCTGATCGATCCGCCGACGGCGTCGCCCCCCGTCGAGTATCCGCCGCTGAGCGCCTCGCGGTCTTCGTCACCCGTCCCATCGACGGCGGCCGTCGCCGGCCCGGCCCTGGGGCCCCCTGGCGCGGTCTCGGCCTCATCCGCCTCGGCGACGGGCTCGACGACGCCGCGGAAGATCGACGTTCGTCCCGGCGAAGACCTGACCGCGATCCTGGCCTCGGCTCCTCACAAGGCGGTGATCACGCTCACCGGGGACGGCCCCTATCTTGTCGGCGGCCGACCGCCGACAGCCCGGGGCGATCAGGCTCCGCGCGACCTCACGATCCGCGCCGAGGCCGGCAAACGGCCGGTGCTCCGTTTCGCCGCCGACGCCCGATCCCCGGCGACCTCGCTGATCGCCTTCACTCGCGGCCGGCTGAACGTCGAGGGCCTCGTTTTCGAGGCCGAGGGCCGCGCGCTGGACGATCGGCTCGCCTCGATCCTGTTGGAAGACGCCGAGTTGCGCCTCAAAGGGTGCTCCTTCCGGCGTCCCGGCGATCCGGCGGCCGGACCGGGTTTGGTCGCCGTCCGCAGCCGGGTCTCCCATCCCGATCCGCCGTCCGGCGACCGACCGCCGCCGATCATCGCCGACCAGTGCCACTTCGATCCGGGCGCCGTCGCCGTCGACTGCGAGGGCCCCGCCGACGTCCAGCTTCACGACTGCACCTTCGGCCCTGGAGGGACCGCCGTCGCCCTTGACGACGACAGCGACGCCTCCGCCTCCGCCCCCTCGCGCGACGTCCTGATCGTCCGCTCCAGCTTCATGGCCGGCGCGGCCCCCGTCTTCCGGGTCCGCGGCCCCCAGGCGAGGTTCCAGGTCGACGACTGCGTGCTGGCCCCGACGGACGTCTCGACCGTCGTCGGCCCTCGGATCCTGGCCCTGGTCGACGCCCCTCGGGACCTGTCCTGGAACGGACGCTCCAACCTCTACGGCAAGTTCGACGTCCTGCTCGACGTTGCTGGGAAACCGAACTCCGACGAGGCGGTCCGCGATTTCGACCGCTGGCGGGCCGACCTCCGCGAGGCCCGCTCCTCGCTCGCGGCGACCCCCGTCTGGGAATCCCCCGACCCAACCCGCGAGCTGACCCAGAACCGCGAAGCTCCCTCAAAGGCGTTCCGGCTGGCCTCGGCGACGAACGTCGGCGCGCGCAAGGGCCCGTTCGGCGCCCTGATCGTCGCGGCTGGTCCCCCGCGACTCGCCGCGTCTGCGCTTGCGGCGGCCGACCTCGACGAGCCGGAGCCCGGTTCCCCGACCGTCGCATCACCCGACGAGCCCCGAGCCGAAACCTCCCTGCCCGGCGATCTCGCCCAGGGGGACCTTCCGGAACCGATGACGATGCCGCCGATGGAGACGGTGGACGCCGCCGAGGACGACTCCGGCGCACGCCCCTTCGAAGCGACCCCCGCGATGGGCGTCCCGAACGCCGCCGCGACGAAGGCCGCCGCCGAGCCCACGCGCCCGGCCCCCACCCACGAAGAGGCGACGGTTCCGGAAGAGGACGTGATCCGAAGTGCCGAGCAGCTGCGGGCTCTGATCGCCCACCACGCCCCGGCGGGCGGCGGAGAGCTGCGGCTCGGCTCGGGCGTCGATCTGGAGTTGGCGTCGCTGGACCTCCCGCCCGGCTCATGGACGATCGCCGCCGAACCCGGCGAGCGTCGCCATCGTCCCCGACTCCGGTTCCACCCCTCGCCGTTCGGCTCGCCGGCCTCCTGGAGCGCGCTCTTCCACGTCCCGTCGGGCGAGTTGAGACTGCGGGGCGTGGACGTGATCGTCCAGGACTTCGACCGCCAGTCGATGGGTCGGCTCGCAGCCTTCGTGGCGGCGGCCGGGGCGACCGTCGAGCTGACCGACTGCACGATCAGCCTCGTCGGCCAGGCCACGGCGCTTGCCGTCGCGGCCGTCGTCCCCCAACGCGCCGGAGGCTTCCCCGCCGATGGGATCCCGCCGCGGCCGGCCGTCATCCGAATCCGAGACGGCTTCCTCCGCACGGCGGGCGACGTCGTCGCGGTGGGGTCGAACCAGCGGCTCGAGTGCCGGCTGGACAACGTCGTCGCCGCCGCCGACGGCTCGCTGGTCCACGCCCAGGGCGGGACCTTGCCGACTCGCGAGGATCCATCGCTGAGCCTCCGCCTCGACCGCACCCTGGCCCGGGCGAAGGGAGGCCTGATCCACCTGGAAGGCTCGATCGACGAGACCGAGTTGCCACTCGCCCAGGTCGAAGCCCGGGACTCGGTCCTGAGCACCGGCGGCGACGGCTCGTCCCCCTTGTTCCGCGTCGACGGCCGAGGCCGCACCCGCGACCTCGCCGACCGGATCCGCTGGACGGGCGAAAACGTCGGCTACCACGACATCGCCGTCTACCGCGTGGACGACGGCGGCCAGACCGGCGTCCCTCCCCAGCGCTACACCCGTTCGGACTGGCTCAACAACTTCGTGGCCCGCGACGACGCCCCCGTCGTCGACGTCGACTTCGTCGACCGCAAGGCCCCGTCGCTTCCGGCGAAGTCGCTCTCGCCCGAATCCCTGCGACTCTCCCCGCGCAGCCCGCTCACCCGCAAAGGGCCGGACTTCGCCACCATCCCCACGCCCCCCAAGGCGGACTCCTGAGGCGGCGGAACGACCGACGGCGCTGATCGTGAAAGCACCATGGTCGTCAGGGCCGGTGTCGTCCTCCTGATCAGTCCGGCTTCCTGGGGAGTTCGTCCGGGCTTTCCGCAGCGTTCGGCCGGCCCTCGCTCCGACGGCCTGTCTTGGAGAGGCGCATGCAGGTGCTGGACGCCTTCGCCATCAATCGGCCGCGCGCGTCGCGGATCTCGCACTCGGTGTAGCCGATCGAACTCGTCGCCTGGACCACCCGGGCCTCCGCCGTGAGCAGGGCCGTCCGCACCGGGCGGAGGAACTGCATCTTCAGCTCGACCGTGGTCATCGACTCGCCGTCGGCGAGGGTCGCCCCGTAGGCCATCGCCATCGCCGCGTCGGCCAGGTCGCAGTAGACGCCGCCGTGCAGCGTCCCCATGGGGTTGTGATGCCTCGCGTCCGCGGCAAGCTCGAACACCGCCCGTCCCGGCTCCAACTCCCTGGCGACGATCCCCAGGAGTTGCATCGCGGGAGGCGCGGGGAGTTCGCCGGCCAGGATTTTGAGGCCCCGTTCAAGTATCGATGACATGACTCCCTCCGATCAAACCTCCAGCAGGGCGCCTCACTCGACGAGCCCCCTTGACCAGACCTTTCGTAGTATATACAACGTTAGTATGAAGCGAGACCCCCTCAAGCCGGAAATGCTCGAGACGGTGGCGACGGATTGCATCGCAGTCCGGGTGCGCCTCATCAACCGGGTTGTGACCGCCATCTACGACGAGGCGCTCAGGCCCAGTGGGCTTCGGGTCAGCCAGGGGAACATCCTGGTGGCGGTGGCCCGCCGGGGTGAGGCCAGGCCTACCGAGATCGCCCGACTCCTGCGGATCGAGAAATCGACGCTCAGCCGGGACGTGGAGGTCATGAAGAAGAAGGGCTGGCTGGAGTCGGACCCGCCGACCGGCGGGCGGAACCAGTTGCTCCGCGTCACGCCCGTGGGGCGGGACCTGCTCGCCCGGACCCAGCCCGCCTGGGAGAAGGCCCAAGCCGAGGCGAAACGGTTGATCGGCGACCCTGGCGTGGAAGCCATCCGTGAGATCGCGTCGAGGCTTGGCTGGGGCGCGGCCGCCGATTAACGCCGGCGGCTCATGGGCTTCGAGAACAATCGATCGCATTTGTTGTAGCTACAACAGAAGGAGTTCTCGTGACGAAGCTGGATCGGCATCCGAGCGTGGTTCGCCATCGGGAGCGGGCGAGGGCGGAGGCGCCGGATTCGCTGGACGCCGCCTGGCTGCGGCAACTCTGCCTCGACGCCGGGGCCGACGACGTCGGGTTCGTGGCGATCGGGCGTACCGAACTCGACGATCAGCGATCCGAGATCCTCTCCGCCTTCCCGACGACGCGGACGCTCGTCAGCCTGGTCTGCCGCCTCAACCCGGAGCCGATCCGGAGCCCGGCCCGATCGATCGCCAACCAGGAGTTCCACGCCAACTACGAGCATCTCGACGAGGTGACGCGCAAGGTCGTGCGGGCGCTCGGCGAGGCGGGCGTGCCGGCCCTGAATCCGACGTCCGCCTTTCCGATGGAGATGGACCGCTTCCCCGGGCGGATCTGGGTCGTCGCGCACAAGCCGGTCGCCGTTGCGGCCGGGTTGGGTCAGATGGGCCTGCACCGTTGCGTCATCCACCCGGTCTTCGGCAGCTTCATCAACCTGGGGACCATCCTGGTGGCGGCCGACGTCTCCGCCCAGGCTGCCCCGATCGACTACAACCCGTGCCTGGGCTGCAAGCTCTGCGTGGCGGCCTGCCCGGTCGGAGCCATTGGCGCGGACGGAGACTTCAACTTCTCCGCCTGCGTGACGCACAACTACCGCGAGTTCATGAACGGGTTCACCGACTGGGTCGCGACGATCGCCGACAGCCGCGACGGCGAGGATTATCGTCGCCGGGTCCCGGCGAACGAGTCGGCGTCGATGTGGCAGAGCCTGTCGTTCAAGGCGAACTACAAGGCCGCCTACTGCCTGGCCGTCTGCCCCGCGGGCGAGGACGTCATCGGGCCGTTCCTCGACGATCGCAAGACCTTTCTCGAGCAGGTCGTCGATCCCCTGAAGCAAAAGGAGGAGCCGATCTACGTCGTCCCCGGCTCGGACGCCGAGGCGCACGTCGCGAAACGGTTCCCGCGGAAGACGATCCGCCGCGTGCGCGGGATGCGTCCCGCGTCCATCCGCGGGTTCCTCTTCGGGATGAGGCTCACCTTCCAGCGCGAGGCCTCGCGGGGGTTGTCGGCCGCCTACCACTTCACGTTCACGGGGCGAGAACCTGCCGAGGCGACCGTCGTAATCAAGGATCGCAGGCTGACCGTTCAGGACGGGTTGGTCGGCGAAGCCCAGATGCGAATCACGGCCGACAGCGACGCCTGGATGGGCTTTCTGGCCAGGCGACGGAGCCTCGTCTGGGCGATGCTCCGCGGGAAGATCCGCGTCCGAGGCCCGCTGCGGCTCCTGGTCGCGTTCGGCAAGTGCTTCCCAAATTGACAGTCATGGAGGGCGATCAATGAAGCGTCCACGTCGAGTCGTGATCACCGGCATGGGGACGGTGAACCCGCTGGGGCTCAGCGTCGGGGCCACTTGGGAGGGTCTGTGCGCCGGTCGGAGCGGGATCGGAGCCATCGAGCAGTTCGACGTGAGCGCCTTCCCGGTCCGGTTCGCGGGCGAGGTGAAGGGATTCGACCCGACGAGCCTTCCCGATCCTCGCGCCGCGAAGCGAATGGACCGGATCTCGCAGTTCGCGGTCCACGCGGCCGTCGAGGCGGTTCGGGACAGCGGACTTGAGCTTTCGGTCGGCGACCCCTATCGCCGCGGCGTGATCCTGGGCTGCAGCATCGGCGGCCTGAACGAGTTCGAGGACGGGCACTCCTCTTATCTCAAGGGGGGGCCTCGGCGGATGAGTCCGTTCATCATCCCCAAGATGATGCCCAACGCCGCGCCGGCGTGCGTCGCCATCCAGTTCGGGCTCATGGGGCCGAGCGGCGCCGTGGCCTCGGCCTGCGCCTCCGCGGCGGACGCGGTCCACGACGCCTTCCGGGCCATCCAGCGGGGCGAGGCCGACGTCATGCTCTCCGGCGGCTCTGACGCCACGATCACGCCCCTGGGGCTTGGCGGGTTCGTCGCCGCCCGAGCCCTCTCGACGCGCAACGACGATCCGCAGACGGCGAGCCGACCGTTCGACCGCGACCGCGACGGTTTCGTGCTAAGCGAAGGGGCGGGCCTGGTCATTCTCGAGGAGTTCGAGCACGCCAGAGAGCGAGGGGCACGGATCTACGCCGAGCTGCTCGGATGCGGCCGGACGAACGACGCCTACGGGATCGCCGCCCCGCATCCGGACGGTCGGGGAGCCGTCCGCGCGATCCAGGCGGCCCTGCATGACGCGGGCCTCGAACCGGACGCCATCGACTACATCAACGCCCATGCCACCAGCACCGTCCTGGGCGATCAGGTGGAGACCCAGGCGATCAAGGAAGCGTTCGGCGACCGCGCCTATCGCGTGGCGATCAGCAGCACCAAGGGGATGACCGGACACCTTTGCGGAGCGAGCGGTGCCATCGAACTCATCGCCTCCGCATTGGCCATCGTCCAAGGGGTCGTCCCCCCGACGATCAACTACGAGAACCCCGACCCGACCTGCGACCTGGACTACGTCCCGAACGTCGCCCGCGAGATGCGCGTCCGCCACGCCCTGTCGACGAGCTTCGGATTCGGCGGCCACAACTCCTGCCTTGCAGTCGGCGCCGTGTCCTGATTGAAGAGATCGGCATCGAGCAGCGCTCTGACCGAGGGCTCGAACTCATGCAAACTCCAAAGCCTGGGCGAAGTCGTTCCAGAGGTCCTCGACGTCCTCAAGCCCCACGGAAAGGCGGACGAGGCCCGGGGTGACGCCCAGGCGTTCGAGGACTTCCGGGTCCTGGCCGCGGTGGCTGGTGGAGCAGGGGTGGCTGACGGTGGTGCGGGCGTCGCCCAGGCTGGGGGCGAAGGGGATGTCGCGCAGGCCTCGGATGAGGCGATCGGCCAGTTCGCGGCTGCCGACGTCGAACGAGACCATCGCGCCGAACCCCTTGGGGAAGAGTCGCCGCGCCAGGGCATGGTCGGGGTGCGAGACCAGCCCGGGATACATCGTCCGCTCGACCTTGGGATGAGCCTCCAGCCGACGGGCCAGTTCGAGGGCCGTCTGCGAGGTCCGCTCGACTCGCAGGGGGAGCGTGACGGCGCCACGAATCGCCATCCAGCAGTCGAACGGGTTGCCCGTCTGGCCGAACGTCGAGGCGACCGGCCGGATCCGCGAGATCAACTCCCGAGGGCCGACCACCGCGCCCAGGGTGACGTCGCCGTGGCCGCCGATCAGCTTGGTCAGCGAGTGGACGACCAGCGTCGCCCCCAGCTTGATCGGCTTGCAGAGCAGGGGGGCGAAGGTGTGGTCGACCAGCAGCGGTACGCCGGCCTCGGCCGCGACCGAGGCCACGCCCTCGAGGTCGCAGACGCGCAGGAGCGGGTTGGACAGGGTCTCGACCACGACGAGGCACGCGCCGGGGGGCTCGGCCAAAACGTCGCGAAGGGAATCGGGGTCGGACGGATCGAACAGGTCGTGTCCGACGCCGAAGCGGGCCAACTCGCGGGCGACCAGCGTGGTCGTCTTGCCGTAGAGCCCCTCCGAGAGGATGACGCGGGCCCCTTGCTCGGCCAGGGTCAGGACGCTCGCCGCGATGGCTCCCATGCCCGAGGCGCAGACCCAGCCGGCCTCCGCTCCTTCCAGACCGGCGACCTTGGCCGCAAGCTGGGCGGCGTTGGGGTGGCCGTCGCGGGCGTAGAAGAAGCCCTCGGCGCGGCCGCTGAAGAGGGCGTCGGCGTCGTCCAGCCCGGCGACCTGGTAGACCGAGGCCAGTTGGATCGGCGGCGCCAGGGGCTCGGTGATCGACCGGGGCGCCTCCGGAGAACGGGCGCAGCGGGTCGCGTCGGAGGCGGGCTCGTCGTGGGGCATCGGCGGGGTCCGTCGGGTTCGGGGGAGCGAGGCCGTCGGCCGGTCGATCAGGTCAGATCGGGACCTGTTTGCGATGGAACCGTCCGGCCTGGCCGAGCAGAGCGACCATCTCGCCGATCTCGCGGAGGACGACCCAGGAGTTGCCAGACTCCTGACCCTGGGCGAGCTTGCGACGGTGTTCGGAAAGCTGGTGCCAGTCGACCGACCAGGCCTGGGAAACGGCCGTCTCGCGGACGTCCTCGACAAGCTGGTGCAGCTTCTCGATCAGTTCTTCGCCGATGGTGCAATCGGCCGATCGGTAGCGGTGCTCGTCCTCGGGGGCCAGGGGCTGAAGCGGCTTGGGGCCGGTAAAGCGCTCCAGCAGACGGTCCTTCCACGACCTGGGGACGCCATTGGAGGCCTTGCCCTTCTTGGCGTCGGGGTCTTGCTGGTCGATCTCGCCGGACTCGGGATCGACCCACGGGCCGATCCGGACGATGACGACGGTGATGTTGTCCAGGCCGCCGCGGAGGTTGGCCAGGTGGACGAGGTACCGCGAGGCGTCCCTCGGGTGGAACGAGCCGGCGAAGGCGCCCATCTCGGGGTCCGTCACGGGTCCAGAGAGGCCGTCGGAACAGAGCAGGTAGACGTCCCCCTCCTTGACGGCCAGGGGGCCTTCCAGGTCGACCTCGACCTCGGCCGGGCCGAGGCTGCGCGTGATGACGTTCTTGGGGATCGAGACGTTGGCCTGCTCGGGCGTCAGGTGGTTGCGGCGGACCAGCTCCCAGACCAGGCTGTGGTCGAACGAAAGCTGGTCGATCCGATGGTCGCGAATCCGGTAGACGCGGGAATCACCCACGTGGGCGACCAGGGCGCCCTCAGGCAGGAGCAGCAGCGAGGAGCAGGTGGTCCCCATGCCGTCGAAGTCGCGGTTGGCGGCGGCCCGGACGTGGATCTGGGTGCTGACGTCGCGGAAGGCCTTGGCGATGGCCTCTCCCGGCGCGCCCGCCTTCGTCTTCATGTAGCTGTGCGGGATCAGGTCGCAGGCCATCTTGCTGGCCAGCTCTCCGGCGGCGTGCGCGCCCATGCCGTCGGCGACCATGAACAGGTGCCCGCGCCGCCGCCAGACCTCGCTGTTGGCCGCCCGGACGGCCGTGTGGCTGTCCTGATTGTTCTGGCGACGCATGCCGGTGTCGGAGGCCGAGGCGTCGATGATGATATCGTCCCAGTTCACATCCCGACCTTCGCAGAGGGTATCGGAAAAGGCGCCCGCCCCACCGCCGGACGAACGACCTGGGATTCATGGAATGCCACGCCGCGCGAGCCGGACGGCGCGCGACGTCGTGCCGACTTCTATCGGCAATTCTACCGCCGAGACGCAACGCCCCCCAGCGGCCTCCCGATTTTCTTCGGGTCCGTCGCGGGGCGGATCACGCCGTCAGCTTAGGAGAAAAGCCCGCGGGCCGACAAGCCGGCGCCGCCGAGCACGGCCATATTACTCCCGTCGCAGACCGCTTGTGACCAAACTTCGCGGTGAGACCGGCACGAAAGCCTCGGCCTCCCCGGAAATCGCTGAAGTGGATAAGGTGAAGAACGTCCCGGCGATTCTCAAGGCCCGTACGACCCGAAGCGAGCCCCCGTCCGATGAGCGATTTGACCACGCCCCCGCCAATCGAATTCCGCAAGCAAACGCTCGCCAACGGCCTCGACGTCATCGCCAAACGCCGGCCCGGCCTCCCCACGGCCGCCGTCAACCTGTGGTACCACGTCGGCTCCAAGGACGAAGAACGCAATCAACGCGGGTTCGCCCACCTGTTCGAACACATCATGTTCGAGGGATCCGAGCACTACCCGGGTGATTTCTTCAAACACCTGCAGCCCCTGGGGGGCAGCGTCAACGGTTCCACCTCGACCGACCGCACCAACTACTTCGTGGACCTCCCCGCCGTCCACGTCGAGCGGGTCCTGGCGATGGAATCCGACCGCATGGGCTGGCTGATCCCGGCCCTCGACGAGAAGAAGCTGAACATCCAACGCGACGTCGTCAAAAACGAGTACCGCCAAACCCACGCCAACCGCCCCTACGGTCAGGCCTGGCGCATCCTTTTCGAAGCTCTCTATCCCCCCCAACATCCCTATTCGTGGATGACGATCGGGGTGATGGAGGATCTGGACTCGGCCTCGCGTGACGACGTGGCGGCGTTTTTCCGCCGCTTCTACGTCCCGGCCAACGCCAGCCTGGCGATCGTGGGAGACGTTCCCGAGGACGAGGCCTTCGCGATGGCCGAGCGTTACTTCGGCCCGATCCCCGGCGGGGCCAGGGCGTTGCGGCCGTGGACGCCGCCCGTCAAGCTCGCCGCCTCGCGCGAGTTGGAGTTGATCGACCGGGTCGAGATGGACCGCGTCTATCTGATCTGGCACACCGTCCCCCAGTTCCACGAGCGCGACGCCGCCCTCAGCCTGCTGGGCGACGTCCTGGGCCGCGGCCGGTCCAGCCGGCTCTACAAGAAGCTGGTGCTGGAGCGTCAATGGGCGCAGGACGTAACGGCCTACCAGTCAGGACGAGAACTCGCTGGGACCTTCGGGCTGATCGCCACGCTGCGGCCGGGGGCCTCCATGGCCGACGTCCGCAAGCTGCTGTTCGACGAGGTTGAGGCGATCGCGACCGAGGGCGTGACCGACGAGGAGTTGGAACGCGTCAAGACGATCAAGGCGTCGGCCTTTCTGTTCGCGCTGGAGAACGCCGGCGGATTCGGCGGCGTGGCTGACCGGCTCAACGCCTACAACGTCTACTGCGGCGACCCTGCGCGGATCACCACGGACCTGCAACGATTCCTGGACGTCTCGCTGGTGGACGTGCAGGAGGCGGCCGTCGACTACGTTCATCGCAAGCCGTACGTCGCCCTGAACGTCTTCGGCCGCAAACCGGCCGTCGGCGGGGTCTCCAAGGTGGACCGGGCCACGCCTCCTCCCGCCGGCAAGCCCGCGACGTTCCGGGCGCCGAAGCCCGAGGTCTTCACCCTCTCCAACGGCCTGCCGGTCTGGATCCTGCCGCGACGCGACCTGCCGACGGTCTCCCTGACCGTGGCGATGCGCGGCGGCGGCGCCCTTCAGCCGATCGACCGTCCGGGGCTGGCCGATCTGACGGCGTCGATGCTCGATGAGGGGACGAAGAAGCGCTCGGCTGAGGCGATCGCGTCCGAGATCGAGTCGATGGGGGCGGCGATGTCGGGCTCTTGCGGGTGGGATGGAGCCTTCGTCTCGCTCCGCTGCCTGAAGTCGATCCTCGACCGGACGCTCGACCTGGCCGTCGACATCCTCCGCGAGCCCGCATTCCCGACCGAGGAGTGGGACCGCCTGCGGGGACGAACCGTCGACGCCCTCCGCTCCGAGCGAGACTCGGCGGACGCGCGTTGCCATCGGGCCCTGATGAAGACGCTCTATCCCGAGGGCCACGCCTATCGCCACCCGCTCGACGGGGTGGAGCAGGTCGTCGCCGGGCTGGACCGCGAGGAGGCCGTCGCCTTCCACAAGAAGCACCTCGGGCCGTCGCAGGCGGGGGTGATCGCCGCGGGGGACGTCGATCCGGACGCCCTGCTGAAGCTGCTGGAGGCTCGCCTGGGCGACTGGCGGGGCGAGCCGACGACGCTACCGACCATCACCGCGCCGCCGCTCGGCCAGAGGCCGCGGATCCTTTTGCTCAACCGCCCTGGAGCGCCTCAGGCCGTGGTGCGGTTCGGCCACGTCGGCATCGCCCGCGACGACGAGGACCACGACCGGCTGATGCTGATGAACCAGGTCCTCGGCGGCCAGTTCACCTCGCGGCTCAACGAGAAGCTCCGCGAGGAGCGCGGGTTCACCTACGGCGTCCGCAGCAGTTATGACGCCCGCCGGGGCGCGGGTCCGTTCGCGATCTCCGCCTCGCTGCAGGCCGACAAGCTGACGATCGCCTTCGACGACGTCCGCCGCGAGTTGGACGCCCTGCTGTCGGATCGTCCTCCCACGAAGGAAGAGATCGACGACGCCCGCCGGTCCCTAATCGAGGGCCACGCGCGGCACTTCGAAACGCCGTCGGCCCTGGTGAAGCGCTACGCCCACCTGTTCATCCACGACCTGCCGATGGACGACCTGGTGAACTTCCCCGAGCGGCTGCTGGACGTCGACCTCCCCTCGATCATCGCCGCCTCCCAGCGCCGGCTCGATCCGCACGCCCTCGTCGCCGTCGTCGTGGCCGACGCCGAGCACGTCCGCGACCAGTTGGAAGCGGTCCCCTGGGCGGGGCTGGAGATTATTGAGGATTGATCGGCTCGCGCCGAAGTTGGACGGCGATTGAAGTCCCCTCTCCCGCCGGGAGAGGGTGCCGCGTAGCGGCGGGTGAGGGTCGTTGGATTTCGGGGGGCATATCGGGTCGGGACTCGCTCGATCCGAAGCGCAGCGACCCTCACCCGGCCCTTCGGGCCACCCTCTCCCGGCGGGAGAGGGAACCTGGACGCTCCTCGGCCGTTGGCCCTCTCACCGCACGCCCGACGTCGACACCTGCGATCGTCCCAAAGCGATCGAACCATCGGGGCGGGGCCTCGCCAGAAGGCGGGGCAGCGCGATCTGCTCGAAGAAGGCGTAGTTGGGTTGCTCGAACTTCTTGACGTGGTCGGCCAATGATTCATTGGGTCCGAGGTGGGCGAAGTCCATCATCGGCAGCGTGGACGCGGCCGACTCCCAGGCCGGTTTGCCCTGGTACATGAACTTGATCTTGCTGATCTGCGGGCGGACCTTGAAGTTGTCGGTTCGGAAGCCTCGGCCGAAGGTGCGGTAAGAAATCTCCTGCTCCTTGCCGGGCTCGACCGAGGGGGCCAGCGTCAGCGCCGCGCCGGGCGCGACCTTCACCTGCATCTGGGCGAGTTTCTGCGTCAGGGCGTCGACCACCTGCTGACGTCGAGAGGCGTCGGGGATGCCGTTGGGGTCGATGGCGACCGTCGCGCCTTCGTTGAAGACGAAGAAGTTGGGGTCGGCCAGCGCCTGCTTGAGCGTCTGCAGCGCGCCGGGCTGCGGGAGTTTCGCCGGCACGACGGCCCCGGTCTGGTTGGGTCGCGAGGGGAGCAGGAACCAGCAGAGGCCGTCGCGACCGCCGACGACCGCGTCGGCCCCGTCGTACTCCCAGAGTCGCACCTGGCTGTCGACGTCGATCAGGTACTTGTTGGCGACCAGCACGTGATCGTCGTCGCTCCAGGCCGGCGGCGTGTTGGGGCCGACGGCGATCGGCGTCAGCATCAGGTCGCGATGGAGCGATCCGTCGGCCGTGTTCCAGACGGACATCGTCGAGCCGGCCAGACAGGCGAGCCGCTTGCCGGAGGGGCTGAACGCCAGGGCCGGCCAGGGGTTGTGCTTGGAGGGGAGAGCCTGCACGGCGGCGACCTGCCCGCCGTCGACGTCCAGCACGCCGATTTTGCCGTCTCCGACGAACGCCAGGAACTTGCCGTCGGGCGAGACGGCCGGCGTACAGGCGTCGTCGACGTGGAGCGCCAGCGTAGGCCGGACGCCGTCCAGATCCCAGAGCACCAACCTCCCCTTGCCGCCAAGCGTCGCGAACCGGTTCGGACCAAGGAAGGCCGCCCACTTCACGTCGCGCTCGCCCCCCTGCACGTCGCTGTAGGGGACCATCTTCCAGGCCTTCACCAGCGAATCGGACGTCAGAGTCCACAGTTCAAGGCGGTCGGAGTTGCCGAAGCCGAATTCGTCCCGACGCATCAGCACCTGATCGCCGGAGTCTGACAGGGCGAGCGGCGCCATCAGGCCCTCGGTCTTCGCCGAGCCCAACGGCCTGCCCGACTTGAGGTCGAGCAACACCACGCGCGTCGTCCCCGGCTTGGGATTGTCCATCGTGTAGCCGACCAGCGCGTGCGTCGCCGGGGCGTTCACGACGAAGCCCTTGCGGCGCTCGAAGAAGTCGCTCGTCGGCGGCACGGCCACGGCACGGGGGCGGAAGTCGGCGGCCGGCGCGGGGGCCGCGGCCACGTCGACCTTCCAGGCGCCGTCAAGCGGCAGTGCGGCGAAAGGAGCCGCCGCGACGTCGGCGCGGATCTCCGAGGGCTCGCCCCCGGAAGCTGCAGTCGCCCGGGCGGATGGCGAGGGACTCGGCAGCGCAGCCGCCCGTGAGCCCAGGCGTCCGTTCATCGCGCCGGCTGCGGGGCGAGAGGCGGGGGCGGAAGCGGAGGCCGCCGGCTTGAACGGGTCCTCGGCCGCCTTGGGCTTGAACGGGTCTTCCTCGGCGAGTTTCTTCTGCAGGTCGGCCACGTAGGTTCGATCGGCCGAACAGAGCTTATCCAGTACGACCTGCATCTCCGACCCGTCGGGCTTGCGGAGGACGACCTTCTCCCCCTCGACGCCGACGTAGCGGGCTTCGAGCTTGAAGCGACCGCTGACGTCCTTCCAGGTCCGCAGCTCGGGCTCGTCTCCGATCGCGGCCGTCGAAGCCGTCAACGCCCACGCCAACGCGCACCAGGCCGCCGCGCGACCGAAGCATCCGCCCATGGTCGACCCCCGAAGCAAGGAGAGGAGATCGACGCCTCCGAACGTCGGTCATCCGGAACCCGAATCGGGAGGTGTCGATGCGTTGAGGCTAACCGCAAGACCTCCCTCCCGCAAGCGTGCATCGCCGAATCGTGGAGGCCGTCCAGGCGCGGTCGCGGCTCAACTGGCTCTCGTCACCTTCAGAAAATCCTGGTCGCACGACCACCGATAGCGGCCGTCCGGCTGTTTGAAACGCTCTTCGACGTAATCCGCCAGGTCGTCCCAGGCCGGAGGCGAAGGCATGGGGAGCGAGTTCAGGACGAACTCGCAGATCTCGCAGGCGACGTCCAGGCTGGGCGCCTGAATCTGGGCCGGGACCGTCTCCACGCGCGTCTCGTACTGGTCGCCCTCGGCCTCGGTCGCCCGGCGAAGCTCGTCGAGGTCGAACCGGCCGCCGATGAAGTGGTCGACCATCCGCATGCAGTCGGTCGCGGGGTTCTGAAGCGCGACGGCCAGCACGCCCCCCGGGGCCAGCCAGTTCTTCATCGTCCGCAGCGTCGGATCCCACTGGGCGCGGGGGATGTAGTAGAAGACGTGAGAGCACAGCACGAAGTCGGCCCGCGACGACGGCGACGCGGCAGTGATCACGTCTGGAATCACCAGGACGCCCGGACAGGCTCCCCGAAGCTCCGCGACCAGCGACGGGTTCGGCTCGATGGCGACCACCGACTCGAACTGCGGAACGAGCCACCTCGTGAGCGTCCCGCTGCCTGCGCCGGCGTCGATCCCGACGGATCGGCTGGGAAGCGAATCGACCTCGCGATTCAGCCAGGCCATGGCCTTGTTCTTCTGGTCTGTGTGATCCAGAAAGGCCTGGAACGCCCGATGATACTCCGGGCTGTTGGACGCGAACGACCGAACGCGACGCGGCTCCGACATCACGAGTCTCCAGAAGACGGCGCGGGGGCGGACGCCGACGTCCGCCCCCTGATCGTAAGGCCGTGACGAATCAACTCTAGCTCTTGCTCGCGTTGACGACCGGCTGCGTGCCGCGGTCGGAGCAGAGGACGACCAGCAGGTTGCCGATCATCGCGGCCTTCTTGTCGTTGTCCAACTCGACGATCTTCTGGTGCGAGAGCCGGTCCAGCGCCATCTCGACCATCCCCACGGCACCCTCAACGATCTTCTGCCGGGCGGCGATCACCGCCGACGCCTGCTGGCGCTGGAGCATCGCGTGGGCGATCTCCGGCGCGTAGGCCAAGTGGCTGATCCGGGCCTCCAGCACGTCGACGCCCGCCTGCACGAGCCGGTCCTGGATCTCGGTCTTGAGATGCTCGGCGACCTCCGCCGTGTGGCTCCGCAGCGCGATCTCTCCGTCGACGTGCGGGTCGTAGGGATAGTTCAGGGCGAGGTTGCGTAGGGCGGCCTCGCTCTGGACGTGGACGAAGTCGGTGAAATCGTCGACGTGGAAGAGGGCCTCCGCGGTGTCGACGACCCGCCAGACGACCACCGCCGCGATCTCGATCGGGTTGCCCGCCAGGTCGTTGACCTTCAACCGCTCGCTCTCGAAGTTCCGCACCCGCAGCGAGATCCGACGCTTGGTGTAGAACGGATTCACCCACCGCAGGCCGGGCTCACGAACGGTCCCCCGGTAGTCGCCGAAAAGTTGCAGGACCTTGGCGTCGTTCGGCCCCACCGTGAACAGCCCGGTGAAGATGAAGATCGCGGTCACGACGGACGCCACGGCGAGAACGGCCCATCCACCCTGCCCGCTCGCCGCCGCGACGACCACGAGCAGCACCGCCAGGCCCAGCAACCCCAGGCCCAGCGACAACATCCCCGCGCCGGACTTCGGGACGATCAGCATCTCGCGCATCTGAATCGTCGGCTTCGGCTTGCTCTCCCATTCGGCGTCCATCGTCGGATTCCCTTGTCAGCTAGAAGTTTCGAAGCTCTCCCTGTCGCACGTGTGTTCGCCGGCGGGCCGTCGGTATTGAAGGATCCGTCCGCTTCCACGACCGTTCCCCGAACGCGTGGAGCCGGCCGGCTCGACGAGTCGACGTCCGGCGATCCCCCGAGTCCCGCCTCCACAATAGCCCGCCGAGCCTCGTTCCACGAACCTTCGTACTTCCGTGGCGTTTAGACATCAAGGTTTGACGCCGCGAGGTTTTCCTGCGACGATGTTCCCCAAGAGAAGCCTATGTTTCGCGAGTTCAATGAAGGCCGGGAAAGTCCGGCTGTCCCGATCGTCCGCCGTGCTGCTTCCTCGCAACGTCGGACTCGGTTTCGCCTCGTCCTCGGAAGGGTTGCATCAACGCAGTCGTGACGATGTCACTGGCTCGTCTGGGATTGAACCTGCGCTCGAATGACTCGAGGTGCTCCGTGACCGTCAAGAATCTGGCGAAAGCCTCATTGATCGGATCGTCACGCCTGATCGGTCGATACGTCCCGTTCTCGGCCGACGAGCTTCGGACGGTTCCGCGCGAGCTCGTCCCGTTCGAGGGCGATCTCCCCAGCGACTGGGGCCACGTCCACGCTCAGGAAGCCAGGCGGTTCGTCGTCCCGCGCGTCCCAATGCACGTCAACAACCTCCTCTACACGCCCGAAGGGATGGCCTGGGCGGACGGCCGGCTGTTCGAGAAGTACAGCATCCGCAAGCCGTCGCTCCGAGAACTGGTCCGGAAGCCCTCCGCTCGACGCGCCCGGGTGATCGACGAGGCCGTCGTGACCCAATCCGAGACGCCTTACACCTTCGGCGATTGGACGAGCCAACTCCTGATCTCCATCCTCAATCGCTACCCCCTCACCGCTCCCCTCGTCCTGCCGCTCCGCCTCTATGAGCGCAGCTTCGTCCGTCGAGACCTGGAACGGCTCGGCATCGAGGTCATCCCGGCGGACGTCGATCTCCGCATCGGTCACGCCCTGGTCCTCCCCCGGACCCGGCCCGAAAACGCCTTCACGCCGGCCGACATGCGCAACTTCCAGCGCGCCTTCCAGATCGACGCCCCCACGCCCAGGCCGGGATCGATCGTCTACCTCTCTCGCGAAGGCGAAGCCTCGGACTCCTTCGAAAGACGCTATCCCAGCCGTGAGGTCGCCGAGATCGTCCGCGGCCTCGGCGGACGCGTCGTCATGGCGCGCGAGACGTCGCTCGACGAGTACATCAGGCTGGCCGAGCATGCCGAGACGGTGGTCGCCGATCACGGTTCGGCGATCTGCAACATCCTCTACTGGAAGCCGAAGCGGGTCGTCGAATTGTTCAGCACCGCGTGGTGGAACCCCTACTTCCTGTTCTTCGCCCACGCGCACGGCGTCCCCAGCTACCGCCTGATGAATATCGACGACGACTCCCACCTTTCCGAAAGACTGGCGGAGGCACTGAAAGCCCGCTCGCTTCAGTCCGTGGCCTGACGACGAGACGCGTGGAACACCGGAACTTTCCCGGCGCCCTCGTGAAACCTTCGCGGGTCGGCTTCATAATGGGGTCCTGCTTTTCTTCCGCCCGGACGACCCCCGCCGACCCGACAGGAGGCTTTCCACCATGCCGATCCGCCTCGTCCTCGCATTCACCGTGATCGCCCTCGCGGCGATCCAGGCCGCCGTCGCCCAGCAAGCGCCGAACGCCCCCGCCCCCGGCGCTCCGAAGAACCCGACGGAAACCGTCGTCCCCGCGGAAGCGAAGCCGGCCGCCGCGCCGGCCGAGAAGGCCCTGCAAACGGCGACGGGCTTCGTCTTCCACGACAAGAACGGCGACGGCCGACGGAACGAGGGCGAGCCCGGCGTCCCGGGCGTGCGGGTCTCCAACGGCCGCGACGTCGTCCCCACCGACGCGACCGGGAAGTACTCGCTCCCGGTCGACGACGACACCATGCTGTTCGTCGTCAAGCCCCGGAACTGGATGACCCCCGTCGACGGCGACAACCTGCCGAAGTTCTACTACAACCACAAGCCGGCCGGCTCGCCCAAGGTCCACTTCCCCAGCGTCGCGCCGACCGGCCCGCTGCCGGCGTCGGTCGACTTCGCGCTCGTTCCTCGCGAGGAGCCGGACTCGTTCAAGCTCCTCCTCTTCGGCGACACCCAGCCCCGCGACGTGAAGGAGGTCGAGTACATCACCCACGACGTGATCGAACCGCTGATCACCGCCGGCAAGCACGGGGCCGTTCTGGGGATCACCCTCGGCGACGTCGTCTTCAACGACCTCTCGGTCTACCCGCCGCTCATCAAGTCGGTCGGCCTGCTGGGACTTCCCTGGTACAACGTGCTGGGGAACCACGACATGAACTTCGACGGAACCGAAGACCGCTACTCGGACGAGACCTGGGAACACTACTTCGGCCCCTCGTACTACTCGTACAACCACGGCCCGGTCCACTTCATCGCCCTCGACGACGTGATCTGGGTCCCCGCTGATCCCAAGGACAAAAAGGCCAAGGGGAAGTACCATGGCGGCCTGGGCGCGAAGCAGATGGAGTGGCTCCGCAACGACCTGGCGAGCATCCCCAACGACCAGCTCGTCGTCCTGACGATGCACATCCCGATCACCGAGATCGAGGAACGGCCCGAGATCTACAAGCTGCTGGCCGCCCGGCCGCACTCGCTGTCGATCTCGGCCCACACGCATACGCAGGCGCACAAATTCCTCGGCTCGGAAGAGGGCTTCCCAGGCGGCGGCAAGCACCACCACCTGATCCACGCCACGGTCTGCGGCTCGTGGTGGTCGGGCGCTCCGGATGAGAACGGCATCCCCAACGCCACCATGTCCGACGGCGCTCCCAACGGCTACTCGATCGTCACCTTCAACGGCCCCAATTACGACGTCGAGTTCCACGCGGCCCGCCGTCCCGCCGATCACCAGATGAACATCTACACGCCCGAGGAAGTCGCCGTCGAGGCCGTCCCGACGACCGACGTGGTCGTCAACGTCTTCGCCGGCTCCGAACGCGAGAAGGTCGAGTACCGCCTGGGCGAGTCGGGCGAATGGCGGACGATGGAGCAGGCCCGCGGCGAAGACCCGTACTTCGTCGCCATGAAGAAGCTCGAAGAGGGCCCCACGCCCCCTCCGGGCCGCAAGCTCCCCGCCGCCCACAAGTCGACCCACCTCTGGCGTGCGAAGCTGGCGACCGCCGCCCCAACCCCCGGCACCTACCTGGTCCACGTCCGCGCCACCGACATGTTCGGCAAGACCCACGTCGACCAGCGGGCCGTCCGGATCGTCGCCGCGTCGCCGTCGACGCCCGCGCCGGCAACGACGCCGGCCGCCGGCAACTGATCTGGTTTGTGACCGTCAAGGCCGCGTGCAGCGGCCTTGACGGTCACCAGTCAATCGTCTTCATAGACATAGAGCACGCTCATGCCATCAGTCTCGCGACACATGGCATGAAAGCAGAGGATTAGGTGCTCCTGGAAGTAGACGAACAGGCCGAAGTCGTTGATGAACAGGTCGTGAAAGCAAGCTCCCCGCCGCTCGGCTATCAACTCAAAGCAATCGACCTCGCATACCCTGTCGAAGAGCCGCCATCGGCACGATTCCGTCCGACTCCCGTCGGGCGAGGCAACCTCGCCCATTGAGTCGGCACGCCGAGTCGCCAGGCGCCATCGCACCTCTGGCTCCTCGGGCCATATCCTCAGCTCCATCCCATTGTCGAACAGGAGACTCCACTCACGGAGCGTCCAGAACGCATCGACCAGACGAGTTCCAGCCAATCGTTCCGCGTCTCGTCGGGCGGCGGGCAGGAGGGGATGAGAGGAAGCACGCGCGATGGCCGCCCGAAGATCCGATTGGTGAAACACCTTCTCCCTCGGATACGGCCTGATCGCGATCGGTTCTCGCACTCGAAGCGTCCTCCGCTTCCACCAGGTCGAGCCGCGCTTTGACGAGTTGTCGGACATGGCGGCCCTGCGCGTCCCTCCCGGGAGTCACAACGGCACGCTCGGCAAACCTGGCCAGAGCGATTCGACCGCGGCGGTCGCCGATCGGCTCCGTCAGGGCCGCATGCGGCGAACCTGACGACTGAACATGCGGCGAAAGCTCCCCCAGAGTCCGTGCCGCTTCACGGATTCGACGACGGGGTCGTTCCGAAAGAGCAGTCGGAGCCTCGCCAGGGGCCTGAGACGACACCAGCGGTCGACCAGTTCCAGGGTCGCGTCGAAGTCGGCGATCAAGGCTTCCATCACTTCGAGCCGCGTCCCGGTCCCAGCCGCCAGAAATTCGGCCTCGGGCCAACGGTCTCGCCCCAGCGCGCGTCGCTGAGACTCGGTCAGGAAATCCGCCAGGCGCTCGGCGACCGGCAGCAAGGTCCTTGCCTGATCGCCCAACTCGCGAGCTCGGAGCATCGCCATGATGCTGATCCCGCCCTTGCTGCGACTCAACTGGCGCAAGGTCGCGAGGTATTGATCGAACGTCAGCCCCGGCGTTTGGTGCATGACCCAGGCCATCGTGCGTGGTCCCGGCGTGATGTGAAGCCTTTCCCAGACGCGCTCACTAGCAATATAGCCACCGACAAGCCGCAGGCGTCAGAAAGCGAAAGCAACGCCGCCTCCATGCGAGGAATCGGCGTTTCTTCTGGGCCGTTCGGAACCATATTTCTTTAGAGACATACGCCGCCGCGCCTTTCGACCGCGTGATAAGGCACGAATGCGAACCTCGCCGCCTCGCGAAAGCAGACGAACGAAGCCGACATTGATTCCGCAACGACTTACCCCATTGATCTTTACGACGAACCACTCCTGGCAGTCAAACCCAATCGAAGCCGCGCTCGGGGAGAGTGCCGGCGCATCGGTCGTCGATGCCGACAGCCTGGCGACGGAACCGGGGCCGTCGACCGGCGTGGGAGGACCGCTCGACCATCACCGACCAAACCTGGCCTTGCCCACCTTAACGACTGCTCAGCCCATCAAGTCGGCTCAACGAAAAGCGACGACCGAAGCCAATACGTCCGCCGCAAAATCCTTTTCAGAAATCAGTTACATCGAAATCGCCTTCGCATTCAAACCCAATCGAAGCCGCCGTCGGTTGATCTTCTCCGATTTCGGGGGGCCGGATAGGATTCGCGGTTCAAGGAGTCTGGAGGCGGTGGCCCGAGTACAGGGAGGTCTCGGCCCGATGGAAAGCCGGCGAGGATCGCGGTGGGCGTGGGGGTTGGTCCTGGGTGCGTTCCTGCTCGGGTCGTCGGTCCAATCGACGGTCGGCCAGACGATCGAGGAAGGGACGCTCGTCGATGAGGCCAAACCCGAGGCCGCGTCGCTCCACGACGATTTCGAAGGGCCGAGCGTCGCCTGGCGACGCGAGCACACCGACACCAACATCAACCTGTTGGCCCAGGAAAGGTCCGACCGCGCCGCCCACGACGGCGGGAAGTCGGAGCGGTTCGCCTTCGAGGCCGAGCCCGGCAGCGAGTTCTTCGTCAGCTACCCGCTGCCGAACGTGCCGATCACCCCGGAACTTGAAGCGGCCCTGTACGTTCGGTCGAACCGGGCAGGGGTCCAACTATTCGTCCGCGTGGTGCTGCCCAAGGACGTCGACCCGGCTAGCCGGGCGCCGTCGTTCGTGCTGGTGCCGGGGACGAGCTTCGACCAGGTCGACCGCTGGCAGCGGCTGACGGTCGGCAGCCTGCCGCCGTTGGTGGAGCGCCAGGCCCGAGTGCTGCGGGCGTCCTCGAGACGGCCGGTGCCCCTCGAAGGGGCCTACATCGACTGCGTGGTGGTCAATCTGATGGGCGGGCAGGGGGGGGCCGAGGTCTTCCTCGACGACATGACCGTCGGGCCGGTCTCGCCGGCGACCGCCGCCTCGTGGAAGCCTCCCGGCGCTGCGCCGGCCAGAGCCGCCGTCGCTGCTGCGAACGTCCCCGCCAGTTCTCCGGCCGCCGCGGCCGACCCCGAGTCGCGACCGAAGTTCGACCGGATCCGGCTCGACGGCGACCGTCTCCGCCGCCTTGGCGAGGACGGCCGCCTGCGCGACTGGTTCCCGACCGCCGTCGACGCTCCCGGGGCCGACGTCACCGAGTTGAGGCGCTACGGCTTCGACGTCCTGGCCGACTCCTTCGACGCCGACAAGGATCGCTTGCAGGAGGCCGTCGAGCGGGGTTTCGTCCTGATGCCCAGGCTCTCGCGTCTCGGCCCCGACGACGAGGACGACCGTCGCCTGGCCGAAGTCCGCGAGTTTCCGTTCGCCGACTCCGTCGCCTTCTGGGATCTCGGCCGCGATCTGGGACGGAACCGCGAATCGAAGGTCCGCGAGGCCGAGCGGAAACGCACGCAGAAGCTGATTCGCGACATCCGCTCGCTGCCGCCGACGGCCTCACGATTGACGATCGGCGAGGTCCGCGGCGAACTGCCTCTCTACGCGCGGCTCCCCTCCAACATCGACGGGATCGCGATCCCGACCAACCACTGGGCCGCGGCTCAGGACCAGACCGAGTTCTACCGGTACCTCCTCCAACGCCGCGACCTGACCGCCAAGGCCCACACCGGCCAGCTCTTCTGGGCGACGATCCCGACCGCGGCCTCGCCGGCGTTCCAGCAGGCGATCTGGGGCGAAGCTCCGCCCCCCGCGTGGGGCGTCCCTCGGCCGCTGCCGGAGCAGATCCGGGCGATGGCCTACATGGCGCTGGCGACCGGTTACCGCGGCCTCATCTTCCAGGGGGACGCCGACCTCACCCGTCCCGCGGGCCGGCCTCAGCTCATCGAGACGGGGTTCCTCAACGAGGAGATCGACCTCGCTGAATCGATCTTCGCCCGGGGCGTCGATCCCTATCCGCTCTACCCCGTCTTCGACCCATACCCCTCCGAGCTGCCCCCGGTGGGTTCCACGGCCGGGACGAAGGTGAGGCTGGTCAAGGAATACGCGCCCAAGCCCAACTACAAGGCGGCGGGGATCGACTTCGACAAGCGGCGCGGCGTTCTGCTGCTGCTCCAGGACTTCTCGCCCGACGTCCAGTTCCAGCCGCCGCAGCTCGCGACGCGCGACCTGATGGTTCGCGCCTCGCTGGGCGAGGGGTGGGAGACGTTCGAGCTGAGCCCCGGCGGAGTCGATGTGCTGGCCCACAAGCGAGTCCCGGGGGGGACCTTCATCAACGTCCCCGAGTTCGGCGGGACCTCGATGATCCTCTGCACCGGCGACATGGAACTGAAAGAACGCCTGGAAATGGCCATCAGGCAGGCGCGGCCGACCGCCGTCGCCTTGGCCATCGAACAGGCCGAGTTGATGTACCAGCAAGTCGCCGACGTTAACGGCCGGCTCGCCGCCGACGGCGTCACCATCACCACCGAGGAGAACGCTCGCCAGCACCGAGCGCTCGGTCTGAACAAGCCGATCGATCAGGCCTCGCTTCTGCTGACGCAGGCCCAGGCCAGCATCCAATCGGCTCGCGACGCCCGAGACCGCGAGGACTTCGCGCTGGCCTGGAAAGAGGCCCGGCGCGCCCATCGACCGCTGCGGATTCTGGCCTCCGCCCACTGGGAGGTCGCCGTGAAGGCGTTCACCAAGGCCGTCGCCCTGGCCCACGCCGAGCCCGACCCGACCATCCCCCGGGACGACAAGGATCCGCCGCCGCCTCCCGGCACGCGCTCGATCATCGAGCCGACCAACTGCCCGCCGCTCACGACGTTCGCCACCCTGCCGGAGTTCTACGTCTGGCTCGACTGGATCAGCGGCAAGTCCGGATACAAGTTCGGCCCGAACCGGGTCCCCTCCGGATCGTTCAACGATCCCAAAGCGATGAAGGCGGACGGCTGGCAGGACATGAGCTATCAGACCGATCGGGTGACCGCCAACATGGCCGTCATCCCGCCCGACTACAACTACGTCGGCGGCGGCCAGGGCAACAAGGCCGTCTACATGAACGCGACCCCGGTCGACGCCAAGGAGTTGGAGACCACCCTGCCGCCGTTCGTCGATCACCCGCTGGTCGCGATCCGATCGCCGGTCGTGAAGGTGAAAGCCAACAACCTCATCAAGGTGTTCGTGCAGGTCCGGCGGCCGGTCGCCTCCGCCGCCGGCGCCGGCGGGATCATCGTCCGCGACTCGATCGGCGGCGAACAGCTCCAGTTCCGGACCACCGACGGGATCGCCAACTGGTCGCGGGTGATCCTCTACCGCAAGGCCCCCGTCGACTGCGACTTCACCGTCACCCTGGGCATCGCCGGTTACGGCCCGGCCTGGTTCGACGACTTCCGCGTCGAGCTGGTCGAGCAGTCGGGCCCCGCCCCCAGGGGCGACCTCGTCGAACAGGCCCCCGAGGCCAGGCCCGAGTCGGAGCCGGCGGCCGAGTCGACCGTCCCTGAACTCGACGCCCCCCGCGAGGCCCGCGTCCCACGCCTACCCAATCCGGGGCTCCCCGCCACCGCCGAGATTTCCCCCCGCCGCTGATCGACTCACACGCGAAGGTCGCCCGCCCGAGGGCTGGCGACCTTCGCCGTGGACGTCGACCGCGAGATCAATCAGCGTCCGCGGGGCCGTCCGATCAGGCGGACTGCGACTGTCCGCCTGGCCCGATGCAACACGGATTCGACGTAAGCCTGGAAACGGAGCGACGTCGTCTGGGCCTTGCCGGCAGCATAGGTCACGGCCGGCGAATCGCCTGCGTCGGCCAGGCTGCGGTAGTCGAGCCGGGCGACGAAGTCCGTCCCCGGAACGCCCTGGCCCGAACCATCCAGCGCAACGCCCGTCACCCCCGCAACCCCGTTCGGCGACTGGGCGTCAACCACCAGCCGATAAGATCGATGGAGATTCAGCCGCTGTGACGGATAAATCGTGACCACGTTCGATGCGGAGTCATACACCGCGTGGGAAACCGAAATCAGGCGGCCGGCCGAATCGTAGATCCGATAGTTCGCAGCCCGGGCAGCCGAGGTTGGATCGAGCGCCGAGTCAAAGGTCAAAGCCAACGTCGTCGCCGCGGCATGCACGCCGTAGCGGCTCAGGCCGACGACCTTCGGCCCCGCCAGGGCGACCTCGATCGCTGCAGTTGAGGAAGACCCACCGCCGGAAAAGACCGCACGATAGGCATGCGTTCCAGGAGCCGGAACGCCCACGTCGAACGTCGCAACTCCATCGACCAGCGGCACGACGCCCAGGATCTGATCGCCGTCGTAGAACGTCACCGTCCCCAGCGCCGACGGAGCCGATGGATCAACGGCGGCGGACGTCGCCGTCAGAACAGTCGTGCCGGCGGACGAGGCTGATGCAGTCAGGCTCGTGGTCGTTGCCACCTCGCGGACCACTACCGTCGCCTCGGTCGTCGAGGCCGTCGGCGCGTAGTTGGCGTCTCCCGAGTAGACCACCCGCAACCTGTGCGTGCCGAGGCCGAGCGACAGGCCCGTCAACGTCGCATGCGAGACCACCGTGGGCGTCCCTCCCCCCGCCTGCGCCGCCGGGCCGGGCTGGACGACCGCCTTGCCCAGATACGAGTCCCCCTCATAGAACCAGACGTCGCCCGTCATCACGGCCCCCCCCCACGAGGGAGCCGTCAGTGTGACGGCCACCGAGGCGTCCTGGCCCAGGAAGATGTTCGGAGACGAGGTCGACACGACACCCACGACGGCCTCGTTGCGACCGATCGTCGCGATCGTCGGCGCGGTCGCGAAGGCACGGAAGTAGGCGTCTCCTTCGTAGGCCGCCCAGATCGAGTGCGATCCCGTGGAAAGGCCGTAGGTCGAGAAGACCGCCCTGCCGGAAGCGTCCAGGGATGCCACGCCGATCCGCGTCGCGCCGTCATAGAACGCGACTCGCCCCGTGGCCGTCCTGCCCCCCTGCGGGGCCACCACGACCGTGTAGGTCGCCCCGCCGCCGTAGTCCGGCTCCAAGGCCGGCAAGACCACATCGCCCGTCGGCGTCATCTTTATCGACAGAGCGACGCTCGCCGACCACCCCGAGTCGTAGACCGAGTCGCCGATCGGGACGTACAACGCCCGTACGTTGTAATGCCAGCCGGCGGCCAGGCCCGACGTCGTAAATGACGCCTCCCCGCCGGTCAGGGCGACCGTCGCCAGCAGGGTCGGCCCGTCGTAGAACCGCACTTCGCCGGTCGCCGCGACGCCCACGCCGGGCGCGGAGACCGTCGCCGTGAAGGTCACCGCTTGGCCGACCAACGTCGACGATGAGGAGGTCGCCAGCGCGACCGTCGACGACGCGCGACCGACCTGCCAGGTGTATGGGATAAGGGAAGAAGCGCCGTTCCCGTCCGTCACTTGAATATGAAATGTGAACGACCCGGTCGCCGGGGGCGTGCCCGTCAGCACTCCGTTCGCGCCCAGCGTGACCCAGGCCGGAAGGTCGGTCGAACCGAACGTGTACCCCGACCCTGAACCGCCGGAACCGACCAGGGTCGTCTCGAAGCCTACACCCGCCGTGGGTGCCGGCAGCGACCCCAGATTCGTCCCCAGGGCGGATTCGACCTGGATCGGCACCGCGATCGACCTCGTTGATCCGTCCGAATCGATCACCGTGACATGGGCGACGTAGGCGCCCGCGGGCCCCACGGCGGTCCCGGTGATCAGGCCCGACGTGGCGTCGATGGTCAACCCTTCGGGCAGGTCGGTCGAGGAGTATCCATAGCCCGACCCAGCCCCGCCGGTCGCCTCGACCTGATGACTGTAGGGGACGCCCACCACGGGGTTCGGCGCGGGCAGCCCCACCCCCAGGCCGATCTCGTCGTTGATGTTCAGGACTCGGTTGATGGTGACCGTGCCCCCCTCGTCGTCGGTCACCGTGATCGTCAAGTCATGGGGACCGCTGGTCGTATCCCCGATGGTTCCGGAGATCAGTCCGTTCTCGTCGACAGTGAGGCCGGGGGGCAGCCCCACGACGCTGTAGACGTAGCCCGAGCCGGATCCGCCCTGGACCGTGATCTGCTGCGAGTAATGGCTGCCGATCGCGCCGGCGTGGAAGTCGTCGGCGATCTCCAGCGGCCCGCGGAGAGTGAGCGTCCGCGTGACGACCCGGACGTTCCCGGCCGAGTCCGTGATCGTCAGCGACACGGTGTAACCACCAGGGGTCGCCAACGCCGACGGCGTACCCGAGAGGGTGCCGTCGGAAGCGACGGTCAGGCCGTCGGGCAAGCCGGTGGCCGAGTAGGTATAGTCCGCCCCCGACCCGCCGACGGCCGCGAACAGGACGCTGTAAGCGTCGCCCGTCCTCGCCAGCGGCAGAGTCGAGGGGGCCGTGTCGATCGCCTGACCAACCGTCAGGGTGATCGTCTTCGAGGCGTCGGGAGAGACGCCGTTGGCGGCGGAGACGACGATCGAGTACGTTCCCTCCGAGCCCACGGCCGGCGTGCCGGAGATCGTGACGGCGCCGTCGCTCCCGATGACGTAGGAAACTCCGTCGGGCAAGGTCCCGGAGACCTGAACTACGGGATCGGGAGTCCCTGACGGGGTGACCACCAAGGAGTTCGCGCTCCCCACGGCGAAGACGGCCGAACTGGGGCCGGCGATGGAGGGCGAGGTCGTGAGAGGCTGGGTCTGAAGCGCGCCGAGATCGAGCGCGCCGGCGTAGACCCGGGCCCGGCCGCGTTGATCGGTGCCTAGCATGTTGATCGAGACGTCGCCGGCGCCGAGGACCGGGCTGCCCGACTGGGGTGCCATGGTCATCGTGGGGCCGGTGTTGTCGGCCAGGGCGCCCAGCATGGGATCGCCGGAGATCGTGGACGTCCCATCGAAGGAGACGGCGAGACGGATCAGGTTGTACGAGCCCGTCGACGTGCTCGTCCCGCCGTTGATGTCCAGGCCGCCCTCGAAGTCCGCGACCGTCGGCGCGGTCGAGCCCGAGTCCCCGAGGATCGAGTTGGCGATGGCCGCCGAGGCCGTCGCCGAGACGCCGTCGGCCATGCTGACGACGGCCAGGCCGTGGTCGGCCGTGTTCAGGGAGAGGGTCGAGCTGAGGATGGTCAGGGAGCCGTTGTAGTTGAAGACTGCACCGCCGTAACCGGAACCGGCCTGGCCGCCGCTCCCCCAACCGACGCCGCCGGCGCCGCCGATCGCCTGGTTAGCGGTGAAGGTGGAGTTCTCGATCGTGACCGTGCCGCCGTTGTTGAAGACGGCCCCTCCCATCCCCGCGCCGCCGCCGCCGGGCCCGGTATGGTTGGTGCTGTTGTCGCCGTGACCGCCGCCGAAGCCCCCCGCGCCGCCCTCGCTTCCGCCGTTGCTGCCGATGGCGCCGCCGCCGCCGCCGCCGAAGCCCCCCGCGCCGCCGCCGGCACCGTAGAGGCCGCCGCCGCCGCCGGCCCCGAACCCGCCGTCGCCGCCGCCGGGGCTGCTGTAGTCGGCGGTCGTTCCACCGCCGCCGCCGCCGCCGAACCCTCCAGCGCTCGTGGCCAACCCCGACATGCCCCGGGCCGATGATCCGCCGGCACCGCCGCCGCCGCCGTCCACGCCGTCGCTGCCCGGGGCCGCGGAGATCGCCGTGCCGCCGGTGCCGCCCATCCCCGCGTCCGTATCATCGGAGTTCGGAGCCGCCCCGCCAATCCCGCCGCCGCCCATGAACGATCCGCCAGACCCCGTGTAGGAGCCGCCGGCCCCGAACGCACTGCCGCCGCCAGTCGCAACTTCATAATTCGGCGAGCCGTTGGCCGTGGCGATGTTGCCGCCGCGGCCGCCTTGGGCCACGTTCTCGACAAACGTCGAATTCCGGATGACCAACGTCCCCTGGTAGACGTAGATCGCCCCGCCCATCCCCGCGCCGCCGCCGCCGCCGGCGCTGAGGCCCGTCGAGTCGCCGCCATGGCCTCCCTGGGCCAGACCGTCGGCGAGGGTGACGTTCTGGAGAGTCAGCGACGCCCCCGACCCGACGGAGAAGATCCGCCGCGCGTCGTCCCCGCTGATGGTCAACCCCTTCGCCGCGCCCGCGTCGATCGTCACGTCGTCGTTCGTGATGGTCAGGGCCGTCGCCCCGAACGCGAGGTCCGAGCTGTTCGTGGTCAACGTGATCGTCTGACCCGCCAGACTGGAGTCGAAGACGATCGTGTCGGCCTCGGAGTTCCCGGCCGCTGTAGCGATCGCCGCTCGCAGCGAACCCGGGCCGGAATCCAATGCCACGGTGACTGGGATTACAGCCGGGACGGCCCGATCTTCAAGAAACTCCATGGATGGACGACGCCCACGCTGGGGGCCAGTCAATCGACGAAGCCGACGTCCGCGACGAGCACGATTCGACAGATCCATGATGCAACCTCGGAGGGCAAGTCGAGATCCATGGCCCCTCAAACCGAGAATCGAGCCATAGAAAAACCGATCTGCAATGATCGGCCATATTGAACCTCTAAGACCTCGAGATGCCTGCTGCAAACTCCGATCGTCAGAGTTCTTTCAGCCCAGGTGAACAAATCCACCGGAGTCGACGTTCGAAAGGGAGAGGGCCGCATCCCGGCTCAATCCCATCCGAAGCCCATTTCGAGAGGGTGGGTCCTGGCGCGCGCCGCTGCGTCGTTGACAGCCGGGCTCTGAGATGATGCACTGGCTTGCCCCTCGAACTGGAAGTCGAAGCAGCGTCCCGGCGTTGTGCTAGACTTGCCAACATTCCGCGCCCTCCAGGGCGCGGCGGCCGGGGGGACCGAAATCCCTAGGTCGGCGGAACTTTTCACCCTCGCCACGCATCGAAAAGGGTGCGGATCGAGGAATGGGGCTTCCGTCCCGGTGGAAAGCCGGCCTTGGGCATCTCGATCCGCTCAGTCCGTCGCCCGATCTCTCGAACCGAAACCAAGACCCAATTCGACGATAGGGCGGGCCGACCCCGGTCGGGATCGGCGTTCGTCCCCGATTCGACCGACTCGACCTGTAGAGGAGTCTCACCTCATGGCGAAGATCCAGTCCGTCTGGGCGATCGACATCGGCCAAGCCGCCCTCAAGGCGCTCAAGCTGACCCCCGGAGCGGACGCCGAGCACGTCACCGCCGAGGCGTTCGACTTCATTGAATATCCCAAGCTCCTCAGCCAGCCGGACGCTGAGCCCGAGGAGTTGGTGCGTGAGGCCCTCGCGACGTTCACCGATCGCAACGATGTGAAGGGATGCAAGGTCGCCATCGCCGTCCCCGGCCAGGCCGGCCTGGTGAAGTTCATCAAGCTCCCCCCCGTCGAGAAGAAGCGGATCCCCGACATCGTCAAGTTCGAGGCCAAGCAGCAGATCCCCTTCGACCTTAACGACGTCGTCTGGGACTACCAGCAGATCGGCGACGAGGACGAAGAAGCGGGCGACGACGAGTTCACCATGGCCGAGGTCGGCCTCTTCGCCATGAAGCGGGACCAGATCGCCCGCGCGATCTTGCCGCTGACGGTGGCCGGGATCGAGGTCGACATCGTCCAGATGGCGCCGATCGCCCTCTACAACTACATCACCTACGACCAGATCAAGGGGAGCGGGTCGAAGGATTCGGTCGTCGTCCTGGACATCGGGGCCGACAACACCGACCTGATCATCACCGACGGTGCCCGGATCTGGCAGCGCAACGTGCCGATCGGCGGCAACCACTTCACCCGGGCCCTGACGAAGGAGATGAAGCTCACCTTCGCCAAGGCCGAGCACCTGAAGCGGAACGCCACCAAGGCCCCCGACCCTCGGGCCATCTTCACGGCCATGCGCGGCGTGTTCAACGACTTCGCCAGCGAAATCAACCGCTCGATCGGCTTCTATTCGAGCATCAACCGCCAGGCCAAGATCCGCAAGGTGGTCGGCCTGGGCAACGGCTTCAAGCTGCCGGGCCTCCAGAAGTTCCTCCAGCAGAACCTCAACCACGAGGTCGAGAAGGTCGACGTCTTCCAGCGGCTGGAAGGCGAGGAAGTCAAGGGCGCCCCCCAGTTCCAGGACAACCTCGCCTCGTTCGCCGTGGCCTACGGCCTGGGGCTGCAAGGAGTGGGCAAGTCGGCCCTGCGGACCAACCTGCTGCCGCCCGAAGTTGAACGCGTCCGGTTGATCCGGGCCAAGAAGCCCTGGGCGCTGGCGGCCTCGGCCCTGATCATGCTGGGCCTCAGCGCCCTGTTCGTCCTGGGCGACTACCGGGCGCTCGCCAAGGTCTCGACGGTCCAGTACAACTCGGCCGTCGACCAGGCGAGCGGCGTCTCCAAGAACGGAGCCCAGATCAAGAGCGGCCTCGACGCCGCCAAGGGTGCCTGGCAGGCCAAGTACGACGAGGGCAAGGCGCTGATCATCGACCCCTCCAACAAGGGGATGTGGCCGGCCTTCCTCAAGACCATCAGCGGCTACTTCCCCGACCCCGTCGCCGACTACGGCCTGAAGCCCAACGAGCCCAAGGACGAGTACAACATCGAGAAGGTGACCGTCCATATCGACCGGATCATGCCGGTCTGGCGGACCGACCTGGCCACCGAGTGGTTCGACGACATCCAGCCGATCTACAAGAACCTCATCCACCCCTACGACGCTGCCAATCCTCCCAGCGGCGAGGGCTGGGTCGTTCAGCTCGTCGGCCACCACTACAACCCGTATCCGAACGCCGAGCAACTCCGCCTGCCGATCACCGACCCCCGGCGGATCGACCTGGGCCCCTACGAGTTCCTCGTCCGCAGGGTGCTCCGCAAACTCAACTCGCCGTCGCTGCGGCTCTACGGCGTCAACCACGTCGCACTGGCCTGGATGAACATCGACAAGAGCTGGACCAGCGACAAGGGCGCCAACAACAACAACCTGGCCAGCCGAAGCGTCCCGCTCCTCGACCGCGCCGCCCCGCCGGCTGATGAGTCCGGCGGCGGCATGGGGGGTGAGATGGGCATGATGATGGGGCCCGGCATGATGGGCTCCGGCATGATGAGCGGCAAGATGGGGGGCATGATGGGCCCCGGCATGATGGGCGGCATGGAAGGCGGGATGATGATGGGGCCCGGCATGATGGGCTCCGGCATGATGGGCCCCGGCATGGGGATGCCCGGTGGGATGGACGCCGAGGCCAAGAAGAAGATCCGCACCCTCACCCGTACGGACTTCCTGATCCAGTTCGTCTGGCAACCCCCGGCCCCCAGCGAGGAAGACGCGACCAAGACTCCCGAGGAACTCCTGGAAGCTCGCAAGGCCCAGCTTCAGGACATCATCGGCAAGATGAACGAGGCCGAGAAGGCGAAGGCCGGGTCCATGACGATCCCAACCGAGGCCGACGTCGAAAAGGCGTCGTCCAAGCAGTCCGACGCCATCGACACTGCCATCAGCAACGCTTTGAAAGCTCCGGCCGCCAAGGGAGCCGCCCCCGCAGCTCCTGGCGCCGCCCCCGGCGCACCGGCGGGCCCGGCCGCTCCGGCGGCTCCCGGAGCTCCGGCCGCCCCTGGAGCCGCCGTCCCCAAGTCATAAGCTGACGCGACAGGCCGCCCCCCTCCCATCTCCCGGGAGGGCGTCGGCGGCCCGGTCTCGGCTTCCTCCTTCCACGGTCCCGAACGCCACGAGGCTCCCATCATGGATCAGGTCAAGGACATCCTCCGCCAGATCGCCCGCTATCGATTCTGGATCTCGGTCTGCATCGCCGCTCTGTTCGCCACCGGGGCCTACGTTCTGGGCTCCGGCCCCGTGCAGAAAGAGACCGCCGACCAGACCGGCAAGATCACGTCGGCTTACAAAGACGTCCAGCAGTACAGCAACGGCGGACCCACCGCCGACTTCGCTCCCATCGTCGAGCAAAAGACGGCCGTCCTCACCCGCGACGTCGACACCGCGTGGAGGCATCTGTACGACCGCCAGGCCCCGCTCCTGACCTGGCCCGAATCCGTCTCCGAGCGGTTCCGCAAGTGGGGTCGCAAGTGGCCTGAAGACGTCGACCCCGCCGCCGTCCAGCTCGCGATCATCGACTACATCGAGGCCTACCCCGAATACGTCGACGGGGTCTTCAAGGTCTTCCGCCCCTTCAACTACGAGACCGGCGAGGGCGTCGTCGCCTCGTTGCCCAAGGACCAGCTTCTCAAGGTCGTCGACTTCTCTCCCAACCAGCCTCCCAAGCTCGGCGAAGTCTGGTCGGCCCAGGAGCGACTCTGGGTTCAGCGCACCGCCCTGGAAGTCATCGCCGCCGTCAACCGCAACGCCAAGGACTGGAACTCCGCCTACGTCAAGGAGATCAAGGCCCTGGAAGTCGGCAGCTCCTACGCCCAGGACCAGCGCTCTCTGGCGAAGGGGGAAGCCCTGGAAGAAGCCGAAGCGATCAAGGCCCCCAACGAGCCTGAGGAAGAGGCGGCCGACGCCGGCGGCGAGATGGGCATGATGATGGGCCCCGGCATGATGGGCTCCGGTATGGGCCCCGGCATGGGAATGGGCATGGGCATGGGCCCCGGCGGCAAGGTCAGCGTCGCTGAGAGCGTCTTCTATCTCAAGCCGGAAAACGCCACCCAGTACAAGATCCTCCCGATCATGCTCACCGTCCTGGTCGACCAGGACCACGTCCAGGACCTCCTCGTCGAGTTCGAGAACTCGCCGATGTCCATCGAAGTCCGCGATTTCGAGTTGCTGCGTCCTACCGCGAAGGTGGTCAAGCCCGAGAAGGGCGAAATGTTCACCGGCGCTTATGGGTTCGGCATGATGGGCCCCGGCATGATGGGACCCGGAATGATGGGGCCCGGCATGATGGGCCCCGGAATGATGGGCGGCATGCGAGGGATGGAAGGGGAAATGGGCATGGGCCCCGGCATGATGGGCCCCGGCATGATGATGCCCGGCATGGGAATGGGCATGAACCGCAACACGGGGGTCGACAAGCGCGGCACCGACCGCAAGAAGGCCCGTGAGGACGCCGAGAAGGCTCGCGAGTCCAAGAAATCCGCCGTCCCCTTCGACGCCTACTACAACATCGTCGAGGTGACCGTCTACGGCCAGGCCCGCTTCTACAACGAACCCCCGGCTCCCGAAGCCGCCGCCGAATCCCCGGGCGAAGCCACTGCCGAAACCCCGCAGGAGCCGGGCGCGGAGGCCCCCAAGGCCGACATGCCCAAGACCGAGGAACCCAAGGCCGAAGAGCCCAAGGCTGAAGAACCGAAGGCCGAAGAGCCCAAGGCCGACATGCCCAAGACCGAGGAACCCAAGGCTGAGGAGCCCAAAGCCGAGGCCCCCAAGGCTGAGGAACCCAAGGCCGAAGCTGCAAAACCCGAAGAACCCAAGACGGAGGAGCCGAAGGCCGAAGCCCCAGCGCCCGCGCCGAGCGGCAATCCGACCCCCTGATCCATCGCGTCGCGAACCAACATCGACGAGAGACACCGTCCTCCCGGATCAGGGGGGGCGTCCCTTCGCACGGAGAACCTGGCATGGCCACCGCCGGTGAGAAGCTGAAGAACTTCGGCTTGAGATTCGGGGACAAGATCGCCGTCCTCCTGGCCGCGGGGCTGTTCGCCCTGTGCCTCTTCAAGGCCCTGACGCGGGAGACGATCGACGTCCAACCCGAGCAGATTAAGAAGGCCGCCGAGCAGTCCGACTCGAACCTGCGACGCAAGGTCCCGACCGAGGAGATCGTCCAGACTCTCGTCGACGGCGGCATCAAGCAGTCTGACTTCGCGAAGGAGGCCGAGACGTCGTCCAAGATGGTCCTCGCCGCGTCCGACTTCCAGGCCCGGCGCGAGTGGGTGACCCCAGAGCCGGGCGCCGGCCTGATCCGCGACCAGCCCAACCTGATCGCGCCGGAGAACGTCTTCGCTTATCCCAGCCGCGGCGGAGCCCTGGTCTACGCGCTTGACTCCGAGGGCAATCGGATCGTCGAGACCGAGACGAAGGAGCCCCCCAAGTCCAACATCTTCCGCAGCCGTAAGCGGCGCGGCGGCATGATGATGGGCAGCGACATGGGCATGGGCGGCATGATGGGCCCCGGCATGGGGATGGGCGGCCAGCCCAACCCCGACCAGGAGAAGCAGGCCAAGGCCGAGTTTGAGCGCAAGAAGCGAGAGATGATGGCCAAGCTCGCCGGCCCCAGCGGACCCAAGAAAGAGAAGCCCGAAGACGCCAACAAGCCCCAGGGCCCTCCGCCCAAGGAAGTCACCAAGGGCCTGCGCTGGGTCGCCATCACCGCCACGCTGAATCACGAGCAGATGCTGGAGAACTATCGCCAGGCCCTCAAGAACTCGGCGATCGCCCAGCCCCACTACCGTCGCCTGGACGTCCAGCGCCAGACCAAGCAGCAGGATGGGACGTGGACCGATTGGGCCGACGTCGACGCCGAACGCAACCTGACGGTCCTCGACAACCTCCCCATGGAAGACGAGGAACTGACGCCCGACAACGTCCGCCCCACCGACCTCAACGACCCGCTGCCGTTCCTCACCGCCGGCCTCTGGGAGAAGGTTCACATCGCCAGCCTCGTCCCTGACGAGGTCAAGAACATCCCCGACCCCACGAAGAACCCTGCCATGATGGGGGGGATGGGGGGCATGATGATGGGCCCTGGCATGGAAGGCAGTTCGATGATGCCCGGGATGGACGGCGGCATGATGAACTCCGGCATGATGGGCGGCCGGGGCGGCATGATGAACATGATGATGATGGGTGAAGGCTCGGGCATGATGGGCATGGACGGGATGGGCATGGGAATGGGGATGGGGATGGGAGGGACCGAAACCCTCGACAACTTCTGGCGGTCTGAGGAAAAGACCGTGATGGTCCGAGCCCTGGACTTCACCGCCCAGCCCGACGAGAGCTACCGCTACCGCGTCCGCATCGTCGTCTTCAACCCGAACTTCAACCGCGAGGACGTGGCGCCGGGCGTCGACGCCAAGTCCGAGGAGCTGCAAGGCCCCTGGAGCGAGTCGACCGACGAGGTCCATATGCCTCCCGACGTCACGGCGTACGCCATGGGCGTCCTTCAGGCGACTCCCAAGTCGGAGATGAAGGGCGTCTTCCAGATCGTGAAGTTCAATCCGGACGACGGCCAGACGCTCCCCCGTCAGTTCGAGGCCGCCCCCGGCGAGCTGTTGGGGGAGGTCCGGACGACCCAGATCCCGACATCCGACGGGACCGGGACCAAGAACAAGGGCGTCGACTTCAGCAGTCAGCTCATGGTGCTCGACGTGGTCGGCGGCTTTAAGCCGCTCCCCGCCGGTTTCCTTGGCAACATCATCGTCCAACCGAGTTGCGCCGCCCTGCTGCGGCCTGACGGCCTTGTTGAACTCCACGACGAGGCCGATGACCGCTCCAACGAGGTCCGCAAGGACGTTGAGAGCAACTACAAACGGGAACTCAAGGAGTCCGACAAGGTCCGCTCCAGCTCGATGGGAAGCGGCTATGACATGATGGGCGGCATGATGGGCTCTGGCATGATGGGCCCCGGCATGATGGGGGGGTCTCGCTGAGCCTCGGTCGCGCGTCGGTGGACTTAACTGTTTAACGGAACTCAACGCCTCCCCCCGCGGGGAGGCGTTTTTCTTTGCGCCGCCCACACAACAGACACAGCCCCAACATTCCGCAAAAGTCGACCCCCCGTCTTGACCGAAACTCTTGTTAGAGGTACACACCGCCCCATCTTTCCCCATCCTCGGCGCGGATCTCGCGATCGTTCCAGCAGCATCTCAAAGCGTCGTGGTAGGGGGGGGCAGGTACCAAACGAGTTGAAGACCCCGCCTCGGTGTGCCGGGTGGGTTTGGCGCAAGCAGCCGCAGAAGAACCGTGTCTCGCCGTTAGGACTCGAACGAGGCCGCTCTCAGGGATGTCGGCGGCCGTCCGTATGACGGCGAAAGGAGGTCGCGTTGAGAAGGCTTAGAACGCTCACAGTCATCATGATCCTCGGTGCGGGGGGAGCGTCCACGGAAGGTGCGACCCTCGACGACGCGGTCGCTTCGCCGTCCTCGGCGGCCCGCAAGCCTGCACCGGCGCCGCCGGTGAAGTATCTGGAGGCCGGCTCGCGCCTCTTCAACAGCGGACAGTTCGACCTGGCCGCCAAGTATCTCGAAGCGGCTCGGATGTATCGCGACCAGCTCGAACCCGAGCATCAGTCGCTGCTGGACGAGTACCTGCGTGAATTGAGCAAGGTCAAGGGGAACGCCGAACCGGCCGCGGCTCCCGCCGCCGCCCCGGCTTCCGCTTCCGCCCCGGCGCCGACGCCGGTGGCGAGCGTCGCCGCCGCCTCGCCCGCCTCGCGGACGGAGACGGCCTCGGGCGACGAGACCGACCGGAAGCAGAAGGCCCGCTGGCTCCTCCAGGAGTCCGGCGAGATGATGATCAAGGGCGACTACGACGGAGCCGAGGCGAAGATCGCCGAGGCCGAGGCCCTGAACATCAAGTGGGGTCTGTTCGACTCCACGCCGGCCAAGGCCCGCCAGGCGCTCGTCAAGGCCCGCCCCAAGGCGTCCGCGCCCGCCGCGGTGAAGACCGTCGCCGCCCCCGACCATAAGACGGCCAAGGCCAAGCTGGCCGAAGCCCGCACCGCCCTGGCCGACCGCAAGTTCGAGGTCGCCGAGGCGATCGCCCTGGAGGTCAAGGGCTGGAACCTCTCCTACGGCATGTTCGAGGACAACCCGGACAAGGTGGCGTCCGCCGCTCGCGCCCTCCGCAAGCGCGACACCATCCGCTCCACGTCGCCTCGTGAGCAGGCCAGCCCGGGCGTCTACGACGTCCTGGTGCAGGAATCCCGCCAGCTCATGAAGGCCGGCAAGATCGCCGAGGCTGAGGCCAAGGCCCGCCAGGCCCAGCGGATGAACGTCGTGCCGGCCCTCACCGCCGACCGCGCCGAGGCCGTCCTGCACGAGATCGCCATGGTCCGCGAGAAGGCCGAGGCCCCGGCGGCTGTCGCCGCGGCCCCGACCGCGACCGAAGGCCCGACCGCCGACGCCGTCGAACGTCAGGCCGACGCTCTGCTCTCCAAGGGCGACCAGAACGCCGCTGCCGCCAAGTTCGCCGAAGCCGAGCAGCTCCGCCGCGTCGAGTCCGGCCTGACGCCCCTGGCGTCTGCGACCCCTCGGCTGGACCCCCACGTCCAGAAGAGCGGCGCCGAAGACGAGCAGCCGGCCCTGGCTCCGGTCGAACCGACCCCGGCCCCGGCTCAGGCTCCGAGCCTCGAACTCGACCCCGCCCCGGCTCCGGTCGCGGCGGCTCCGGCTCCGGTCCCGGCCGGCCCGGGCGTCCAGGAACTCTCCCAGGCCCAGTCGCTCTACGAAGAGGGGAACTACGCGGCCGCCCGTCAGGCCGCCGCCAAGGCCAAGGCCGCCGGCGCCAGCGAGGAAGCCGAGGAACTGTCCGCCCAGATCGGCCTGGCCGAGCAGGGGGGCGCCCTCAGCCTCTACGAGTCCGCTCTTGAAGCCATGCGGAAGGGCGAGCGGGATCGGGCCAAGACGCTGCTGACCGAGGTCGCCTCGGCCGGCCCCGTCCTCGATGAGAGCCTCCAGGCCAAGGTCCAGGAGCTGCTCAAGAGCCTGACCACCCAGCAGATCTCCGACCCCGCCGGCCGCGCCGTGGTCAACGGCGGCATGGACGGCGCCAGCGACGTCGAGTCGATCGCCGCTCAGAAGCTCAACGCTGAAGTCGGCGCCAAGATCGCCGAGGCTCGCCGCCTCCAGGAAGTCGACCCCGACAAGGCCCTGACCATCTACGACACCACCCTCAAGGCCGTGAAGGCCTCCGAGGTCGCCCCCAACCTTCAGAAGCCGATGGTCCGCCGTCTCGAAGTGGCCCTTGAGCTGGCCAAGAAGGACAAGCAGATCTTCGACGAGAAGATGAAGGAGAAGGGCTACAAGGAAGAGATCGAGCGGAAGCGGCTGCGGATCCTTGAAGCGGACTCCGCCAAGAAGGCCCGCTACAAGGAGCTGTTCGAGAAGGCCCAGGCCGCCTACAGCGACCAGGACTTCTTCAAGGCCGAGGCCTACGCCAAGCAGGCCATGGAGATCGACCCGACGGAAGTCGCCGCCCCGATGATGGTCTTCAAGGCCAAGGCGGAGCGTCGCTACAAGACCGACATGGCCAACAAGGCGGCCAAGGAAGAGGGCGTCGTCCAGCTCCTCGAGGGCGTCGACGCGGCCGCGATCGCCGACCCCGAGGTCCAGGCCAACGGCATCTCTTACCCCAAGACGTTCGCCGACCTGACCAAGAGCCGCCGCGAGATGGTCAAGCGGCTGGAGCACCCCAAGAGCGCGGCGGTGATGTCCGTCGAGGCCAAGCTCCGCGACCCGATCAGCGTCAACTTCGAGAAGCAGCCGCTGAGCGAGGCCCTGCAGTTCATCGGCAACTACACCGGCCTGAACGTCGCGCTCGACCCCAAGGCGATGGTCGACGAGGGTCTCACCTCGTCCACGCCCGTCGACCTGAAGTTGAACAACACCCAGCTCAAGACGGTCCTCAAGATGATCCTCAGCCCTCTGGGCCTGAGCTACACGATCGAGGACAACGTTCTGCTGGTGACCAACAAGCAGACGGCCGCCCAGGACACGTACTTCCACACGTACTACGTGGGCGACCTTATCAAGGTGAAGAGCAAGGAGGCCAAAGAGGCCTACGGCTCGGCCTTCAATCCGATGACCACGACCAACTTCACGCCCCAGGGTCAGTCGCTGACGGCCCCGAACGTGCCGATCGGTGGCACGCCGGGCGGCGGGGTGCAGATCGTCGACGGCCAGAAGCCGAACATCGACGACGCCGCGATGTCTCCGCTGATCCAGCTCATCACCACGTCGATCGCGCCGGGGACCTGGCAGGTCCGCGACGGCGACGGCCGGGACGTCTCCACGGCTTACGGCCTGGGCGGCGGCTTCGGCGGCGGCGGGGCGGGCGGCGACATCGACGAGGGTCGTCCCCCCGGCTCGATCACGCCGTTCTTCCTCAGCATCAGCCTGATCATCCGCCACACGGCCGAGGTGCATGAGCAGATCGCCGACCTGCTCCGCCAGCTCCGCCGGCTCCAGGACCTCCAGGTTTCCATCGAGGTCCGGTTCATCACGGTCTCCGACTCGTTCTTCGAGCAGATCGGCGTCGACTTCGACTTCGCCATCAACTCCAAGAGCGTCGGCAAGCACAGCACCTGGGCCTACCAGAACAACTCCGTGACGAACGTCATCACGGCGCCCGGCGGCGGCACCACCACCGCGGGGACGACGGGCGGCACCACCGGCGGCACCACCGGCGGCACCACCGGCGGCACCACCGGCGGCACCACCGGCGGCACCCTCGGCGGTAGCTCGGGCGGCATCGGCGGCGCCGGCCTCGGCGGCGGCGGCGCCACCTCGGCGGGCGGCACCGGCGGCGGAACCACCGGCGGCGGCACCACGCTGACGCAGAACAACGCCTACCTGATCAACCCGATCCGCGACTACTCCAACTACTACCCCGGCGGCCAGTCCCCGGTGGTGGTGGGTACTGCGGGCGGCGGTCTCTACAACTTCTCGCCGACCTTGCAGATCCCCTTCCAGAACACCCAGGGGAGCCTGATCGCCCCGTTCAACTCTGTCGCCGGGGCTGGCGCCTCGCTGGGCATGGCGTTCCTCAGCGACCTGGAAGTCTACTTCTTCCTCACGGCCGCTCAGGGCGACGTCCGTAACAACATCCTCCAGGCGCCCAAGGTGACCACCTTCAACGGCGCCGCCGCGACGATCTTCAACGGCGAGCTCCAGTATTACGTGGCCTCGCTGTTCCCGGTGCTCGGCCCCGGATCGGTGGCCTTCCAGCCGCAGGTCGCTCCGCTGCAAAACGGCGTGCAGCTCCAGGTCACCCCGGTCGTCACGGCTGACCGCCGCTACGTCCGACTGAGCCTGGCCCCGTTCTTCCAGGTCGTCAACGGCTTCACCTCGATCACCGTCCCGGCCGCGGTCGGCGGCGCCGGCCTCGGCGGCGCCTCGGCGGCCATCAACGGCACGATCCAGCTGCCGAACACGACCGTCACCACCGTCAGCACGACCGTCACCGTCCCCGACGGCGGCACGGTCCTCCTCGGCGGCGTCAAGCAGCTCCAGGAACAGCGTCTGGAGTACGGCGTCCCCGTCCTCTCCAAGACCCCCTGGATCGACCGCCTGTTCCGCAACGTCGGCATCGGCCGGACCACCAACAGCCTCATGTTGATGGTCACCCCGCGGATCATCATCCTTGAGGAAGAGGAGGAACGGCTCGGCATCCCCTCGGTCGCCTACTGACCGAGCGAGCCTCGACCTCTGACGCGGCCTTGGGGCCGCCGGGAACACCTCCCGGCGGCCCCTCGCCGTTTCACGACCGCTTGCAACGCTTGCGGCCGCCGATCATGCTGAGTGTCGACGGCGCTCCGACCTCAGGAGCCGCGACGACCAAGGAGCCGCGCATGAACAGCCTGATCCTCACCACGACGCTGCTGTCCGCACTGGGATGGCAGGCTCCCGCCGAAGAGCCGGCCGAGCCCCCTCCCGTCTTCAAGCCCGAAGCCGGCTGGAAACCCCTGGGCCGAAGCCTCTGGCTCGATCCCGTCTCCCAACCCCGTCGCCTGATCCTCCGCGCCCGGGTCGTTCTGCGTGAAGGCCCGCTGGAACATCTCCTGTGCCTCCGAGGCACCAAGGAGCATGAGGCCGTCCTCGCCACGGACGCTCCCCCCACCCTCATCCACGCCGGCCTCCTGGCCGCCGGACTTGAACCCGGCGGGCCCGTCCGCTTCCGACCGGAATTCAAACCGCCTCACGGCCCTCCGATCGCCGTGACCCTCCGCTGGAAAAACGGCGACGAGATCAAACAGGCCGACGCCCGATCCTGGATCCGAGACGAAAAGACCCGCAAGCAACTCGACGTCGACTGGGTCTTCGCCGGCAGCACCCTCTATGACGACCCCGTCACTAAAAAAACCATCTACGCCGCCGAGGAAGGCGACCTGATCACCGTCGCCAACTTCGCCTCGGCCATACTCGACCTCCCCATCGCCAGCTCCGCCGAGGACGCCAACCGCACCTTCGTCGCCTTCACAGAGCACATCCCACCGCTCGGCTCCGAGGTTCAGATCATCTTCAGCGCCCGTCCCCCAAAGCCGAAACCGACCCCCTGAACCTTCACTCCAGAAGCCTCAGAGCGCACCAAAACCCGAACGGGTGATACTGAGCGTCGATCGGCCGAACTTCCAGATGCTCCCATTCTTCCTCCGACCAGATCAGCAACCGCGCCGCGTAGCCGTTGATCTTCCAGCCCGCCATCGGCCTCATCCGTGTCGTCGCCGGCGCGTCGAAACGCGTGAAGGCCGACCCCACCAACCGACCTTTATGATCCACTGTCGGGCTCCTGTCGCGTCCGGCTTCGTTGACCGGACGCACGCCTGCGGGGTATTGTCCACTTCCGATGGATCGACGCAGACCCAATCGCGCAGGCTGCCTCGCCTGCGCATCACCGCTCTCTTCCTCGCGGATTGAATTGATTCACCACCCGGGGCCGTCCCGGGATCGGGCGTCGGCGGAGACGTGATGGTCGGGAGGGAATCGCCTGACGCCTACTAATTCTGCGCTTAATAAGGCTCTGAGGCAAATCGTCGCACCAAAGCTTTCGTGTTTTCATGAACGCATCCATTAAGACTCAGTGGCCGCATTCGCATACTCTGCTCCCTGGGGCCGATCCATGCAACCACAGTCGCTCATTGTCTCGAACGGCCTAACAAAGGCATACGGGCCGACTTACGCCCTCCGAGACCTCAGCCTGGAGATCCGCCAGGGGGAGGTTTATGGGCTGCTCGGACCCAACGGTTCGGGCAAGACGACGACGATCCGACTCTGGCTCGGATTGATGCGGCCGACGTCCGGTCGCGCCACGATTTTCGGTTTTGACTGCTGGCAGTCCGGGCTTCAGGTGCGGCGGTTGGTCTCGTATCTCCCCGGCGAGTTGCGGATGCCCGGCTCGCTGTCGGGGCTGGGGGTCCTGAAGTTCCTCAGCGGCCTCCGCGACGGCGAAGGGCTCGACCGGGCCGCGGCCATCGCCGAGAAGGTGATGAAGCTGGATCTCCGGCGGAAGGTCCGCAAGTACTCCACCGGCATGAAGCAGAAGCTGGCCCTGGCCCAGGCGTTCGCCGATCCGGTCGACGTCCTGATCCTGGACGAGCCGACCTCGGCGCTTGACCCCTCGGCGCGGTTGGACGTGCTGAATCTCGTGCGTGAAGCGCGGGCCCAGGGGCAGACGGTCGTCTTCTCAGGCCACGTCCTCTCCGAGGTGGAGGCGATCTGCGACCGAGTGGCGATCCTCCGTCGCGGCCGGCTGGTCCACGTCGAGGACATGCACGCCCGCCGCCGGCTGCGAATGCTCCTGATCCGGTTCGCCGATGGCCGAACCCCGTCGGTCTTCCCCGAGGAGCTGGGTCTGTCGATTCGAAAAACCGAAGGCCCGGCGCTCCTGCTGGAGCATCGCGGCGAACTGGGCCCTTTGCTGCAATGGCTGGGGACGGTCCCCGTGGAGGACCTGGCGATCGGAACCGAGGATCTGCACAGCCTTTATAACGAGTACCACGGCGCCGAAGCCGTCGACGAGGACGCGGCCTGATGAAACCGTTCTGGACCCTGGTCCGCAAAAACCTGCACGACGCGCGTTGGAGCCTGTTCCTCTCGTCGACGGCGTTGTTCGCGCTGGGGTGGCTGCTGGTCCACGTGGCGTCGCTCCAGGAGTCGAGGATCCGCCAGGCCATGACCGACGGCAAGGGGTTCAACTGGGTCCGCCAGCTCGGCCTGGAAGCGGACCCTCCGTCGATCCAGATCATGATGGCCTTCTGGAACCATCCGTTCATCATCCTGATGATCGTGATGTTCGCCATCGGCCGAGGGGCGAACGCGGTCTCCGCCGAGATCGAGCGCGGGACGCTGGACATGGTGATGTCGCGGCCCGTCTCGCGGTCGTCGTACCTGGCCTCGCAGGTGCTGACGACGATCGTCGGCCTGCTGGCGATCGCAGGGTCGCTGGCCGTAGGCGCTTACGCGGCGACGTTTTACAACTTCCTGAAGACTCCGCCGAGCGCCTGGCTGCTGGCGAAGCCGGCGTTCAATCTGGCGGCCCTGGCGTTCCCGATGTACGGCTACACGCTGCTCTTTTCCTCGGCCGACATCGTCCGTTGGCGGCCGATGACGGCGGGGTCTGTGCTGACGCTGGCGGGGTTCATCGCGCGAGTGATCGCGGTAATCCCGGTGTTCAAGGACTCGCCCTGGCGGCCCTGGGCCGAACATGCGTCGTTGTTCACCCTCTATAATCCGGTGGACGCCGTCACGGCGGAAGCCGCGAATTACAACCACGACGTGGCGATCCTGCTAGCCTTGGGCTCGGCGTGCATCGCCCTGGCGTTCCTGGTGTTCGCGACCCGCGACCTCCCGGCCAACGCCTGACGCCCGCCCGCGAGGAGGCCCCCTTGAACGAGACCGCCGTCACCACCGTCGACGCCTTCACCGATCGTCCGTTCGCCGGCAACCCGGCCGCCGTCTGCGTGCTCGACGCCCCCGCCCCCGAGCACTGGATGCAGCTTGTAGCCCGGGAGATGAACCTCTCCGAGACGGCTTTTCTCAGCCCGATCGCCGGCGGTCCGCGGTGGCGGCTGCGGTGGTTCACGCCGATGGTCGAGGTCGACCTCTGCGGCCACGCGACGATCGCCGCATCCCACGTCCTCTGGGAGGACGGTCGACTGGCCCTCGACGCGACGGCCGAGTTCGAGACCCGCAGCGGGTTGCTGGCCGCTCGCCGGGTTGACGACTGGATCGAGCTGGATTTCCCGGCCAAGCCGATCGAACGCCCGGTGGACGACCCGGCCGAGTTGGCCGTGATCGCCGAGGCGCTGGGAAGCCCGATCGTCTCGGCCGGTCGGAGCCGGTTCGACATGCTCGTCGAGTTCGCGAACGAGGAGACCGTCCGCAAGCTGGCCCCAGACTACGGCCGAATCAAGGCGATCCCGGTCCGCGGCGTGATCGCGACGGCGCGCTCGTCCGACCCGTCCTTCGACTTCGTCTCGCGGTTCTTCGCGCCGGCCGTCGGGATCGACGAGGATCCGGTCTGCGGCTCAGCGCACTGCTGCTCCGGCCCGTTCTGGGCCGAGCGCCTGGGCCGCAAGGCGCTCCAGGCCCGCCAGGTCTCGCCCCGCGGCGGCGTCATCCGCGTCCGCCTCGAGGGCGACCGCGTCGCCATCGCCGGCAAGGCTGTGACCACCGTCCGGGCCCGGCTGCAAGGCGGAGCGGGACTCTAATCGGCCGATTTTTTTGTTTTTATTTGGTAAAATTAAACCCCATCGGTAGGCTGTCGCAGTGGAGAGGGGCGATGGCCGCTCCTCCGTCGCTCGCCGACTGAGGAGGCTGTGGCGTGCGTATATCCCGCAAGCGGTTCTTCGGCGTCCTGGCGACGATGTGGGGCCTGACGCGGTGGCAATCGGCGTCTCTGGGCGCCACGGCATCGGCCGCCGAGGATTCCCATCCCGACCCGTACGAGGTCCTGCAAGAGGCTCGCAAGCTGGCCCGCGCGGGGAAGTTCGAGGAGGCGCTCCAGAAGCACGTCTGGTATCACGAAAACGCCCTAAAGTACGGGGCGGGGCAATACGGCGTGCGGCTCTCGTTCGCCCTGTCCGACTGGGCGGCTCTCGGCAAGCAATATCCCAAGGCTCTCCAGACGCTGACCGAGATCCGAGCGAAAGACGTCGCGACCCTTCGCGCGGGTCGGGGCGACGCCCACCTCTACCACGACGTCGTGGGGATCGACCGCTACCTGACGGGGCCGCCCCAGGGCGTGGAGCTCTTCAAGTGGCTCGACGCCAACGACCCGAAGAGGGCCGCCGAGTGCTCCATCATGGCCGAAGACGTGCTCGCCGACGCGGGCGAGTATCGGCTCTGCGGCAAGTACCTCGGCGATCCCTTGCTGCGGCTCGACATCATGAAGCAGGGCCGTGAGATGGAGCGGAAACTCCAGGAACGGCCGCTCCCGAACGGCAGGACGGCGCCGCGCACGGCCGACTCGCGTTTCATCAACACCGCCGTCCGCATCATCACGATCCTCGTCCGGAGCGATCGCAAGGCCGAGGCCGAACGATTCCGCGATGAGGCGTTGAAGATCGTGGACGCACCGACGATTCGCGAGGCCGTCGAGAAGGCCGCGGAACCGGCGAAAGCGAGTTGAGGGAGCATCCCCCCCCCGGCTCAGTGGCAGCCCTGGGTCGGGGTTGGGGTCAGTGCCGCGGAGATCAGGTCGGCCACCCGTGCGAGGGTTGGCGACGACCAGGACAGGTAGGCCAGCGCCGCGGCGGTCACGACGATCAGGGGGACCGCCTTTCGCATTCGGCGCATGCGCCATCGGGGACGGGCCGTCGGCGGCGGGCCATCGTGGATAGGCCGCACGAACAGGTCAACATTTTCAGCCGTCGGAACGGGCGACGCATCGCCGTGGAACCGCACTGCCAGGTCGACGGCGTCGGCGGCAAGCCGGAGGTGCTCTTCGGCCTCGGCGATGGACTCGGCCCGGGCGGCGGACGGGCGGCCGAGCCAGACGAGCAGGGCGGCCAGACCGATTCCGGCGCGGCCCAAACGATCGCGGAGGTCTTCCCTCGCCTGAGAAAGCCGCCATTTCAGCGTGCCGGTCGGGCAACGGAGCCGGGCAGCGGCCTGTTCGCTGCTCAATCCGTCCCAGTAGCACAGCTCGATCGGCCGGCGATACTTCTCGGGCATGCGCTCGATCGTCGCGCGGAGGTCGGGGCGAAGGTCGTCGAGCGGGGAGGGACGGGAGCGGTCGGCGACGACGGAAAGGTCGATCGAGGCGCCCTCGCGCCGATGCCGCAGATCGGCCCGACGCTTGGCGCGGGAGGCGACGCGGCGCGCGACGCCGCAGAGCCAGGCCCCCAGGTGCTCGGGACGTCGAATCGCCTCGGCGCGGGTGGCCAGCAGCAGGAAGGTCGCCTGATAGGCGTCCTCGGCGTCCTGACCGGGTCCCGACCACCTTCGGCAGACGCGCAGGACTTTCGGCCCGTGACGAACGACCAACCGTTCAAAGGCCGCCTGATCGCGATGGGCGAGGAACCGCCTCAGCAACTCGCCGTCCGACGCCTCGACGTCGTCCAGCCGTTCCGCCCCCCGCGCGAAGCGGGCCTCTCCTCCGACGAGCGATGCCGACATGGGCCTACCTCCCGAGCGCCAAGGCCCCGCTCTCGGATCGAAACCCGAGGCGGGGCGTCCGAATTTGAAGGTGTCGATCCCGGCGGCCGGATGCGGTCGTATGGCTTTCAGGATAATGGCGCCGCCGGGATCGGGATAGTAATGAAGTTCGGAATCACCCCTCCACGGGCCGTCGACTTCGCTTCCTCCGCCACGTCGCGCCGGCGACTCCCAGGGCCCCGAAGCCGGCCAGGGCCAGCGACGAAGGTTCGGGGACGGCCCGCACGACGAACTGGAGAGACTCCCCCGAGAATGGGGCCCCCTGGTAGACGAACGAGGTCAGCACGGGCGGGTTGTTGAAGAAGATCGAGTTTCCAAACACCTCGGCGGGCGTATCCGTCGACTGAAATCCGAATGTGAGCGAATTCCCCGGGGTGATCGCCAGCCCCGGATTGAACGCCGCCCCTGTCCCGCCGGCTACCCACTGGATCGCATAACCGTTGGTCGCCACGTTCGGGACGTGGGTGATCGCCGCAACCCATCCCGTCGGCGAGGTGACCGAGATCGGCGAGGTCTTCAGGTAATCCTGACCGGGAATCCAGGCGAACCAGAAGGTTCCGATGTTCACCGTGCTGGCCGCGGTGTTCGTCAGCTTGATCGTATAATCGTAAGAAGTCCCGTTGAACTGAGCCGAGATGGTCGAATCGACGATGATCGCGGCCCTGGCGGCGGGGCCGATGAGGATGATGAGAACGACCGCCCATAACCCGAAATGTTTCATGGCGCCTCCTGATTCGACGTCCGGTTGATGATCGGCCGGACGACGAAATCAGGCGCTCTCCACAGCCTTCAATCGCGCCGGCCGTGATGAGAGTGTCCCTGGGCGGGCGATCGGTTGGCGCTTTTTCAGAAAAACTCAGACCGGCTCCGAAATCCCCCGCCTCAGCTCGCTGTAATTCCAGACACATCAATCAGATACAGCTGACGGCCGTCCCCGCCATGGGGCGAGTCAATGACAACCGAACGCCCGTCCGGGCTGAACCGGGGATGGGTGTCCACCCGCCACTCGGCGGTGTATTCCTTGGGCGACTCGAAATGGCCGAGCGGATGCTTGACCCCTTTGCGAGCGTCGAACAGGAAGGGGTGCTGCCGCCGGTTCTTATCCGGATAGGTGTCGCAGAGGATCCAGCGGTTGTCGAGGCCCGGCAGGTAGGTGCAATGGCCGTCCTCGGTCATCGCGTCGGGGCCGACGACCTCGGCGTTCTGGGTCTGATCCTCGAAGAGATAAAACTTCGATCCGTGCGAGGCGCGAAGCGCCCAACCGAGGATGTGCTTCGGGTCGCGCCAGATGAAATGGGAGGTCATCCCCGAGGGGTTCAGAACGTACAGGTCGGAGCCGTCGGGCTTGCAGGTGATCATCCGGGTCAGCCACGACTTGTCGCCGGGGCCTCGCCAGCGGTGAAGGAAGACGAACCGGGCCCCGTCAGGCGCGACCAGCAAATGGTTGAACCAGTGCTTCGCCTGTTCGGGGGGCGTCGCCGGTTTGGCGAGCAGACCGTCGTAGGGGAGGCTCGCGACCTGCCGGAACGAGAGGATGAGGTCGGTCTTCCCCGTCTTGAGGTCGGTCTTCCAGATCCCGGCGTCGTCTGGTGCGAGGACGTCCGGACGGGGGTCGGGGACGCCCGCGTAGCCGTACCCAGGACGGGTGTCGTGCAGACGGCGGAAGTCGGGCGCCACGGCCCAGGTCGAGTCCGGGCTCATCGCGTAGACCGGCGCGGGGAGCGTGCGCTTGGAGCCCGTCTTCACGTCCAGAACGTGCGAGACGAAGCGGTCGCCGTCGCGGTCGTTCCAGATGACTTCCGACCGCGAGCCCGGGAGCCACTGGAGCATGCAGCCCTGTTGCCAGCACCAGGCCTTTGACCGCCCCAATTCGATCCATCGGTCGCCGTCTTGCAGATCGACCATGCCCACGGCGATCTCGTCGTCGGGCCTCGGCGAACGATGCTCGAAGTCCACCTCCATCCCGAGCAGGAAGCGCCCGGAGGGGTCGAATTCAAGCTTGTCGTAGTAGCCGAACCAGTGATGCTTCGGCCCTTTCGTCACCGCGCGGACGGGGGGCAGCGGGGCGTCCTCCGCTGCGCGTCCCATTCGCGAAGCGGCCAGCGCGGCGGCGGTCCCGCCGAGGAATGTACGACGATCAAAGCGAGGGACGTTCGGCATGGGCTGATCCTCCGTGACGCCCATTGTAGGAGGTCGCGAGGTCGCCGCCAGGGGCTTCACCGTCCGTCGCCGCTCAGGACCCGGCCGAACAGGATGTCCTTGTATAATTCAAGCGGTCTGACGCACCGTTCGATCTTCGCCTGGCCCACCGCGCCTTGCCATGAGAAGTAGGCGAAGCTCGCCAGGCCGCGGACGTCGGTCGAGGGCGGCAGCTCACCGGCCTGGACGGCCGCGGTCAGGCATTCCCCGACCGCTTGCTCGATGCTCTCGATCATCTCCCGGAGCCGAGCCCGGATCGAATCGCTCTCGACGATCTCCAGGGTGAAATTCCCGACGAGGCAGCCAGTCCTGAAGTTCGATCGTGCCAGGGACTCGATATGTGCGTCTACCCAGGCTCGCAGCCTCTCGAGCGGCGGCAGGTTATCGTTGAGCAGAGTCTCATGGACCTTGCTCGCGGCGGCGTCGAAATAGCGGTTGAGGACCTCCTCCGCGAAAGCCTCCTTCGATCGGAAGTGGTTGGTGAAGCACCCCTGGGGGACGCCCGCGGCGCGGACGATGTCGCGCACGCTGGCCCCGTTGTAGCCGTGCTCGAGCACGACCCTCAGCCCTTCCTCCAGAAGCTTTTCTCGGTGCGACGGCCTGGGCAATTCAACCTCCACCTCATCCGACGCCGATTCCGCCAGCGGCGCGGACGATCAGGCGATCGCCGTGCCGCCGGGGCCGGAGCGTCATGCGTTCGTGCCGCCGTCGACGGTCAGGTTCGCAGCCGTAATGTAAGACGCCTCAGGGCTCGCGACGAAGGCGACCAGAGCGGCGACCTCGTCCGGCTTACCATACCGCCTGAGGGAGGTGGCCGCGACCTGGGAGGGAGCCCAATCGCTGGACGCGGGGTTCAGGTCGGTGTCGATCGGCCCCGGCTGGACGTTGTTGACGGTGATCCCGCGCTCGCCGACCTCGCGAGCCAGCGCCTGCGTGAAGATCTTCACGGCCCCCTTCGTCGCGGAGTAGGCCGCGATGCCGGGAGACAGGACGCGCTCGCCGAGGCACGAGCCGATGTTGATGATCCGCCCCCCATCCTGGATGTGCTTGAGCGCCGCCTGCGTCGTCACGAACACGCCCCGGACGTTGAGATCGATCATGTGGTCGATCTCTTCGAGGCTCGTCTCCTCGAACGGCTTGGGAATCGCTGTGCCGGCGTTGTTCACCAGGATGTCGAGCCGGCCGAAGGTCGCGACCGTCTTCTCAACGGCGGCCTGCACGGCCTTTACGTCCGTGCCGTCCGCCTGAATGGCGACGGCCTTGCCGCCGGCGGACTCGATCTCCTTGACGACCGCCGCCGCGGCGTCCGCCCCCTTGGTGTAGGTGATCGCCACCTGCGCACCGTCGCCGGCCAACCGCTTGGCGATGGCCGCCCCGATGCCCCGCGACCCACCCGTGACCAACGCCGCCTTGCTCGTCAGCTTGCTCATCGTAGTCCCCGCGTGTGAAGAGGTCCTATCTCTCTACCAATGGTCGTCACGACCCATCGGGAAAGAATACGTACGATCGTATTGCCAGTCAAGGACTCGATCGATCATCGATCCGCTTGAGGCCACTCGTCGTCTCTTGTTAGTCCACGGGGGCCGCGACCATCCAACATCCAAGGTTCCGCCGAGAAATTTCTTGACTCGGTTTAATGCGTTGAAGAACATCGTAGATCAGTTCTGTCCATAATGTGCGTAGCATAGGTACTGGATGCAACATCCATCCAGCAGCGATCGCCCCAAATCTTAGATCATCTTGGACGAACCTGTCGGCGATGAAATTCCGAGGCGTTACTCTTACGAGAGCATCTTTTTTCGGGGGCACCATGAGATCGAGATTCCTCCCTACTCTAACCCTAGGTTCACTCTTGCTCGCGGCCCCTGCGGCCGGCCTGGTGCTGGCCCGCCCTGACGCAATCTTGGGAGATCCGCCCGCGACGCCCGCGACATCGAGCCACCTGGATGTATGCGACCTGAGCTTCCTGATTCCGCCGGGCCCGCTGTCGATCTCTCTGTCGAAGGAAAAGCCCGGGGAATTCTTACCGATTCTCAGCCGACGGCTCTTCGATATGTTCGTCGACTTCCGGCAGAAGGGGCATCCGAAGGTCGCGAACCTGTACGAGTCTATGGTGATCACGGCGGTGCGCTTCGATCCGTGCGGGCCGAGATATCCAGAGAACTACGACATCAAGGACACGCTTTGCACCCAGCCCAACCTTCGGCTGATTGCCCAGCCGGTAGTCGACGGTAGGCCCACTACGGCGGCGCTGCACATGGTGTTCGCACTAGGGGTGAAGACCGACCAGGCCCCCGAGGCGATCTTCAAGGGAATCGGGTTCGACCCGGGCGTGCGTGACGGCGCGGTCGCCGAACTGAAGCGGATGAAGGCCCGCAACCTCGAGCGCGGGGTGTCCACGGCCGGCGTGCCGGTAGACGTGCATCCAGCCTTCGCGGGAAAGACGCTCGACGGTCCAGCGGCGGCCGGCTTCGTCGCCGATCTCGAGCGATTCATCCGGAAATACGCCCTGGAGTCGAGCTACTTCGTGACGGCCATCATGTACACGGTGGACCCGTCGAGCACGCCCGACGCGAAAGCACTCGAGGGCAAGGAACGTTGGGAGTGGGAGAAGGCGTTTGTGGTGCGTTTCGGAAAGGACGGCAAGCCGCTCCCGGCCCCCGTGCTCATGCTGGCCCCAGTCCCCGGAATTGCAGACGGAGGGAAGCCGCTCACCTTCCAGAATTTCACAGCCGACAGCGACCGCCGCGCCGGGGCCACCCTAAGTGCACGCCCGAGCCTCGAGCATGGAACGATCAAGAATATCGATCTGTTGAAGCTCCTCGATGACCGCAGCCCAGCCAACCCGGCCGATCTTCAGACCGGCGTGGACATCTCCGACCTGCTGGAAAACCCGACGATGGCCGCGGTTCAGACCGAGGACTGCGTGAGCTGCCACTTGACTACCCCTGGGCGGACCTTCGCCCTGGCCCACGCGTCCGCTGCGAATGTGAAGCGAAGCCTGCGGTTCGCATTCGATGCTAAGGCGGCCGGCCTGGTCGATAGCCTCGGTCCCGACGCTGAGGAAGCGGCCTCGGCGAGCGGCTATCACGTGATGAGCCTCGCCTTTTTTAAGGGCAAGCCTTCGATCAGCCAGCGTACCGTATTCGAAACGCTCCAGGCGGCGCACCTAATCAATCGCAACTATCCCTGATATAAGCCCAGACGATGCCGCAAGAGGAAGTGCGCGAAACCGCTGAGCTAGCGCACATCGCCATCGACGGCAAGACACTACGGGCGGCTCCAGAGACGGTTGACAGATTGGGGCCTCTCACGGGCGACACCTTGGACTCCTCTTCGCCGAGGCCCTCGAACGCATTGCTCTGCAGAGCGTCGTGAATCAGGATTAATTCCAATGGCCGTTGGATAGGCAGAGCTAACGACTCATGGCAGAGTCTCGTCGGCCGTGGTAGTCGTCTGAGTTGCAGACCTTGCTTCTTCCACTCGGACACCTTCCGCTTCACGACCCGAGCGGACCAACGGTCACGTCGCGAGTTCGAGGAGGCCGAGGGCCGGAATCGCGCGGATGTATCGTCTCGCGGGAACCTCTTTCGACGAGGGCGGAGAGCCGCCTGCGACGCCGCGGGGGATGGCATCGAGATCGTATCAAGCCGCTTGTGCGCCGCAAGCACGGAGGGCCCGTGTTGCATGAAGCCACAACGCGACTGAGCACCTTGCTATAATCAAAGTGCGAAGAATTTATTAAGCATCCTCGGAACCTCCTGTGCAAACCGGACCTATGAGGCAGGGCTTTCACCTCTCCAACCCGGCGACGGTGAGGGGCGGACGAGCATTCGTAGGTAGCACCCGATGGCCGAATCCAACCCCGAGACTCGTTCGGTTCGTCTTCAGGGCCGATGCAAGCTACGAGATCAACCGCGACCCTCGGAGCGGCGTTTGAGGCCTTCGGCTTCCATGGCCATGTAACGCTCGGTCAGACGGCGGGCGAGGAGGCCGACGACTGAGCCGAGGAGGCCGCCGTAGCGGAGGGAGAGGGTCATCCGGCAGCCGCCGGGCGTGGGTGCGAGGCGGTGGTCGGCGAAGACCGTGACGCCCGGCTGGCGACCGCGCCAGGCGAAGCCGCGGCCGGGTTCCCACGAGACGATTTCCAGGACGATCGGCCGCAGCTTGGGCTGCTCGACACGCACGCGCGAGCCGACGCCCGGCGGGCCGGCGTCGAGCGGCGTGAGCCGGGTCATCGACGCCGTCCACTCGGGCCATCGGGAGAACTCGGCCAGGACCTCCCAGGCTCGCTCGGGGGAGGCGGCGACGTCGACGACCTTGACGAACTCACGCAAAGGTCGGCTCCGCGATGAGAGTCTGTCCCACGAAGGTCGAATGTCGGTCTGACCGGCGTCTTTCCCTCGGCAGGGTTCTGATGATGGGGACGCCGGCCCCCCGAGTGGGTCCGACCGTTCACCTGGGAAGCGACGCCGATCCCCCCTCATCCGGCCGCTTTGCGGCCACCTTCCCCCGCGAGGGGGGAAGGCCGTCCATCCGATCGCCGCGCATCTCTTGGAGGCGGCCGATCAGCCCGCGAGGACTTCCTCGGGGATGTTGTCGTTGGCGTAGACGTTCTGGACGTCGTCGTTTTCTTCGAGCAGGTCGCGGAGCTTGAGCATCTTCTTCCCGTTCTCGACGTCAAGGTCGACGTAGGTGGACGGGATGTAGCTGGTCTCGGCGCTTTCGGTGGGGATGTTGGCCTCTTCGAGGGCCTTGCGGACGGCCTCGAACTGCTGGGGGGCGCAGGTGACCTCGTAGTATTCCTCGACCAGTTCGACGTCGTCGGCGCCGGCTTCCAGGGCGACCTCCATCAGCTTGTCCTCGGTCGCGACCTTGGGGTCGACGACGAACAGGCCCTTGAAGGCGAAGCTGTAGCTGACGCAGCCGGTCGCGCCCAGGTTGCCGCCGGCGTTGTCGAAGAGCCGCCGCAGCTCGCCGGCCGTCCGGTTGCGATTGTCGGTCAGAACCTCGCAGAGAATGGCCACGCCGGAGGGTCCGTAGCCCTCGTAGACGATCTCTTCGAAGTTCTCGGCGCCCAGTTCGCCGGTCGCCTTCTTGATGGAGCGCTCGATGTTGTCCTTGGGGCAGGAGACCGAACGAGCCTTGTCGATGGCGTAGCGGAGCCGCAGGTTGGCGGTGGGGTCGGGGCCGCCGTTGCGGGCGGCGACGTAGATCGCGCGGCAGAGCTTGCTGAAGAGCTTCCCGCGCTTGGCGTCGACCAGACCCTTACGGTGGGCGATGTTCGCGGAGTGTGAGTGTCCTGCCATCTCGGGTCTCGGCTCCTACTCGGGTCGAATCGAATCGGGTCAGAGTATCGACGACCAGGGCCGGCGCTCGCGCGCCGGCCCGGTTGAAATCATGGTGAAGGTCGGCGGTCGGTCAGGGCTTGAGGCCGTTGGAAGCCTTGGGAGCCTGCTCGACGGCGTCCAGGTCGGCGAGTTTCTTGCGGATCTCGCCCAGCTTCTTGTCGGGGGGCTCGCTGCGGGAGGCGGCCTCCTCGGCCTCCTTCCACAGGGTGCGGGCCTTCTCGATCTCCTGCAGCTTCAGGAAGACGTCGCCGAGGTGGTCCGGCAGGGTGGCGTCCGGGGAGGCGGCCCCGCGCTTCTCAGCCTCCTTGTGCAGGTCGACGGCCTTCTGGAGCGGCTCGACGGCGTCCTTGTACTTCCCCTGCTTGAACAGGGCCCAGCCCAGACTGTCGAGATACGCGTAGTTGTCCGGTTCGTCCTTGAGGGCCTTGCGGATCATGGCCTCGGCCTTCTCCAGGTTCTTGCCCTGGTCGGCGTAGAGGTAGCCAAGATCGTTGTTGACGCCTGGGTCGTCGGGGAACTGCTCCAGAGCGGTCTCCAACTCGGCCTCGCCCTTGGCGAAGTCCCCCTGGTTGACGTAGACGATCGACAGGTTCGAGTGGATCAGCTTGGCCAGCTCGTCCTTGCCCGCGTTGCGCTTGAGCATCTCGCGGAAGAGCTTGACGGCCTCGTCGTTGCGGCCGTACTTGGTCAGCAGGCCGCCGAGCATGAACTCATAGGCGGCGTTGCCGGGCTCGTCCTGGATGAGCTTCTGGTAGACCGGCACGGCCTCGTCAAGCTTGCCCAGCTCGGCGAGGGTGTTGGCGATCTGGATGCGTTCGTCGGGTTCGGGGGAGTTGAGCTTCAGGGCCTCGCGGGCGACCTCCAGAGCCTTTTCGTCCTTGCCGCCCTTGCGGTAGAAGCTCGACAGGAAGGCGAGGGTCCGGGCCTTGCGCTCGCCGGGGTACTTGGCGAGCATCTCCTCCAGCGTGGCGGCGGCCTCGGTGTAGTTCTTGAGCCGCTGCTCGGTGTCGATGACTTCCAGGTAGAGCATGGGGTTCGGCGACTTCGCCAGCATCATCCGCTGGAGCTTCAGCAGCCGTTCCAGCCGGCTCGGCTTGAGGTCGCGACGGTCGGGCATGGCGATCCGGGCGAGGATCGCGAAGGCCGGCGCCTGGGGGAGGCCCGGCGGGTCGGCGGAAAGCTGTTTGAGCCCCTCGTCGAGAATCTCCTCGGCGAGTGAATCGTCGGACGCGACGGCTTCGATCTGGCCGCCGACGGCCTCCACGCCCTGGCGCTGGCCGATGGCCTCGCAGAGCACCTTCAGCAGTTCGCCGACCTTCTTCCGCTTCACCAGCGAGGCCGCCAGCGCGCGATAGGTCTGAGGCGTCGGCTGGCTGGCCAGGAGCGCCTTGTAGAGGGCGTCAGCCTTGTCGACCTGGCCCGTCTCACGGTAGCGGTCGGCCAGGACGTATTGCAGCGGCACGTTCTTGGAGTCGAGCCGGGCGGCTTCCTCCAGCCGGGGGGTGATTTCGTCCTCTCGGTTCAGCGCCTTCAGCACGCGGGCGAGAAGCTCATAGCCCTCAATCCCCTGGGGCTGCCGCTTGAGGAAGCGGTCGACGAGCGCCAGGGCCTTCGGGCCCTGGTTGGCCTTCAGGTAGGTCTCGGAGAGCAGCAGAGGGATCTGGGGATTGGAATCGTCGTAGACCAGGCCGCGTTCGAAGGCCTTGATCGCCAGGTCGTCGCGCTTGGCGGAGAGGAAGACGAGGCCGAAGGCCAGGTATGCGGCGGCCGGCTCGGGGCCGAGGATCCGCGTGACGTCGGCCGGGGTGAGCTTCATCGACTGGCGTTCGTCCAGCTCCGCCATCACCTTGGCGAAGGCGTCGGCCGCCTTGGCTGGGTCGTTCAGGCCGGTCGAATAAAGACGTCCCAGCTCGTTCCAGGCGACGATCCGCCCCGGCGCGTGGGCGTCCAGCTTGGGGTTGTTCAGAACGTCTTGCAGGAGCGTCTCGCACTGCCGCAGCTCGTCGCGCTGGACGTAGAACTGGAAGAGGCGGTCGAGGGTCTCGGTGTCGCTGGGGTCGGCGGCCAGGGCCTTGCGACCGTACTCGACGGCCAGGTCGGGACGGGCCAGCGGGCCGACGTACAGCCGACTCAGCCGCCGCGCGATCGCCACCGATTCCGGGTCGAGCTTGTACGCCTGCAGCAGCGTGTCGACCGCGTCGTTGAACGCGCGACGATCCTCGAGCGCCCGGGCGGCCGAGTACAGCCGGACGGCCTCCACCCGGTTGCGGTCCTCGACCGTCTGCGGGTTCATCGGCACGAACGGCTTCGGCGGGTCGTTCCCCGGACGGTCGAACAACTCCGAGAGATCCGGCTTCGGCTTGGCCTGCTCGGCGGCCGGAGCCTGCGCCTTGGGCTCCTCGGCCACGTTAGGAGCCGGGGCCTGAGCCCACGACCGCCCCACGCCGGCCGAACTGCACGCCAGCGCGATCGTCGCACAGCACGCCCGACTCGTCGCAGACCAACGGATCGGCCCGACCATGTGCACCCCCCGTCCTCGTTGTTGCCAGGATGTCGATCCTTCGTCCACATCCCCTCTCGGCGCGATCTTCACCGAGATTACCAGACCATCCTAGCAGTCCCCGCCCAGACATGCCAAGACGTCATCACAGCCCCTTGACAGGATCGTCTACTTGAGTAAATCTACTCTGGTAGACGAAACGGCGGCCCCAGGGAGGAACTCGGCGATGGCGGAGGCGCAGCTCGGTCGGTTGCAGTTCCGGATCATGCAGGTGCTGTGGGAGCGGGGTCGGATCGGCGCTCGCGAGGTCACCGACGCGCTCAACGAGCGCGGCGAGGACGTGGCCCACAGCACGGTGCAGACGCTCTTGCGGCAGTTGGAGGCGAAGGGGGCGGTCAGTCATGAGGCCGACGGCCGCACGTTCGTCTTCTTCGCGAAGCTGAAGGAAGACCGGGTCAAGCGGTCGGCCACCCGAGACCTGCTGGACCGCGTCTTCGGCGGCGACGTCGGCGGGCTGGTCGCGCACCTGATCCGCGACGAGGGGCTTTCTCGCCAGGAGCTGGACGAACTCAAGCGGCTGATCGACGCGGCCCGCAAGGAAGGGAAGGGGGGTGCGGAATGAGCGACGCCCTGACTCGGTTCGCCCTGACCGCCGGCGGATTCGGCCTGACCTGGCTGGCGCAGTCGACGGTCCTCCTGATCCTGGGCCTGATCGCCGGCCGCGCCGCGCGACGATGAGGCCCGGCCCTGCAATCGGCCGTCTACCGGACGACCCTCGCGGCCGTGCTGCTCTGCCCGCTCGCATCGACATTGCTTTCGGTGATGGGGGTCGAGGGCCTCGCCATCCGGCTGCCCCAGGCCAAAGAAGAAACTCTGAAGCCGAGCCTGGCAGAGTTCGTCGATGCCGAATCCGCCGGGGTGTTCATCCCCCCAGCCTACAACGACGTGAAATGGCGGGTCGCGATCCCCGCCGGCCCGGTCCCCGTCAGCTCCGAGTCGTCGTCGCCTGTCACTCCGGAAACATCGCTGCCGCCGGCCACCGCTGCGATCGACGAACTCCCGGGGTACGATCTCCTAACGATCGCCCCGACGGCCGGCGTAGCGCTCTGGGTCCTCGGCACGCTCTTCCTGCTGGCCCGGATGCTCGTCCAGCAGGCGAGGATGTCTCGGGTCCGGGCGAAGGCCGTCGCCGTCGAGCCCGGCGTGCAGGCTGCGTGCGACGCGATCGCCGGACGGCTGGGCGTGCCGCCGCCGCCCGCTCGGCGAAGCCCGTTCCTGTCGAGCCCCTGCCTCGACGGCCTCATCCGGCCGATGATCCTGCTGCCCGAGGAGATGGACGACGACCCACGCGACGCGCTCGTCCACGAGCTGGCGCACCTGGCCCGCCGCGACGGCTGGTGGAACCTGGCCAGGCGGCTGGCGACGGCCGCGCTTTGGTTCCAGCCCCTCTCGTGGGTGCTCTCGCGACGCGTCGAGACGACGGCCGAGGAGGTCTGCGACGATGTGGCGGTGGACCTTGGCGCCGACCGGACGCGCTACGCCGAACTCCTCGTCACCATCGCCGGCCGCTCCCTGCCGCCTTCGTCGCCGGCCGCCGTCCACATGATCGGCCGACGCTCCCCGCTGAGGCGCCGGATCGCGCGGATCCTCGACGCCTCACGCCCCCTCTCCACTCGCGCCGGCCGGCTGGCGTTCCTCGCCGTGCTGACCGCCGGCCTGGCCTCGACGGCTCTCGCCGGACTGCTCAGCATCGGCAATCGTCCCCATCCCGAGCCTCCCGCCCGGGCCGAAGCGCCGGAGGCCCCCGATCCCGAGGAGCCGGCTCCGCCGAAGCTCGACGCCACCCACGGCCGCGTCGTCGACGCGGAGGGCAAGCCCCTCGCTGGGGCGACCGTGATCGCGCGCGGTTTCCAGCGGAACGGCTCGGAACTCCTCCCCGTCGGCCACGAGGTCGCCCGCATGACGACCGACGCCGAGGGCCTTTTCCGCGTGCCCGACGACGTCGCCGGTCTGGGCAAGGAAGTCACGTACGTCGTCAAGGCGACGGGATTCCGCCCCGCGGCCCCGTTGTCCGAACGGCTCGCCGAAGGCGTCCCGGTGAGGATGTCGACGGCCGATCCGGCGCCGATCGAGGGCCGGATCGTCGACCATGAGGGCCGCCCGGTCGCCGGGGCCCGCGTTCGGGTCAGCCACGCCTATCTGATCGACCGTTCCAACCTGGTCGGGAAGATGCTCCCGGACCTCTCCCTCGCCACGCGAATCACCGGCTGGGCGGTTCAGCCCGAGCCCGCGACGACCGACGCCGACGGCCGCTTCCGAATCGACGGCCTCTCTCGCGAAGACGCGGCCGTCCTGGAAGTCTCCGCGCCGGGGACGGTGCGGAAGGCCACGACCGTCTTCCTGAGGACGATGCCCAGGATCGCCGCGGCCCCGGGGGTCGGCGTCGCCCCCGCATTCGACGACGGCGAACTCCAGGGCACGCCCTGCACCATCACCCTCGAGCCCTCGCGGCTCGTCGAGGGGACCATCCGCGACATGGAGACGAACGAACCGATCCCCGGCGCGATCGTGACGGCTCGATCGATCTCCGACGCACGCTCCCTGGTGGCCGGCCACATCTGGGCGCAGTCCGACGCCCAGGGCCGATATCGGCTCGACGGGCTTCCCAAGGAGGGCGAGAAGGGACATCGGCTGGCCGTCTATCCGCCGCTCGACCGCCCCTACTTCTTGTTCTTGACGCGGGACGGTCAGACCGTCCCCCCATCGCCCGGCATCGCCCCGACGACGTTCGACATCGCCCTCCGACGCGGGATCTGGATCGAGGGCCGGGTCGTGGACGCGAAGAGCGGCAAGCCCGTCTCCGCGCTGATCGACTACTACCCGATGCTCTCGAACCCCCACGCCGAGAACCGGCCCGAATTCCCGAAAGCCTACACGCTCCCCTGGCAAGAACGATACTCGACCGACGCCGAGGGTCGCTTCCGCGTGCCCGGCCTCCCCGGCGACGGCGTGGTCGCGGCCCGGTGCAGGCCCGCAACCGACTACCGCACCGGCGTCGGCGCCGAGGGCATCGCCCACGCGACGACCGGCAACAAAAACACATTGCTGACTTACGGTCGCATCACGCCGCAATTTTACAACACCTTGAAGGCCGTCGTCGTCCCCGACGGGGCCGAGTCGTTCGCCTGCGAGTTGGGCGTCGACCACGGCCGGTCGATCCTCCTGCGGGCCGTCGACGAGGCCGGAAGGCCGGTCCCAGACGTGGTCGTCCTCGGCGCCGAGCCGAACACGACGTCCAATACCCTCATCGTCGACGCCCGGGGAGAGACGCGAATCGGGGGCCTCGCGCCGGGCGAACGCCGGGTGGTGCGGATCCGGCAACCGACGCGGAAGTTGGGGGCGATCGTGCTGCTCGACGCCGACGCCGTCCCCGAGGGTCAGCCCGTCGTCGCGACGTTGCGACCGCTGGGCGTCGTCACCGGCAGGCTCGTCGACTCCGGCGGCAAGCCCACGCAGGGCCGCGTCCGACTCGGCCACTCGGCCACCTTCAAGGACGGCACCTCGTTAGGGTTTGGGGTCGGTTCCGAGAATCTCGACGACCAGGGCCGCTTCCGGATCGAGGACGTGCCCCCCGGCGACGGCTACGACGTGACGGCGTCGCCCCCAATCCAAGGCGGCCGCCCGAGCTTCAAATCGTTCCCCCTGGGCCGCGACCTGAAAGTCGATCCCGGCCAGACGGCCGACCTGGGTACGTTCAACGTCGACACGGGCCAGCGGATCGAGGAGCCGAAGACCACCCAGGCGCAGCCCCCCGCGGCGGGTCCGATCCAAGGTCGAGTCACCGACGAGCAGAACAAGCCGGTCGCCGACGCCACCGTCGTCGCCTGGCGGTGGAGGCGAGGGCAGGGCGCGGGCGTCGGCCTGCGCGAGTTCCTGCCGGATCGTCGGTTCGATTCCAGAACCACGACGACCGACGCGGAGGGGCGGTACTCCATGCCGGATTTCGACCCGGCGCCGGAGTGGGACGACCAGGCCCGCTTGACGCTGCTCCGCGCGGCGGCGCCCGGTCATGCCGTCGGTGCGTCGGTTTGGAGGTCCCAGTTCGGCCCGGCCAGCATGGGGCGGGACATCCGTCTCGCAAAGGGAGACCACCCGATCGTCGGTCGGGTCCTCGACGTCCAGGGTCGGCCGGTGGCCGGTGCGCGCGTGCGGCTGAGGCTGATGAGCCTGGCGCAGGTCGCCAATCCCGTCGCAGCAGGTCGCGTCCCGGACGCCTCACTCAACCGTCCCGGAGAGGGTGCGGTCGGAGGACCGATCCAGCAGGCGCTGGGCCTCGACGGCCTGGCCACGGACGCCGACGGACGCTTTCGCTTCCCGGGGCTGGCTCACGACGCTGAGACGATCTTCGAGATCGACCGTCCCGGGATGCCGCCGCACGTCATCCGGGTCTTCGCCAGACCGATGACCCCCGTGAAGTCCTCCTTCTCAACGGCGGAGGGAGACCTGGAAGCCATCCCCGACTTCATCACTGGGGATGGGGTGTCGAGGACGACCAGTGGATCGACGACGTCGGCCGAACGGCCCGAGCAACTGGTCTACGGCTCCGAGTTCACGACGACGCTGGAACCCGGCCGGATCTTCGAGGGCGTCATCCGCGACGCCGAGACGCACCGACCGATCTCGGGGGTCGTGGTGGCGGCTTCGCGCCGTCGGACCGATGGCCGCGACCTCCCGGCGCGGATCACGGCGACGACCGACGCCGAGGGCCGATACCGACTCATCTCCCCGCCCGCGTTCGACGGCGGCTCGCCGTGGATCTCGGTCCACCCCCAGGTCGATCAGCCCTACTTCCTCCCCGGCGCCGCAACGAAGCCGCCGAACGCCTCGGCGACGTATGACTTCGACTTGAAGCGGGGCCGCTGGATTGTCGGCAAGCTCCTCGACCCGGACGGCCGCCCGGTCGCGGGCTCGATCGACTACGCCCCGATGGCGGCCAACCCGCTCGCCACCGAGTACTTTGGATTGCCGTTGAGGAACATGAAGTTCCTGTACGGATATCACGGTCAGCGCTTCCGGACCGCCGCGGACGGGGCCTACCGGGTCCTGGGTCTCACGGGACCTGGGGTCGTTCTGGCCCGCGCGGATGAACCGTTGTACCTGGTGGGAACTGGCGCAGAGACTGTCGCCCGCGAACCGCAGGCCCCGATGGTCCTGGCGACGTCGTTCCGGACCATGCCCAACGACTTTCACGTTATGAAGTCCGTGGACGTCCCGGCGGGCGACGCCCCCTTCGCATGCGACCTGGCCATCGATTCCGGCGGCTCAGCCCTCCTGAAGTTCGTCGACGAGAAGGGTGAACCCGTCGAGGCGACCGTCTCGGGCCGCGTCCCTCCCACCTCGTTTTACGGCGCCCCGGTCCGGCATGCTCGCGACGTCCCCGCTACCGAGGTGCGGATCCTGGCGCTCGCCAGGAACGAAGCCCGCCCGGTCTGGATCCGCGCCAGGAACGGCGGACTCCTGAGCGCAGCGTTCCCGGTGACCGCTGGCTCCGACCGCACCGTGACCCTCCACTGGCCGGTGAAAGTCGTCGGCCGGCTCCTCCTCGCCGACGGGAAACCCGCGAAGGGAGACGTGCAACTGGACCTCGCCCCGAACGGGCGGATGGGAAGTACGGGTCAAGCGCATCTTGTGCTCGAGCTTGACGAGGAGGGGCGGTTCGAACACCAGGTCCCCGTCGGCGGCCCCTATCTCCTGCACGCCGTCAACCTCACATCGAGCGATCCCGGCGGCCACTCCCGAAGCACCTCCACGAAGAAGGTTCCAGGCGGCCTCGACGCCTTTTACCTCACCAACGCGCTTACGATCGAGCCCGGCAAGCCGATCAACCTGGGAACCTTCAATGCTGAGGCCGGCCGGCGCATCGAGGATCCCGAAGCGGCCCAGCAGCCGCCGCCGGCCATGATCAAGGGACGGGTGGTCGACGAGCAGGGTAAGCCGATCCCCGGCGCGACGGTCGTCGCCTGGCGGTGGAGGCGAAGTCCTGTCCCGGCCGTCAGTCTCCAGGAATACCTGCCGAACCGCCGGTTCGACTCACGGTCCGCGAAGACCGACGCCGACGGCCGTTATTCGATGCCCGACTTCGAGCCGGCTCCAGAGTGGGACGACCAGGCCCGCTACACCCGGATCTACGCCGCCGCGCCGGGGTACGTCGCCGGTGCAACGGTCTGGAAAAGCTCCAGCCGCGGACCTTCGCTCAGCGGCGACATCCAACTCTCGAAGAAGGATCAGCCGATCCTCGGCCGCGTGGTCGACCCGCAAGGGGGGCCAATCGCCGGTGCCAGGGTCAAGCTGCGTCAGGCTTACTTGCCCCAGCCGGGAACTCCCCCCGCCGACGCCTCCCTCCCAATCCCGGGAGGACGGCGAAGGCATGACGGCGGACCAATCCAGGAGGCTCTTGGGTTCGGCGACCTGACCACCGACGCCGACGGCCGGTTCCGCTTCTCGGGCCTGGGTTATGACAGCTTCGCGATCTTCGAGATCCTTCGGCCCGACCTGGCCCCGCACCTCGTCCGCGTCGTCGCCAGACCGATGCAGCCGCACCAGCGGCGAGACATCAACCTGGAGGCGGCCCTGCACGAGATGTCGGACTTCCTCAACAAGGCGGACGAGAAACCCCTCCGCGGCTCCGAACTCTGGCCGGAACTCGGATCTCACCAGAGCGAGACGACCCTCTACGGCTCGGATTTCACCACCACGCTTGAGCCGTCGTGGATCATCGAGGGATCCATCCGCGACGCCGAATCCCGCGAGCCGATCGCCGGGGTCGTGGTGGCGGCCTCGCGAAACCAGCACGACGGCCGGGAGACGCCCGCGCGGATCACCGCGACGACCGACGCCCAGGGCCGTTATCGCCTCATCGCCCCCTCGGCGTACGACGGCGCCGGGCCCTGGATCTCAACCCATCCGCTCGTCAATCAGCCCTACTTCGCCTCCGTCCCGACCAAGGCGAAAGGTCCAAGCGGCCCGACGACCTGGGACTTCGACCTCAGGCGCGGCCGATGGATCGTCGGCAAGCTGATCGACGAGGACCAAGGCAAACCTGTCGCGGCCGTCGTCGACTACGCGCCGGCGAAAGACAATCCGCTGGCCGCCGCGTATTTCGGTCAACCGTCGGGCATGATCTATCGAAACGGGTTGCACCGAGACCGCTTCCAGACCGCCGCGGACGGGACGTTCCGCGTGCTGGGAATCCCCGGGGCCGGCTTCGTCCTGGCTCGGACGGACGATCCCTCCTACCTGTCGAGCTACGGCGTGAAGTGGGCCCCCGCGTTGCTGAGAGACCCGTTTCCGAAGCCCTTGCCGACGGCCTTTCAAACCGACTCCACCGCCTATCAGGCGGCCAGGCCCGTGGACGTCCCCGCCGGAGATGCGCCGTTCGCCTGCGACCTGTCCCTCAGCCACGGCGGCTCGGTCCTGTTGAAGTTCGTCGATGAGAAGGGCGAACCTCTCAAGGCGACCGTCATCGGCCGAGTGCCGCCGCCGCCGTCGTGGACGGGCCTTCATCCCACGACCAACGAGCCAGCGGCCGAGGTCCGCGTCGAGAAGCTGGCGCCCGGCGAGTCGCGACGGGTCTATGTCAATTCGGCCTCGGATGCGTCCGCAGCGATCGTCAAGGTCCAGGCCGGGCCCGACCGCGTCGTCACGCTTCATCCGCGAGTCCTCGTCACAGGAAAGATCGTCCACGGCGACGGCAGGCCGGCGCGGGGGGGAGTGAACATGACCGTCCGAGATTCCGAACAGCATCCCGCGACCTTCTCGTCCTACAGCACATCCGACGACATCGACGAAACCGGCGCCTTCCACTGCTGGGCCGTCGTCGGCGGTCCCTATGTCCTGTATGCCCTGAACCTGACGTACGAGCGCCCCAACGGATCGCGGGGATATAGTTCCGAGAAAGCCCCCGGCGGCTTCGCCGGCTTCCTCGCGGCAAAGGACCTCACGATCGAACCCGGCAAGCCCGTCGACCTGGGCACCTTCAACGCCGACACCGGGCAACCCGCCGAGAAGAAGGATTGATGCGACGGCTTCGAGGAGGGTCGTTGCCTGGGTGGCCCTCCCTGGACGCCGACCAATCGCGTGGCCCTACGCCTCTCCGCCAGGCGCAATTTAAACGGTCGGCGTTCGAGACCGCTCTCGACAGGGGCCGATCGCAACGCCTGCACCCTGTGCAGCAATCGAAGCGATTGCACCAACGGAGCTTATTTCGAAACCCGTTTGGCCGATGACTGGGAAAGCCAGCGGGGGCCATCGTGAAGATAGAGGACGATGGTCCCCGGATCTTTCTCAATTCGACCTGACTCGAAGAACGCGAGCGAGAAACCGCGTCGTATCTCGCCGAACGAAGCCAACCTCAGTCGTCGTCGCAAACACCATGACACCAAGGCCTTAACCTCAACAAAACAGCCCCCGAACAGCAGCGACCGAAGCCAAAAGGAAGCCGGCGGCGATGGGCCTACGATCGGCTCGCAACGTGTGGACGGGCCGTCCGGCCGACCGGATTGAACGCCACTCCAGGCTGGCTGCCCCCGGTCGATCTCGGAGAAAGCATCGCGGCGCCGCGTGTTGATTTTCGCCGAACGAAGCCGACGGGCTAAAACGCAACACCTTGATGAATAATCGATTGCGTCATCGGCTTCGTTGGCTTCGCTCGCAGACGAAGCCGCCTTACCAGTCCTTGCCGTCGCCGCGGGGGGATTCGTCGGGCGGGGGCTGGTCGGGGAGGCGACGGCGGCGGGCGTCTCGGATCCGGTCGAGGGCGGCGTCGAGGCGGTCGTCGGGGTTGGCGCCCGGCGGGTTGGGGGCGTCGCCGCCGGCGCCTCCGCGCTTGCGGGGGCTGGAGGAGTCGGTCTCGCGGGTCTCGCCCGGGCCGGGGGGCGGGGCGTCGGACCGGCCGTCGGGACCGTCGCCGGGGCCTTCCTCCTGCTTGGCGTCGCCGCTGCCGCGATTCGCGTCGGGGGGGGTCGGCTGGTTGCCGTCCTCGGGGTTCGGCTGGTCCTGCTGGGCGAGGGCTTCGCGCAGCCGTTGGAGGGCGAAGGCCCTGTTGACGGCGGCGTCGCGGCGGATGACGTCCAGCCCTGGAGCCCAGGCCGTCGAACTCAGGCAAGCGTCGTAGCACCGCACCGCCGCGGCGAGGTCCCCCAGGCTGAGGATCGCGTTCCCCAGGGCGTAGTCGATCTTCGTCCGCAGCGCGGGGTCGGCGGTGAGGCGGGCTTCCTGGTAACGCAGGACGGCCTGGGGATAACGGCCGAGCTGGTAGAGCGTCGCGCCGAGGTTGTAGAGCGGGACCGGTCGGCCGGGGGCCCTGGCGGCGGCGTCCTGGAACGCGTGGAGGGCGTCCTCGAAGCGGCCGGCCTCATACAGCGACTGGCCCCGGGCGACGGCCTGAGGGGCGGTTTCGGGGGGAGACTCGGCGGCGACCTGAGACACGGCCAGAGCCAGCACGGCGAGCCTCGCGACGGCCCGGGCTCGCCTCGGCCGCCTGGCGCCGACGCCCGGACGAAGCGCCGCGGCCAGCACGCCCAGCGAGGCCGCCAGGAGCAGGGGGAAACGCTCGGGGCGGTCGGCGGCCCTCGCGGCGCGGCGGCGGGCCTCGGCCACGGGCTCGATCCGCTCGCGGTAGAGCAGGCCCAGGTCGGCGGCCGAGAGCCCCAGCTTCAGCGAGGCCCCCCCGGAACGCTCGGCGATCGCCGCCAGGGTCTCGTCAATCCGCTTCGAGACGACCGGTTCCCCCCGGTAGGTGAACGAGAGCCTGGCCCCGGCCTTCGCATCGCCAAGGGCGATCGTGTGGACCACCACCCCCTTCGCCTCAGCCCGATCGACGGCCTGTTCCCAGCGGCCTTCGTGGTCCTCGCCGTCGGAGAAGATCACGACCGTCCGCGGCTCGTCCTCGGGGGCGTTGGGGTCGAAGGCGTCAACGGCCGCGTCGATCGCCGCGGCCAGGTCGGTCCCGCCGGGCTTGACGTCGCCGGGGCGGAGGCGATTCATCGCATCAACGACCGCCCCCATGTTCTGCGTAAGCGGACAGCGCAGGACGCCCCGACCGGCGAACGCGACGACCCCCGCGCGGTTGGAGGACTCGCGGGCCAGGACGTCGACGAGGGTCTTCGCCGTCTCCACGGCCAGGCCCAGGCGGTTGGGCGCGGCGTCCTCCGCGGCCATGCTCCGGCTGACGTCAAAAGCCAGCACGACGTCCCGCCCCGGCCCGACCTGGTCGTCCGGCCCGAAGCCGATCCGGGGTCTCGCCAGCGCCAGAACGGCCAGCGCCATCGCCAGCAAGACGCCGATCGACCGATCGCTCGGGGCGGCCCCCCACTGGCCGAGCGCGTCCCACCCTCGGGCGCGGAGCCGGGCGCCTCGCCAGGCCCAGAGGGCCAACGGCGGCAGGCCGAGCAGCAGCCAGAGGAGGCGGGGGTGTTCAAAGTCCATCGGGGCGTTCTCAATCGTCAGGGGAGCCGCCGCAGGCGTCCGCAGGTCAGGAGCCGGTCGATCGCCAGAAGGCCGAGGGCCGCGGCCGCCCAGGGGGCGAACCGCTCGTCGTAACGGGTGCGGACTTCTTCATGAATCTGCGACTTCTCCATTGCGTCGATCGTGCGGAAGACGTCGTCGAGGGCGTCGGCGTCGGTGGCGCGGAAGGATCGGCCCCCGGTGGTCTCGGCCAGCTTGTCGAGCAGCTCGAAGTTCGGCCCCTCACGCTCGGCCGCGACGAGCCGGCCCGACTTGTCGACGCCGTGCGTCACGCCCCCCTCGCGGCCGATGGCGATCGTGTGCAGCGTCACACCCAGGTCGCGAGCCAGCTCGGCGGCCCGCATCGGGTCGAGCGGGTTCGGGACGGCCGGGGCGTTGTTGCCGTCGGTCAGGAGGATCAGCACCTTCCTCGACGGCGAGGCGAGGCGGAGAGCGTCCAGCGACCAGGCGACGGCGTCGCCGATGTTGGTCCCGTCGTCCCCCGGTCGAGCGGGCCGGACGGCGTCGGCGGCCTCGATCAGGAAGCGGTGGTCGAGCGTCGGAGGGCAGGCGAGGTCCGGGTAGTTCGCGAACGTCGTCAGCCCGATCGAGTCATCCCGACGGCCGGCCACGAACCGGGCGAAGGTCTCGCGAGCCGCCTCCAACCGGCTGATCCGTCGCGAGCCTTGATCGGCCGGGAAGTCGACCGTACTCATGCTGGAGCTTTGATCCATGGCCACAACGATCGCCACCCCCTGCGACGCGATCCGCACCACCCCGCCGACGGTCTGCGGCCGGGCCATCGCCACCGCCAGCGCGGCGATCGCCAGCGCCTGCAACAGGGCCGGCAACCGCGAGACCCAGACCCACGGCGAAACGCCCGCGCGACCTCCTCGGAACATCCCGAGATCCGGCCAGGCGATCCGCCCACGCGTCCACTCTCGCCACAGCGGCAGCACCGCCAGGGCGATCAACGCGAGCCAGAAAGGTTGGGAGAATCGCATGAGAGCAGACGGACTCGCATCGGGAACAGCGAATACTTCGGGTGCCATGCCCACGCTTGTCGTGGGCATGCGATCGGCGACGGACTCGCGGTCACATCACGGCAGTCGCCTAGCCACCCCGCACTTAAACTCGGACGACCATCAATGTGGGCTTCGTGAAGCGCCGCTCGTCCATGATAACCTCCAGAGCCGAGCGAATGCTCCAGACCTCGTTGATCGTTCGAACGAGATGGCGAATCCGCTTGCGACGCCACGCGAAAGAAGTATCTTCGACACCCTCGTGAACTCGGAATTGTTCAGGGAGGATCTTCGCGATGCGGCGGCCGACGATGACGATTCGACGCGCAATGATCGCCGTGGCTGTAGCCGCAGTCCTGATCGCGATCTGGGCCAAAGACCTCCCCGCGCGGCGGCGGAGCTACCTGGCGGACGCCGCCTACCACGAGCGAAGAGAGGCCGAAGAACGCCAGCAACTGGCGATCATCGAGCAGCTCAGGAGCAAAGGGAAGATCCCGGCGAAAAGCCGATCCTGGGCGAACGCGGAGGCCTCGCATCGCGTTCGGGTTCCCTACCACATGGCGCTCAAGGAGAAGTATCGCAGGGCGGCGTCCTTCCCGTGGGAGACCCCAGAGCCCGACCCGACCGACCCGGGCGAAGCCCTTGTGTGGAAGGCCATGGAGATCGACGACATCGACTTCCCCATGCCCACCCGCATCGCTCCTCTGGAGAACGTCCCGGCGGAGATGCCCGGCAAGATGGATCAGACCGTGAAGCCCTCGTCAGAGACGCGACCCGCTCAGCAACCGCAACCCTTGCCCGATGGCCTCAAGGCACCGGACAAACTCTGAGCCGACCGACGGTTTCACCGCTCCGTCAACGCCTGCTTCGCCGCGAGGGCCCGCGCCAGGGCGCCTTCAGCCGTGGAGTCGAGGACGGTGATGTGGCCCATCTTGCGGCCGGGCTTGGCGGTCCGTTTGCCGTAGAGGTGGAGCTTCACGCCGGGGTCGCGGAGAGCGTTGTCCCACCGGGGCTCGCCGCCGGCCCAGAGGTCGCCCAGCAGGTTGACCATCGCCGCCGGCGTGACGAGGTCGCAAGAGCCCAGCGGCAGGCCGCAGAGGGCTCGCACCTGCTGCTCGAACTGGCTCGTGTAAGCCCCCTCGATCGTCAAATGGCCCGAGTTGTGGGGCCGGGGTGCAATCTCGTTGACCAGCAGGCGGCCGTCGGCCGTGACGAAGAACTCGACGCAGAGCACCCCGACCGCGTCGAGGGCCTGGGCCACTGCGAGGGCCACGTCGCGGGCTTCCTGCGCGACGATCGGGCCGACCGGCGCGGGGGCGACCGAGGTCGCCAGGATGTGGCGCTCGTGGTGGTTCAGGGCGATCGGAAACGCCGCGGCCTGACCATCGCGGCCGCGGGCGACGACGACGGACGCCTCGGCGGCGAACTCGACCCAGCCCTCGGCCACACAGGACGCCCGACCCAGGCTCGACCATGCGTCTTCCGGGTCGTCGCCGGGACCGACGAGGACCTGGCCCTTGCCGTCGTAGCCGGAGTCGGCCGTCTTCAGGATCATCGGCCGGCCCAGCTCGCGGTCGGCCGTCGCCAGTTCCTCGGGAGTGCGGACGGGTCGCCAGGGAGCGTGCGGGATGCCGTGGCGGGTGAGGAACGACTTCTCCCGGATCCGGTTCTGGCTGACCCACAATGTCCGCCAGCCAGGACGGACGATCCGGCGTTTCGCCAGCCAGCGCAGGGCGGGGGCCGACACGTTCTCGAACTCTACCGTCACCGCCTGAGCGCGCTCGGCCAGGGCGCGGAGGGCCGGCAGGTGGTCGGGCGGGCCGAGGACCGACCAGTCGGCGACCTGCGCCGCGGGGGTCTCAGCCGTGGCGCTCAGGACGCCCGCCTGGTAGCCCATGCTCTGGGCCGCCTGGATGAACATCCGGCCGAGTTGCCCGCTGCCGACGACCGCGATCGATGCCGGCGGGTAGAGGATCTGATCGTCCACGGCCGTCATTGGGGGGATTCCCCCACGGCGTCGGTCTGGGCCTCGCGGAATGCGGCGAGGGCCTCGCGAATCTCGGGGTACTTGCGGCCGAGCATCGCCGCCGCCAGCAGCGCGGCGTTGGCCGCGCCCGACGCGCCGATGGCCAGCGTCCCGACAGGCACCCCGCGCGGCATCTGGACGATCGACAGCAGCGAGTCGACCCCCTTGAGAGTGCGACTCTCCACCGGAACGCCCAGCACCGGCAGGATGGAGATCGCCGCCAGCATCCCCGGTAGGTGCGCAGCACCCCCAGCCCCGGCGATGATCAGCTCAATCCCCCGCCCCTCGGCCTCACGACCGTATGCGAACAGGCGTTCGGGAGTCCGGTGGGCGGAGACGACGCGGGTCTCGTGGGGAATCTTCAGCTCTGTCAGCAACTCGGAGGCGTGCCGCATCGTCTCCCAGTCGGACTTGCTCCCCATCACCACGCCGACCAGGGGAGGGGACGCGTCGGCTTGTTCCTGGAGTTTGACCATGTGTTCCATCAGGCCTTCGAGGCGTATCGCGGTCGTGGAGGCGAGTCCTCCGACTCAATCTCTCTATTATCGACCGCGACGGCTCAGATGCCCAGACGGCTGCGGCGATTCGGTTCACCGCCTCGGCTTGCGAGGGCCGGGAGGCGGCGGAAACGGCGAGGGATCCGGATGCGGCGGAAACGGCGACCGCGGCTCCTCGGGTTTCGGCATGTAGGGGACCTCCGGCGGCGGGTCCGGCGCAGGGGAAGGCTCGTGGGGATTGGGGATCGCATCGGGTACGGGGTGTTCAGGCATGGAACCTTCTCCTACCGGTTCGGAGCCGTCGATCTGGATCTATCGGTCGATCCCGCTGAGGCGGGTGGATTTTCACTCTTCGAACAGGCAAGGTCCGTGCCGGTCCCGATGGTCTTACCCCCTATTTCGAGAGCAGACGACCCAGATAGACTCATGGTCGGCAAGGCCGCCGATCGCGCGTCGAGGGCGTTGGAGGAGGTCGGACGATGCAGAGCTTTCTCGCTGTCTTCGGCCTGATCGGGCTTCCGATCTTCGGGGTCGCCGCCCTCGTCATCTGGAGGCCGACGCTCCAGGCCGGCGGGGCGAAACCGGCTCTCTGGATTCGCGTCCTCGCGACTATGGCCGTGTCGCTGCTCTGCTGGCTGACGATGATCGGCTTGCTGTTCCTCCCCTACTTCCTCTGGCGGATCTGGAGCGAACCCCGGAAGAAGCCGCGAACCTTCGCCGACCGCATGGGCTGGACGGTGACGTGGTTGGGCGTGGCGCTGACCGCCACGACGGCCGTCATCTTCGCGATCCAGGAGGGGGACGGAGGGTTTCGGACGTGGGAAACGATCCATCGGCATTCGCGGATCTTCCTGGCCGTCTCGCTGACGCCGCTGGCCGGGCCGTTGACGGCCCTCCTCATGACGCGTCGGGAGACGAAGAAACCGGCCGACCCGCTCGAAGCCCCGATCGACTCCGGGGTCCTGGAATGACGGAACCAGGTTCACGCCCCGGTCGGCGGCTCAGCCCGGCGATGCAAGGCCGCGACGGAGAGGCCGTCGCCGATCCGAAGGTGGACCTGCTCACGTTCCTCGACGGTCTGGTTCTCAGCCTCCCTGAGCGCGAGCACCTCGGCGAGCGACAGATCGTTGCCCGGATCGGCGAGCTTGGCGTCGAGGAAGGCACGGAAGGCGGCGAGGTCGTTGTAGCGGTCGGTGGGCATGGTCGGTCAACGACCTCGACCGGAGACCATCGCCCGCGACGGGGTGCAATGATGCACGGCCTGGTATTGACCCGTTCGCGCCGTCGGGAAGTAGTTCCGAGCGACGGGAGCGGCCGGAGCGGGCTTCTCGATGGGCTTCGCGGTATAGGTGCCGATGGGGGGCTTCGACGTGTAGGGGGCCAGCGGATCCGCCCCGAGTCGCGACGTGGAGGTCCGCTCGACCGCAGGGGCTCGCCCGGATCGCGCCGCCGCGGCCGGGTTGGCCGAGACGCCGCTCCTGGTGCGACCGAAGTTCGCGGGGGAGGCGGACTGAGCCCACGCCTCTCCCGAGCAGAGGACCAGCGCCGCCACGGGAGCGGCCGTTCGGAGAAGGTTCGCGAGCTTCATGAAGACGACCCTCGGACGGTCCCCGAGCATGACGCAACAAGATCGCCAAGAATAACCCAGGCCCGCATGGATCGCCAGCGTGATGCGGCGATCCATCAGGATCGACGCCCACAACGCGCAGGAGAGCCGATTGAAGCCGACCTGGTCGTCGGCCGTCGACTCGCCGTCGCCGACTGGAAACCTTGTCGGGGTCGTCCGAAAGGAGGACGGTTCGGTCGGTTAGACCGAGCCAGGGGGCCGAGGCTCGCGTTCGTCGGCGTCTCGTACGGAGCCCCTCAGCGTCGCTCTCGTTCGGATCCAGTCGCTTTGCCTATTCCTGATCAATCCCGTTCAGAGCCCGCCAGGGGAGTTGCCCTCGATAGTCGCCCCCAGGCGGGTCGTTCGACCGTATTACGCCGCGCGTCGAAGCCGGCTGGCGACGAGGACCGTCACACCCGAGATCGCCGCGAGCACCAGGGAAGAGGGCTCCGGGACGACTTCCTGAAAGGCCATCTGGGCGATGAGCTCGTGAACGGCCGTCGTGGGATGAACGCCGTCCCAGAACAGGTAGCCCTTCCCGTCGTACACGCCGTCGGCAAGCGCCGAGCCGGTGACGTTGGTCAGCCCATAGACCGAGGGATCGGCGACGATTTTCTGGAACTCGCTGTTCACGTCGTTGAAGAAGATGTGCAGGCTCGGATGGCTCATCTCAAGAGCCTGGAGCTTCGCCTCCAACGTCATGTTGAAGGCCAGCGTGAGTTGGTTGAGAAGGGCCTGCACCTGGGGCGGCTGGCTAAGGGTCGCAGGCAGCGTTCCCAGCAGCGGCAGCCCGCCCACCAGGAACTGAGTCCCCCCCACGGCCGCCAGACTCGTGATCGCCGTAACGATGTTGTCGGCCACCTGGTTGTAATCGGTCACGCCGTTGTTGAGGAAGTCGTTGGCGCCAGCCCAGATCGAGACCAGCTTGGTCGAATCCAACGTCCCCCCGGCCTGCACGAACCCGCCGATCTGGGTCAGCAGATTCGGGACGCCTGCGCCGCCGGCTTCCGGAGGATAGGTGAAGCCGCCGCTCGACTGGGCGAATCCCCAGGCGTAGTCGGTCCCACCCAGATAGCTCGGGGTAGGGGCCGCGATCCCCAGTTTTTGAGCCAGGTACTCGACCCAGATCGGCCCGTTCGAGTAACGCCCACCGTAATACGGCGCCGGGGGCATACCCGCGGCTGCATACGTGTTGCCGACGTCGGAGAGGCTGTCTCCGAAGACAATGAGGCCAGTATATGGCCCAGCTACGGCTTCATCGCCCAGAGTCAGTCCGGCAATGAGAGCCGACCCGATCACCCAGATCCATGCGGACCGCTTCGTCCCATCCATAGGTTGCAATCCCTTCGTCGGTGAAGCCGCCCGAAGCCTCGTCCATCGAGCCCGCGGCGGACCACAATGCTCTCGAGACGACATCGAACGAAAAAAACCCAAGAGACGCAAGCCGACTTCGATTGATTTCCCACGTTTTTGAAACGACTTCAGGCACAAAATAAAGACGCCGCCTCTGATCAGCCTTTCCGACCAAGCTCTTGCTCTGGGCGGCTGGCCCGTAGGGCGGCTACCATGGGACGAGCGATTTCGCCCCCTTCAGACCAACCAAGACGCCGCCGCCCCCATGAACGACGCTCCCCCCGCTGATTCCCGATCCATCCCCGCGCCTGATGAGAAGGCCCTTGCGCGTCGGCTGCGGCCCCTGAATGGGAAGGCGGCCGGGGATCTCGTCGTCCACGAGGTCTACCGGAGCATCCAGGGGGAGAGCACGTTCGCCGGGCTCCCCTGCGTCTTCATCCGACTGACCGCCTGCCACCTCCGCTGCACCTACTGCGACACGCCCCACGCCTTCCACCATGGGGAGACGATGAGGCTGGACGACGTCGTTGCGGCCGTGGAGAAGCTCGGCGGGGGGCTCGTGGAACTGACCGGCGGCGAGCCGCTGCTTCAGGAAGAGGCCTATCCGTTGATGTCGAGGCTGGCGGACCTCGGCTGGACCGTGTTGCTGGAGACGAGCGGCGGGGTCGCGACGGACCGGGTCGACCCGCGCGTCCGGATCATCCTCGACGTCAAGACGCCGGCCTCGGGCGAGGTCGACGCCAACGTCTGGGAGAACCTCGACAGGATCCGGCCGACCGACGAGGTCAAGTTCGTCCTCGGCGACCGCGCCGACTTTGACTGGGCCGTCGAGGTCGTCCGCCGTTATGACCTGGCGCGACGTTGCCCGGTCCTCTTCAGCGCGGTCTTCGGCCGGGTCGACCCGACCGATCTAGCCGCCTGGGTGCTGGAGACCGGCCTGCCGATCCGCCTGCAAGTGCAACTCCACAAGATCCTCTGGGATCCCCAGGCGCGAGGCGTCTGAACGGAGCCTCCTCGATGGCCGACGACCTGGCTTCAGGCTTCAAAAACGTGGACCGCGCCGAGGACTTCGAGGTCTTCTCGAAGTGCCTCACCCTCGTCGATTCGATCCCCTTCTTCGCGGCCTGCAAGCGCGATAGCTTCTTCCTCCTCAACGCCGCGCCGGGCAAACGGATCCTGGACGTCGGCTGCGGCCTGGGGGACGACGCCGCGGCGATGGCGAAGCTCGCCGCGCCGACCGGCAAGGTCGTCGGCGTGGACGGCAGCCGGGCGATGATCGAGGCGGCCCGGGGTCGGCACGGCGGGGTTTCGGGCCTCTCCTTCAGCGTCGCCGACGCGGCCGCGCTCCCCTTCGACGACGCGAGCTTCGACGCCTGCCGGATCGACCGCGTCCTGCAGCACATCCCCGATCCCGCGCCGGTGGTCCGTGAGATGGCCCGCATCCTGAAGCCCGGCGGCGTGATGGTCGCCTTTGACAACGACTGGGAAACCCTCACCGTCGACTCGCCCGACCGGCCCCTGACGCGGACGGCCCTGAACGCCTGGTGCGACCGCTTCCCCTCAGGATGGATCGGTCGACACCTGGTCCCGCTGTTCCTGGACGCGGGGCTCCGAGACGTCGTGGCGACGCCGAAAACCCTGGTTCTCCAGGATCTGGGCGTGGCGGACCAACTCTACCTTTTCTTCGCGACGATCGAGCGCCTGGTCGCCGCTGGAACGGTCGACCGGAAGGACGCCGACGCCTGGTTGCTGGCCCTTCGCGAAGCTTCGGCCTCGGGCCGCTTCTTCTGCTCGTACACCGGCTTCCTGGTCCGGGGCGTCAAGCCGACCGGCTGATCGCTCACCAGCCGAACGTCGATCGCAGCCCGATGAAGTGCTGCACCAGCAACAGGACGACGACGTAGCCGGCCACGCGAAGGAGCATCGCGGAAAAGTTGCCAGCCACCTGAACGTAGTCGCGAGTCGAGGAGAGCCGCTCGACCCCGCTTCCCGCCGCGATGAAAGCGCCGCCCAACAGCAGACAGAGGATCGGCGCCACCACGACGGCGACGGTGAGGAACTGTTTGAGGTCCATCTCAGGCACGCTCCCGGCCGTCCTGCGCGGCGGTAACGATGAGGCCATTCCATGAGGTCGCGCCTCCGCATTAAACGCGAAGTCGCTCGATCCGTCGAGACCAGAAAATTCGGCGCCCATTCCCCGGCTCACGACAGGATCTGCATCGTCCGGGAATGGGGCGTGGTCTTGGACCAGAAGCCAGGTCGCCGAACGACCTTACTCCTTCGGAGCGGTCGATGGGATCGTCTCGGTCGGGCCGTCGGGCAGGGGGGGCCCAAGTTCGATCACGGGGGTTTTGCCTTCTCGGGTCTCCTGGACCCAGCGGCGGAACTGGCCGTCTTTCAGGTAGCGATCGAAGTCCTTGCCGGGGCAGGTCGTCTGACCTGAGGCCGCGTCTTTGTGCCCTCGGATCAGCGACTGGTCGATCCCGTACTGATCGCAGAGCCAGGCGGTCAGTTTGACGCAGGACGCGACCTGCCGCGGGTCGGGGCGTTGGGATTCGAAGCTGCCCATCATCTCGACCCCGATGTTCCCCTGGAGGTCGTATTTCGTGTTCGACTCGGGCTCATAGGTCAACGGCCGGCCCTCGAAAATCCGACCGTCCGGCGCAATGAGGAAGTGGTAGGGGAGGTCGGGCCACCCTTTATCCCGCTGCCCCCAGGACTGCATGTTCCGCACGAACACGTCCGGCGAAACCTTGGCCGTCCAGACCACCCCGGCATGGTGGATCGTCACGAACTTCGGCGTGTGCTTCCGCGAGTCCGGAATCGGCTGGGGCTTCGAGCCCCACTCGTTCGCGGTGACGATCGCCGGCCGGGGCGATGCAGGAGATTTCGACCCGGGTTCATCGGCCGCCACGATCAACGCGGCGAGAAAGGCGACGACGATCGGCGTTCCCATATCAGAACATCTCCTGAGCCTGGCAGCGTAGGCGCCGCCCGCCATTCCTCACACCCATGTTCGCAAAGTCATTCAGACGTGGGAAACCCCACCTTGTCGAGCCAGACGAAACCAACCTTCCGAACGCGCGAGCGATCAGGGATTCGTCAGGTTCGGCGGCCACATCCCTGGGCGGATTTCGGGCGTCTGGCCGGACGGGGGGAACGTCGTCTTCACGGCGGCATGGAGTTGCTGCGAGAGCGTGTCGACCGTGCTCGCGTGCTCCGGCTTCTCGGCGAGGTTCGTCAGCTCACGCGGATCCGCGTCGTGGTCGTACAGTTCGCGGCCCTTGCGCCCCTCGTCCCATTCGGTATAGCGCCAGCGAGGCGTCCGGAGGCTATAGCCGAAGAAACGGTTGGCCGCCGCCTGAGCGCCCCCGCGGACGACCTGGGTGAGCGCCCAGCCTCGTCCGACGGCTTCGGGGTCCTTGAGGATCGGCACAAGGCTCTGACCCTGGAGGTTTGCGGGCCGCTCGACCCGGCTCAGTTCCGCGAGGGTCGGATAGAGGTCGATGAGGGAGACGGGAGTCTTCGCAACGCGTCCCTTGGTCGCAAGGCCCGGCGCGGCGATCAGGAGCGGCACGCGGGCGCTCTCCTCGAAGAGGCTCATCTTCTGCCAGAGACCGTGCTCGCCCATGTGATAGCCGTGGTCGCTGGTGAATACGATGATCGTCTCGTCGGCGAGCCCGAGTCGATCCAGCGCGTCGATCACGCGACCAACCTGGGCGTCCATGAAACTGATGGCGGCGTTGTAGCCTTGCCGAGCCTCGCGGCGCTTCGCGTCGTCCATCCGGTCCTGCTCCGCCTTGCCGCTGGCCAGGGCGGGGGCGGGGATGTCGGCACGGTCCTCCTTCACGCCCTGGACGACGGGCATCTCCGACTCGGGGTGGAGGTCGAAGTACGGCTTCGGCGCGACGTAAGGCGTATGCGGACGGAAGAAACCCACGGCGAGGAAGAACGGACGATCCTTCCGCCGGGCGCACCGTTCAAGGACCCATTCGGCGTCGTCGGCCATCAGGCCGTCGGTGTGGTCGCGGTCCCCCTTCGGCGAGGCGTACCAGCTGAGCGTCGCCCCGAACTGGCCGGGAGTCAGGGTCGTGATCCGCGGCTCCTCCTCCAGCCGGTCGACCCCCGCCGGGTTCGCCTCCAACTCCCAACTCCCAGGGTCGTCATGGCCGTTCGTGCCGATCGAGTTGGGCACGTTGTAGTGATAGAGCTTGCCGATCCGCGCGGCGAAGTAGCCGGAATTGCGGAACGCCTGGGGCAGGCTCCGGTGCGAGGGGATCGTCTGCCGGAAGAGCTGTCCGTTGGCCAGAATGCCCGTGCTGTTGGGATACAGCCCGGTGAGGAAGGCGTTTCGGCTCGGACCGCAAAGAGGAAACGCACAATACGCGCGGTCGAACCGCACGCCCCGCGCCGCGAGCTTGTCCAGGTTCGGCGTCTTCGCGAGCGGGTCGCCGTAAGCGCCGAGCAAATTGTTGAGGTCGTCGGCGATGAGGAAGAGGACGTTCGGCCGCCGCTCCTCGGCGAACAGCGGAGCGGACGTCAGGCACATCAGGACGAGGAGAGGCCAGCTTCTTCGCATCAGAGGAAGACTCCGGTGAGCGTCTGGGCCGAGCGCGGGAACGTCATCGAGAAGCACCCATCTTACGGCGTCTCGACAGAGGGAGCAGCCTACCGACCCTGGTCCTCCATGAACTTCCTCTGGATACAGACATCTGCTGGGCCCACACGCGGAAACCGGCCCATTTGGCCCACCGGTTCGTCCAGCACATCAGCCCGCTCGCCATCTCCAGGGTCGCGCTTGCGGTTGGACGCCAGTGCTTGCAATCCCTGTCCGCCTGGAGGGCGCTCGATCCGGGGCGAGAGGGGCAGGGCCTCTCGTGAGCTGCCAAGGGGGGTATTTCTTCCGAGGGATGTTTCCCATAAGCCGCATGCCGATTTATGATGGAACCGCGAGACGAAGGGCGAGTCGCGATTCCTGAGCGAGCGGGCACCCATAGGCTGCCAGGGGAGCCACGAGTCTCGGAGTCGCCTCACGCATCTCCCACACGCCGTCCACGTTCTTCTCTGATGGAGCCGGGCCTCATGAGACGTCGGAGGACATGGGTCGGCTGTCTCGCGTCGATCCTCTTGATCGTCGTCGCGTCCACGGGGTCGGGCCAGGAACGACGCGCGGTCGAGCCTCCTTCGACCCCGCACGAGGTCGCCGATCGGTTCCTCGAGCGTTATTGCATCGATTGCCATAACGCCGGGCTCAGGACGGCGGACTTCAACCTCGATGAGTTGGACTCCGGCGAGGTAGCGCGGAATTCCGACGCCTGGGAAAAAGTGGTTCGCAGACTGGCCGCGCGTGAGATGCCGCCGGGGAAACGCCCTCGACCGTCCGAGAGCGAATACGATTCGGTCCTCTCGGCCCTCGTCGGCGGCCTCGATCGCGCTGCTGAGGAGCACCCGAACCCGGGAAAAGCCGAAACGTTCCGCCGCCTTACACGGACCGAATACCAGAACGCCATTCGCGACTTGCTGGGGCTTGAAATCGACGCCTCGGCCCTGCTGCCGCCCGACGAATCCAGCCGAGGATTCGACAACATCACGGTCGGCGACCTGTCGCCGACGCTCCTCGATCGCTACCTCACGGCGGCGCAGAAGATCAGCCGGCTGGCCGTGGGGAGCCCTGGCGGCTCGGCCGACGGCGAGACAATCCGAATCCGGGCCGACGTCACCCAGGAGGAGCACGTCGAGGGGCTGCCGCTCGGCACTCGAGGCGGGGCGCTGATCACCCACGTCTTCCCGCGAGACGGCGAATACGAAGTGCAGCTCCGCCTGGCGAGAGACCGCAACGAGCACGTCGAGGGCCTGCGCGAGCCGCAAGAATTGGAGCTGATGATCGATCGTGAATCGAAGGCAAGGTTCACGGTGGATCCGCCGAAGTCCGACGCAGACCACCAGACGGCCGACGCCCACCTCAAGGCGCGCATCCACATCTCGGCCGGAACGCACCGTGTGGGGACGGCGTTCGTGAAGCAGGCGTCGTCGCTGATGGAGACGAAGCGCCAACCGTATCAGGCCCATTACAACATGCACCGGCATCCCCGCCTGACGCCGGCGCTCTACCAGATCTCGATCATCGGCCCGCTCGGCGCCTCGGATCGAGGGGAGACGCCCAGCCGACGCCTCATCTTCGTCCGCCGTCCGAGCGGGCCCGAGGATGAGGAGACGTGCGCCCGGGAGATCCTCGCCACGCTGACGCGAAGGGCCTATCGGCGACCCGTCGCCGACGCCGACCTCCGCAAACCCCTGGAACTCTACCGCGAGGCCCGCGAGTCGGGCGACTTCGAAACCGGGATCGAGGCCGCGCTGAGCGCCGTGCTGGTCAACCCCCAGTTCTTCTTCCGCATCGAGACCAGTCCGCCCGGCGCCCCGGCGGGTTCGACGGCTCGCCTCCCCGACGTGCCGCTCGCCTCCCGGCTCTCGTTCTTCCTCTGGAGCAGCATACCGGACGACGAATTGCTCGACCTCGCCGAACGGGGCGAGTTGGGCCGTCCCGAGGTGCTCCGCGCCCAGGTCCGCCGCATGCTGGCCGACCCGCGATCGCGGAGCCTGACGACGAACTTCGCCGGCCAGTGGCTGCACCTGCGCAACCTCGACTCGATCACCCCTGACCTGCGCCTTTTCCCCGACTTCGACGACAACTTGCGGCAGGCGTTTCGTCGCGAGACCGAGCTGCTCTTTGAGGAAATCGTGAGGGAGGACCGTAGCGTGATCGACCTGATCGCCTCGGATCACGCCTACCTGAACGAGCGGCTGGCCAGGCACTACGGCATTCCCCACGTCCAGGGGAGTCGATTTCGTCGCGTCGACCTCGGCGAAAACCACGTCCGAGGCGGCTTGCTCCGGCAGGGGAGCGTCCTGATGGCCACGTCTTACGCGACCCGCACGTCCCCCGTGATTCGCGGCAAGTGGGTCCTGGAGAACCTGCTCGGGACGCCCCCGCCGCCCCCGCCGGCGGACGTACCGGCGCTGAAGGAGAACTCGATCTCGTCCTCGCTCTCGGTCCGAGAACGCCTCGCCGAGCATCGCGCCAATACGGCCTGCGCCAGTTGCCACGACCGGATGGACCCCGTCGGCTTCGCCCTTGAGAATTTCGACGCGGTCGGCCGCTGGCGGACGATGGAGGAGGGGAGGCCCGTCGATGCGACGGGCGGCTTGCCGGACGGGAGCCGTTTCGAGGGAGTGGAGGGGCTTGAGCAGGCTCTTCGCAAGCGTCCCGAGCTGTTCGTCGGGACTCTGACCGAGAAGCTTTTGACGTTCGCACTGGGTCGGGGAGTCGATCCGTCCGACGCGCCGGCCGTCCGCAAAATCGTCCGCGAAGCCCGCGGGCGAGACTATCGTTTCTCGTCGATCGTCGAGGCGGTCGCCGCCAGCACGCCGTTCCAGATGAGGAGAGCCGAATGATCGTCACGAAGAAGGCCCTGCCGCGCCGGACGTTCCTCCGCGGCCTGGGGACGACGCTGGCACTCCCCCTCCTGGACGCGATGGTCCCGGCCATGACGGCCAGCGCCGCGACCGTCGCGGCGCCGGCCCGCCTGCGCCGTCTGGGGTTCGTCTACATGCCCATGGGGTGCGACATCACACGGTGGACGCCCCCCGGCGCCGACTCCCTCGACGAACTCTCGCCGATCCTTTCTCCGCTCGCGCCAGTCAAGAAGCATGTCACGGCCATCACGGGCCTGGAGCTGCGGAACGCGTACCCCGGCACGCACGCCACGTCGAATTGCTCCTTCCTGAGCGCGGCCCGGGCGAAGCTGACGGAGAGCACCGACTACCACCTCGGCACCACCGTCGACCAGATCGCCGCGAAGTCGATCGGTTGGGACACCCAGCTCCCTTCGCTGGAAATGTCGATGGACCTGCTCTCGACCGTCGGCCAGTGCGACAATGGCTACGCCTGCGTCTATCAGAACAACCTTTCCTGGTCGTCACCCACGACGCCCCTGCCGTCGGAAGCCCACCCTCGCATCGTCTTCGAACGCCTCTTCGGCGAGGGCGGCACCCCAGACGATCGCCGCGCCGCCCTGAAGAAGCGGGCCAGCCTCCTCGACGCGGTCACGGACGAGATGGCTCGGCTGCGAACCCAGCTCGGCCCCGCCGACCGCGCCCGGGTCGGCCAGTACCTGGAGACCGTCCGCGAGGTGGAGCGTCGCATCCAGAAGGCCGAGGCGGACGCCAAGGACCACGTCTTGCCCGACCTCGACCGGCCCGCGGGCGTCCCCGCATCGTACGCCGACCACGCCCGCCTGATGTTCGACCTCCAGGTGCTGGCTCTCCAGGGGGACGTCACCCGCGTCATCACGTTTCAGCTCGCCCGAGAGACGAGCGGTCGAACGTACCCGGAGATCGGCGTCCCCGACTCGCACCACCCGCTCACACACCACGGCAACGATCCGGCGAAGATCGCCAAGATGGCCAAGATCAACCAGTTCCACGTCTCGCTCTTCGCCGAATTCCTGGCGAAATTGGCGGCGACCCGAGAGGGCGAAGGCTCGCTCCTGGACCACAGCCTCTACCTCTACGGCAGCGGCATGGGCAATCCCAACCTCCACGACCACACAAACCTCCCGATCCTCGTGGCCGGCGGCGCGGCGGGAGGAATGCGGGGCGGGCGTCACATCCGATTCGCCGAACCCACGCCGTTGGCCAACCTCCACCTAACGCTGCTCGACAGGGTCGGCGTGCGGCTCGACTCGTTCGCCGACAGCAAGGGCAAGGTCGACGAGTTGTTCGAGCCCCTGGCCGTCTGACGACGTGAAATGAACCGATTGCCAAGGAAGTCCGCGATGGGGTCGAGCGTCATGAGGTCGATCGTCACGGTCTTGGCCATGGTCCTCTTGTCGACCGATTCGTCGGCCGCCGAGGCCGGATCGGCCCTGGCCGACGCCGCCGAGAGAGGGGACCGGGCTGCGGTCCGAAGGCTCCTCGATCGCGGCGAGGACGTGGGTCAGGCTCAGCCCGACGGCATGACGGCCCTGCACTGGGCGGCCTACCTTGACGACCTCGAAACAGCAACCTTGCTGATCCGAGCCGGGGCGGACGCTGGGGCCGCCAATCGTTTCGGCGTCAAACCGCTGCCGCTCGCCTGCGAGAGCGGCGATGCGGCCATGGTCGAGCTCCTGCTCGGGGCCGGGGCCGACCCGAACACCACGCTCCAGGGCGGCGAGACGGCGCTGATGATCGCCGCGAGGACCGGGAAGGTCCAGGCGGTGAAGGCTCTGATCGCGCGCGGGGCCGACGTCGATGCGAAAGAACGGCGCGGGCAGACAGCCCTCATGTGGGCCGCGGCCGAGGGCCACGCCGACGTGGTCGGCGCGCTTCTCGACGCGAGGGCCGACTTCCGGACGCCTCTGGCCTCCGGCTTCACGCCCCTGGCCTTCGCGGTGCGCGAGGGCCGGACGTCCGTCGTCCGGATGCTGCTCGACGCCGGCGCCGACGTCAACGAGGCCATGAAGCCGAAGGGGGCCGGGGGCCGCAGCCCCGCCGTGGGGACCGCACCGCTGATCCTTGCCGTCGAAAACGGTCACTTCGAACTCGCGGTCGTCCTACTGAAGGCGGGCGCCGATCCGAACGACCAGCGCTCCGGCTACACGCCCCTCCACACGCTGACGTGGGTCCGTAAGCCGAACCGGGGAGACGAAGCGGACGGCGACCCCGCACCCGCCGGGTCGGGGAACCTGACAAGCCTCCAGTTCGTCGACGAACTCGCGAGTCACGGTGCTGACGTGAACGCCCGCCTGCGGCGCGGCCCTTCCGGGCGCGGCGTCCTCAGCCGGGCGGGGGCCACACCGTTCCTCCTCGCTTCAATGACGGCCGACGTGCCGCTGATGCGGGCCCTCCTCAAGCACGGCGCGGACCCCAAGCTCGCCAACGCCGCGCAGAGCACGCCTTTAATGGCCGCCGCCGGCCTCGGCTGCCTGGCGCCGAGCGAGTACGCGGGCACCGAGGAGGAGGCCCTGGAAGCCGTCAAACTCACGCTCGAACTCGGAAACGACATCAACGCAGTCGACGACAACGGCGAGACCGCGATGCACGGCGCAGCCTATAAGAACCTTCCGAGAGTCGTCGAACTCCTCGCCGAGAAGGGTGCGAAGGTCGACGTGTGGAATCGCGTGGATAAGTACGGATGGACGCCGCTCTCCATCGCTGAAGGCAATCGGCCAGGCAATTTCAAGCCGTCGCCCGAAACGATCGAAGCCCTTCGAGGGGTGCTGGGCTCGGCATCCTCATCGCCTCGACGATCGACCCAGACCGATACTTCCGATCCTTATCGATAGAAGGCGCGGCCTGGCGTCCGGAACTCGACGGGTCTCGAACCGGCGATAACCGCGAGATATCCGACACGCCAACCTCAGAGCCTGAGGCTGGATTCTCCACCCAGGAAGCCGGCCGGCTGGGTAGCGCGTGAAATCACCGAGTGCGTCCCGCAGCCGTCGGCGCGAGGGCGTCGGATTCGGGGAGGCGGAAGAGGCTGCGGGCATTGGCCGTGACGGCCAGGGCGAGGTCGCGCTCGGGGATGCCGCGAAGTTCGGCGAGCTTGCGCGCCGTCCAGGTGACGAAGGCGGGCTCGTTGCCCCGGCCTCGGAGAGGGTGGGGGGCGAGGTAGGGGCTGTCGGTTTCGACCAGGAGGCGGTCGAGCGGGACGGCGGCGGCGGCTTCGCGGAGGGCTTCCAGCCCCTTGTTGGCGAAGGTCAGCATGCCGGCGAACGAGATGTGCAGGCCCAGGGACAGAAAGGTCTCGGCCTGTTCGGGGGTGCCGGTGAACGAGTGCAGCACCCCGCGGACCGGCCCTCCCGCCGCAGCCAACTGGGCGGCGACGTCGGCCTCGCACTCGCGGCAGTGGATCACCAGCGGCAGGTCGCGCTCGCGGGCCAGGTCGATGTGGCGCTGGAACCATTCCTGCTGGAGCGGGAACGGCGTGCGGTCCCAGTGGCGGTCGAGGCCCGTCTCGCCCAGCGCGACGACGCGGGGGGCGGAGGCCAGCCCGACGATCCGCTCCCAGTCGCCGTCGACGGCGTCGACGACGTTGTTGGGCTGGAATCCGACGGCGGCGAAGACGCCGGGATGCTCGCCGGCGATGGCGACGACGTCGGCGGAGTCAGCCGCCGTGGTGCCGATCGCGACGACCTGAACCACTCCCGCTCGTCGGGCCCGGCCCAGGATCTCCCCCAACTCGGTACGAAGACGGGCGTCGTCGAGGTGGGCGTGGGTGTCGACCAGGGGTTCCAGGGGGGGCGGCGGGCCGGGCTTGCTCGTCTGCTTCGACGTCGACATGGGGTCGGGGCTCATTCGTCGGGGCCGCCTCGGGGTTCGGCGTCGCGGCCGGGGAGGCGGTAACCCAGCAGCTCCAGGCGGTATCCGGTGACCTGGAAGCCTCGGCTGCGCAGGTCGTCGGCGAGGGCGGGGTCAAGGCGGTCGATCAGGCGGGGGTCGTATTCGGTGGGCAGGTCGTGGATTGCGCCCGTGCGGATGCAGCGGAAGTGGTAGTGGCGGTCGCCGCGTGCGTCGTAGCGGGCGGAGCCGGCGGCCGACTCGGCGCCAAGGCGGTCGACCACGCCCACGGCCACCAGAGCCTCAAGCGCCTTATAGACGGTGGCCAGACTGATGCGGGGGAGGCGCGGGCGCACCGCCTGAAAGACCTGCTCGGCGGTGGGATGACTGGGCATCGCCGCAAGCTGGTCGTAGACCGCCAGACGCTGGGGCGTCGGCCGCAGTCCGGCGGCCTCCAGCGCGTCGCGCAGGTCCTGAGTGGTGAGGCGGTTCGAGGTCATCGCGATTCCGGGACGATTGGGTCCGTGGGGCGACGTAAGCGACCGCGCGGTCGGGCCGCCTCGACGCCCTCCGACGCCGCGTCCTGACCGTTCGGCCGGGACGCTTCTCCATTGTCGGAACGCTTGACAGAACTGTCAACATCCGGATAGGATGCATCCGGGCCGGGGTCTTCGGTAGTTCGGTGGATTCGGACTCAGGCCATGCGGGGTGGGGTTCGTCTCTGCACCTCCGTTCGGCTCGTGCGGCCAGCGGGGTGGGACGACCCAGAGGGGCTTCGCCCCTCGATGGTATCGCGGCGACAAACCCGAGCCCCGCCCGACCCCGGGTGAGGCTCGCCTTCGAAATAGGGCTGGGCCTTCCGCCGAGGGCCGCCCCCAATCCGCCGCGCCATCGTCGAGCGAACCCCCTGACAGCACGCCTCGGAGGATTGAATGAGCGTCGATCTGGTCCGCATCGTCGACAGCATCCATCGCGACAAGAACATCTCCAAGGAGATCTTGTTCGACGGGATCCAGTCGGCGCTCGCCACCGCGGCGCGGAAGCACTATCCCGAGGCGGCCGACATCGAGGTCCTCATCGACCGCGACAGCGGCGCGATCTCGGCCACCAAGGACGGACAGCGGATGGACCCCGCGGAGCTGGGCCGGATCTCCGCCCAGACCGCCAAGCAGGTCATCATCCAGAAGATCCGCGAGGCCGAGCGCGACAGCCTCTTCGACGAGTTCGAAGACCAGCGCGGCGAGCTGATGACGGGGACCGTCCAGCGGTTCGAAGGCGGCGCGGTCATCGTCAACCTGGGGAAGACCGACGCGATCCTCCCGCGCGGCGAGCAGATCCCCGGCGAGAGCTACCACCCCAACGAGCGGATCCGGGCCGTGATCCTGGACGTCCGCAAGGTGGGCCAGCGGGTGAAGATCATCCTCAGCCGGACCCACCCCGATTTCGTTCGCCGGCTCTTCGAGCTGGAGATCCCCGAAATCGGCGACCAGACGATCGCCATCCGCGCCCTGGCCCGCGAAGCCGGCTACCGCTCGAAGGTGGCCGTGACCTCGATCGACGCCAAGATCGACGCCGTCGGCGCCTGCGTGGGCGTCCGAGGGACCCGCATCAAGAACATCGTGGATGAGCTGGGGGGCGAGCGGATCGACATCGTCCGCTGGAACGAATCGCTCCAGGTGCTCATCCCCAACGCCTTGCAGCCGGCCGAGATCGACGAGGTCATGCTCTGCCACCTGCTGGGCCGGGCGATCGTCCTGGTGCGCGACGACCAGCTCTCGCTGGCGATCGGCCGCCGCGGTCAGAACGTCCGCCTGGCGTCGAAGCTCGTCGGCTGGGACGTCGAGATCATGACGGCCGAGGAGCTGGACGAGGTCATCGAGAAGGCCGTCACCGCGTTCTCGAAGATCGAGGGCGTCGACGTCGAGCTGGCCGAACGGCTCGTCGAGCAGGGGATCCTCAGCTACGACGACCTGTCGGTGATGGAGATCGCCGATCTGGTCAACACGATCGAAGGCCTGACCGAGGAGCTGGCGACCGAGGTCGTCTCCCGCGCCGAGGAACTGGCCGAGGAGCAGTCGGAAGACCTGCCCCGCCGCAAGTCGGGGCGCAACGCCGCCGCGTTGGCCGAGGAACCCTCTCCGGCGCTCGCCGAAGGCGAAGCGATCGTCGATCAAGGCGAGGTCGAAGGCGGCCCGCCGCTCGAGTCCGAAGAAGAATCAGATTATGAGTCGGACGGCGAACGCGAGTCGGCCTTGCCCGCCGAACCTCGCGGCGCGATCGAAACCGACGACGAAGACTCCGAGGCCGACCCGGCCGAGGAGAACGAGGAAGAGGCGCGCGACGTCGCCCTGGCCGAGGAGACCGGCCGCCGGTCCAACGGCCGCGAGGTCACGTCCCGGCCCAGCGACGCCGACCAGTCCGAAACCATGCGGCTGGTCCACGACGTCGTCGTCAACGGGGAGGAGCCCCCGACCCTCGACGCCGATCCCGGCCGCGATCCCAAGATCGCCGAGACGGCCGACGACGAGGACGTCTGATCGAGGCCGAACCGAGCCGACATCCATCCATAGGATCTGAATCGAGGACCGCCGCACCCGACTCCCCGACCCGAACCGAACCGACGTACACACGACCCGACGCCCCCCGCGTCGGCCCCTGACCCCCGGCCACGGGATGTCACCGCGCCCCCACCTAACGGTGAAATTCCCGCAAACGCGGCCGCAACGCCCCGATCGGGCTCGCGGCGAGGCCGGCTGTACCGCTACAATCGCACTACACGACGAATTCGTTTCGGGCCGCGAACCCACGCGGCCGGCCGGAGCCGGTTCCGGGAGGAGTTGCCTTTGTCCACGCGTGTTCACGAGTTGGCGAAAGAACTAGGATTGAAGAGCCAGGAGCTGCTGGATCGGATCCAGGGCTGGAACCTGGACGTGAAGGCCAACGCTTTGGCCGTCATCGATCCCCCAACCGTGGAGCAGATCCGGGATTTGGTGGCGCGCGATTCAAGCCAGGCCGCCGTCGCGGCCAAGCCGACGTCCCCCCCTGCCGCCGAGCCCGCGCGGCGGGTCGAGCCGCCGGCGACGCCCCCGGCCGCCAAGCCCCCGGTCGCGACGCCTTCGCCGACCCCGACGCACCGCGCCCCGAGTGAGGCCGCGGCCGTCGCGCCTCGGCCCCCGGCCTCGACGCAGCCCCCGGCTCCGCCGACCTCCGGGAGCCCGACGTCCCCCCGGCCGAATCCCGTTGCGACGCCGACGTCGCAGCCGGCCCAGGCGCCCATTCACAGCCGCCCCGCTCATGCTCCCGCCCCCGGCGGGGCTGCGCCGTTGTCGCGATCGGGCGGGCCGCTCTCTGGTCATACGCCGCATCGCGGCGGCAGCGGAGTCGGCGGCGCCGGCTCTAGCCGCCCCAGCGGCCCCCCGCCGACGTCCCGCCCGGGCGAACCCCACCCGGCGGTCCGGCCGCAGCACCCCACCTCGACTCACCAAGGCCCAGTCACGCCCCCCCCCTCGACCCCCGGGGGCGGCTCGCCCTCCTTCCAACCTCTCAAGCGGAGCGAATACATGAGTTCGGCGGGAATCCGCCCCCCGGTCCACAGGACCGGGGCCAACCAAGGCCCCCCGGCCTCGGGCCGCCGCCCCGGCGATGAAGCCCGACGGCCGGGCGACGAGGCGGGCGAGGGCCCGCGCCGAGACGCCGCCGGCCCGCGCCGGCCGCTCCCCCCCGTGGCCCCCTCGCAGTCCCAGGGGCCCCGCCCGCAGGGCGGCCCCACGCGACCTCAGCCGAGCGCTCCCGAGGGCAAGATTCAGCGCCCTGAGAAGCGGATGACTCGCGAGGACATGCTCGCGCTGATGCGTTCCGGCCAGATCGGCCCCAACGCCCCGGCGGCGGCTCCTCGCCCTGGCGCTCCTCGCCCGGGCGGCCCTGGCGGGCTCGCCGCCCGTCCCGCTCCAGGCCGTCCCGGAGTCCCTCCCAGCGGTCCCAACCGCGGCCCCGTCGCCCGGGGGCCCGTCCCCGGCCCGCTCGGCCACGCTCCGGCCCCGGTCGCCCCGCCGCAGACCGACGACGACGACGATCGCAAGAAGAAGGGCGTCGGCTCCTCCGCCGACCGCGCCGGCCGCCGCGCCCGCCGCAACGAGCGCGCCACCGACCGCCGCGTGAGCTCCCCCATGCCGGCCGCCGCGCTGCTCAACGACGACGACGAAGCGCGTCGCGGGCGGGGCGGACGCAGGTCCCACCACAAGGGGGGCGGCCGTCACGCGTCCGCGATCCAACCGCGGAAATCGCACGCCGAGATCGAGGCCCCGATCAACGTCCGGACCCTCTCCGAGGCCCTGGGCGTCAAGGCCAACGACATCCTCCGCAAGCTGATGGCCATGGGCCACATGGCCACCATCAACGCCAACCTCGACGAAGAGTTGGCGACCATGCTGGCGATGGAGTACGGCATCACCCTGGAGGTCGTCTACGCCCGCACGGCGGAAGACGACTTCAACGAGGCCTACGAAGGCGCCGTCGAAGGGGTTGAGCTTCAGCCCCGGCCCCCGGTCATCACGATCCTGGGCCACGTCGACCACGGCAAGACCTCGCTGCTGGACCGGATCCGCAAGTCCAAGGTCGTCGAGAGCGAAAGCGGCGGCATCACCCAGCACATCGGCGCCTACCAGGTCGAGTACAACGACAAGCCGATCACCTTCGTCGACACCCCGGGCCACGAGGCGTTCACCGCCATGCGGGCCCGCGGCGCCAACGTCACCGACATCGTCGTCCTGGTGGTCGCCGCCGACGACGGCGTCATGCCCCAGACGGTCGAGGCCATCGCCCACGCCAAGGCGGCCGAGGTCCCGATCGTCGTGGCCCTCAACAAGATCGACCTGCCCAACGTCGACAACGTCTCCAACATCAGCAAGATCTACGGCGAGCTCTCCCAGCAGGGGCTCAACCCCGTGGAATGGGGCGGCGACGTCGAGGTCGTCAAGACGTCCGCCTCCACCGGCCTGGGCGTCTCCGACCTGCTCGCCACGCTCGAAACCATCGCCGAGCTGCACGAGCTGAAGGCCGACCCCAACCGTCCGGCCGCCGGCACCTGCCTTGAAGCCTCGATCTCCGAGGGCCGCGGCGTCATCGCCACCGTGCTGGTCCGCGAAGGGACGCTCAAGGTCGGCGACGTCGTCGTCTGCGGCGACGGCTACGGCCGCATTCGGGCCCTCTTCGACGACGCCGGCCGCTCAGTCACCGAGGCCCCGCCGTCGTTCCCCGTCGAGATCTCCGGCCTCGACGTCGTCCCCGTCGCCGGCGAGAACTTCGCCGTCGTCGACGACGTCACCCGCGCACGCGAGGTCGCCGAGGCCCGCCGCCTCCGCACCCGCGACGCCGCCCAGGCTGAACGTCAGACCGTCACGCTCGAAAACCTCTACAACAAGATGGCCGAGCGGAAGGTCAAGTCGCTCAACCTCATCATCAAGGCGGACGTCCAGGGCTCCATCGAGGCGATCGTCAAGGAGCTGGACAAGCTGGAAAACGCCGAGGTCCCCATCCGCATCCTCCTGAGGGGCGTGGGCGGGATCACGGAAAGCGACGTCATCCTGGCCGACGCCTCGCAGGCGATCATCATCGGCTACCGCGTCGCTCCCGAAGACCGGGCGATCGCCATGGCGGACGAGAAGGACATCGAGATCCGCCGCTACGACATCATCTATCAGGTCACCGACGACGTGAAGAAGGCCGTCGAGGGCATGCTCGTGCCCGAGATCAAGGAGGTCCACCTGGGCCGGGCGGTCGTCCGTCAGGTCTTCCGGATCTCCAAGGTCGGCGTCGTCGCCGGCTGCTTCGTCACCCAGGGCGTCATCGAACGCTCGGCCAAGGTTCGCCTGATCCGCGAGGGTCGCGAAATCTACAAGGGTGCCGTCGAGGCCCTCAAGCGGCACAAGGACGATGCCAAGGAAGTCCAGCAGAACTTCGAGTGCGGCATCAAGATCGCCAACTTCGACGACGTGAAGCTCGACGACGTCATCGAGGCCTATCGCGTCGACGTGATCCGTCGCACCCTGTAACGCCCACGGTTGCGGCCCCCGCCGCCGACCGAGCCCGCCGGTTTCTCACCGGCCGGCCCGATCGGCGCGCGGGGGCCGCGCCCCGCGCGCCGCCGATTGATCGACCGACCCAGGAATTCCATCCCGATGCCCTCCCACCGCAGCCTCCGCATCGCCGAAGCCATTCGCGAGGTGGTCGCCTCGGCCGTCCTGTTCGAGGTGTCCGACCCACGCGTGCAGGGCGTCACGATCCTGCGCGTCGAGGTCTCCCACGACCTTCGCAACGCGACCGTCTACGTCACCGTCATGGGGACGCCGGGCGAACGCAGCACAGCCATGAAAGGCCTCAAAAGCGCCTCGGGATTCCTCCAGGCGAAGGTCGCCGCACGGCTCCAGATCCGATACACTCCGATCCTCAGCTTCAAGCTCGACGAGAGCGTCAAGAAATCCGTTGAGATGGGCCGACTGATCGAGGAGGCCGTGGCCTCCGACGCCCGCGCCGGACCCGAGTCCCACGACCACGACGACGACTCCGATGAGGCCGTGGAGCCTCCCGAGGCCGACGACGGATCGGAAGACGACGATCAGGACGACCACTCCTGATCGCACCGCCCCTCCGACCGGCCGCTCACTGACGAGACATCTCGAAGCAAGCGCATTCAACCCCCGACAGGTTCATGGCGACTCAAAGCAAGACCCAGTATCTCGCCGATCTCCAGGCTTATCTCAAGAAGCGGTACAAGCCCAAGGCCGGCCCCGCGCCGAGCCGGCTCCCGGTGATCGACGCGGTCGTCTATGGGATCTGCCACGAAGGGACCACTCGCGAGCAGGCCAACCAGGCCCTCTCGCGCTTCAAGGACCAGTTCTTCGACTGGAACGAGGTCCGCGTCAGCCCGATCGAGGAAGTCCAGGAAACCCTCGCCGACGTCCCCGACCCGACCGGCCGCGCCCATCGCATCCGGAAGTTCCTCCGCCAGCTCTTCGAGAAGACCTACAGCTTCACCTCGCTGGAAGCGCTCGCCAAGAAGCCTCTGAAGGAGGCCCTCAAGACGCTTCAGGTCTACGAGGCGTTCGGCTCGGACTACGTCGTCGCCACCGTCATCCAGCAGGCCCTGGGCGGCCACGCCATCCCCATCGACAACGCCGCCCGCCAGGCGCTGGAGAGTCTCGGCCTCCACGAGGAGGACGTCGCCGCACTCCGTGGGCTCGTCGAACGAGCCATCCCCAAGAACCGCGGCGCCGAGTTCGTCGACCTCCTCGAAGAGATGGCCCACGATCCGGCCATCGCCAACGACCCCAAGGCCCCCCGATGGATCCACACGGGGAAGCCGGCCAAATCCGCCCCCGCCAAGGACGAGCCCGCCCCCAAGGCGGCCAAGACGGCGGCCCCGGCCGAGGAGAAGCCCAAGGCCGCTCCCAAGGCCAAGGAGCCCGAAAAGGCTCCGCCGGCCAATGCCAAGAAAGCCCACCCTCCCGCTCCCGCTCCGGCTCCCGCGCCTCCCAAGAAGGGGGGCAAGGCCAAGCCTGGCGACAAGTGAACACGACGCCCGCCGGCCGCAGACCTGCCGGCGGCGTTTGGTTCTCGCCGACGCCGGGCCACAGCCTGGTGCTTGCGGTGTTCGCATTCCTTGCCCTCGCCCCTAGCTGCCTCGGGGAAGACCTGCTCGTCCGCGTCCGGGTCCGTTCCGACCGCGTGCTGGCGGGGCAGGGGGCGGACGTTTTCGTCGACGTCCCGGCGCAGGACAAGCGGCCGAAGCTAGAGTGGCCCGCGCTCAAAGACGCGCGGATGTGGGTCGTGGAGGAGACGTTCCGGCCCACCAGCGTGACCGCCATCGGCGGCGCCGTGGCCAGCGACAACCTGTTCACGACTCGGCTGCGACTGGTCGCGACCGCCCCCGGCCGGCTCGACGTCCCGCCGATCACCGCTCGGCTGGGCGATCGCACGGGTCGCAGCGCGCCGATCCGCCTGACCATCGACCCTCCCCCGATCGCCGGCCGACCGCCCGGGTTCCTCGGGGGCGTCGGCGATTTCAAGGCCTCCGCCGAGGTCCAACCGGCGCAGGTCCGCGTCGGTCAGGAAGCTCTCTATCGGATCCGCGTCGAAGGCCCCGGCGCGTGGGGGATGACCACGCGCCCGGATCTCGACCGGCTCCGCGCGCTGGCGATCGAGCCCCGCGTCGGCGACCTGCCGGACGAGACCGTCGACGAGCCTCCGTCGCGGGCGTTCGTCTATCGCATCCGCGCCATGCAGGCGGGCGAGGTCGTCCTGCCGCCGGTCTCGATCGCGTCGTACGATCCTCGCGTCGGACGATACGTCACCCACGTCTCGGGGGGCGTTCCGTTCAAGGTCGTCGCCGCGCCGGCCTTCAATCCCGAGGGGATCGACTACCGCCCCCCTGCGCCGGGGATGTCGGCCGGCCGGATCGCGACGATCTCAACGGCGGCTGCGATGGCGGCCATGATCCTGACGGCGATCGTCTTGCGCCGTCGAGTGGCCGATGTCCTGCGGAAGTCGTTCCCCGGTCATCGCCGTGGCGCGAGACGGTTCGCCGTCGAAGCGGCGCGAAAGCTGGGGGAAGCGTCTGAGGAAAATGTGGCGCGTGAAACGCTCGACGCGATTGCGGAATACGCACGGATCGGCGTCGGCCGGCCGCCGGGGGCCTTGACGCCCAGGGAGGCGGCCGAGGCGGTGGCGCGCGTCAGCAGGTCGGACGAGATGGCTCGCCGCGCGGCGGTGATGGCCGCGCGTTGCGATCACGCCCTCTTCGCCGCCCCAGGAACGGCCGGCGGCGAGAAACCAGAGGAGGCGGGCCGCCTGCAAGACGACGCCCGGGAGCTGTTTGAAGCCCTCGGGCGCTCCGGCGGCCGATGGTGGGAATGAACGAAGCGAGGAAGCTCAGCGACCGGCGAACGAGCGGTTGGTCACGGTGTTGAACAGTTCGCGAGCCTTGGGGGCGCCGGCCGAAGGCCGAACGACCTCGAAACCCTCGACGTTGTGAGCCGGGATCACCTTGTTGATGAGCGCCTCGATCTCGGTCAAGGGATCGCCCTGATCGGGGCCGACGAACAGGTAGGCGACGCCGTCCTTACCCATGCGGCCGGTGCGGCCGATGCGGTGGACGTAGTTCTCCGGGTCGTCGGGGATGTCGTAGTTGACGACGTGGCTGATACCGGCGACGTCGATGCCGCGGCCGACGACGTCGGTGGCGACCAGGATCGGGATCGTCCCCGCGCGGAAGCCGGACATGACGCGGTCGCGGGCCGTCTGGGCGAGGTCGCCGTGGATGGCCGCCACGCCGGGAACCGTCCGCCGCAACCGCTCGGCCAGCCGGTCGGCGCCGCGCTTGGTGCGGGTGAAGACGATGCACTGGCGGGGCTTGTCACGCTTCAGCAGGTGGACGAGCAGCTCCATCTTCCGGTCGTGGTTGACCGAGATATAAAACTGCTGGATCTTCTCGACCGAAGGCTCGTCCGTCGACAGGTTCAGCTCGACCGGGTCGTGCATGTAGCGGTGGGTGAGCGTGCGAATCTCCGGGCTGATGGTCGCGGAGAGGAGCAGCGTCTGGTGGGGGACGGGAAGCTTCTTCATGATCCGCTCGATGTCCGGCCGGAACCCGATGTCGAGCATCCGGTCGGCCTCGTCGAGGACCAGGTGGAAGATGTCCCCAAGGTACAGCGTGTGGCGCTCCATATGGTCGAGCACCCGGCCGGGCGTCCCAACGGCGATGTCGATCCCGCGGCTCAGCGCGCGGATCTGACGCTCGATGGGCTCGCCGCCGTAGAGTCCGCAGACAGAGACGTCGGCGCGATTGGCGCACAGCTTCTTCAGCTCGACGACGATCTGCTGGGTGAGTTCGCGGGTCGGCGCCAGGATGATGGCCTGGGGCCCGCGGCCTCGTGCTTCAAGCATCTCGATGAGAGGGATACCGAAGGCGGCCGTCTTGCCGGTCCCCGTTTGGGCCTGACCCAGGACGTCGGAACCGTCAAGGGCGTGGGGGATGAACTCGGCTTGGATCGGCGAGGGGGTGTGATACCTGGCGAGCGCCAGGGCCTTCAGCATGGTCGGGCTCAGGCCCATCGAGCGGAAGCCCGAGGCGGGTTCCTCCTTAACTGGGCGAATCAAACAGTCCTCCGAAAAATTCCTGCGAATGCGACTTGGTTCAAATGACGAATGCGTGCGCCGGGCGGCCGATCCGCTCCGACCATCGTTCCGTTTCTATTCAATTCTTCAAGATCCAATCTATCAGATCCGAGCGCGGTCGTCAAAGCCAAGAGTGATTGGACGCCGACGTCGCGCCAAGCCGGGCATCCACCTTCTCAATTCAGCCCCAGATCGTTGGTCCGGATCTCGCGCAGCCGGGCGGCGATCTTCGCCTTGAAGGAATCGACCTGTTCGCGATGGGCCGGGTCGCGGGCCAGGTTTCGACGTTGCAACGGGTCGGCTTCCATGTCGTAGAGTTCGATGCCCTTCGATGCGTCCTCGGAGTATTGAATGAAGGCCCAACGATCGTCGCGCCAGAGGAAGCCGTTGTGATACGAGGGCGTGTTGATCGAGAGCATTGCGTCGCGGACCGACCGAGAGGGGTCGTCGAGAATCGGTCCGATATCGAGCCCCTGAAGTCGCGAGGGGACCTCCAGTCCGCAGAGGCGAGAGACGGTCGGGTAGAGATCGATCAAGCCCACGATCGAGCGGCTGACACCCGGCTTGCCTCCCGGCTTGCGGATGATGAGCGGGACCGTCGCCGATTCCTCGTGCAGGCTCACCTTCGCCCAGAAGTCGTGCTCGCCCAGGTGGAACCCGTGGTCGGACGTGAGGATCACGATCGTATTCCCAGCCCGACCTGATCGTTCCAGCGCATCGAGCACACGCCCGACCTGGGCGTCCATGTAAGTAACCGAAGCGTAATAGCCGGCGATCGCCTTCTTCCGGCGGTCGTCGTTGAACTGCATCCCGGAGCCGGTCCGGTAGTTGATGCCGGCCGGGGGGATGTTCTCCTGATCCGCCTCGGCATCGGGAGGGAGTTCGATCGACTCATACGGGTAGAGGTCGTAGTACGCTTTCGGGGCGACGAACGGGACGTGGGGACGCATGAAACCCACGGCCAGGAAAAAGGGGTCGGCGCGATCCTTGAACTTCTCGATCAACTGCACCGCCGTGGAGGCCGTCTGGGTGTCGGCGAGGACCTGATCGTCGCCTTCGGTCGCAAGCACGACGAAGTTGTTGCCGCCGATCACGGGCTTCTTGCCGTCGGGGTTGTTCTCCAGCGTCGCCCCGGTCCCGGGAGCCTTCCACTCGAGCCCCTTGCTGTTGTGACGCTCGGACCACGTCGCCGGGTCGTCGGCGCCGTCGGTCCCGTTTTCGACGTCGGCCAGGCCCATGTGGAAGATCTTGCCAACCCGCGCGGAGTGGTAGCCGGCGTTCTTGAAATGCTGCGGCCAGGTGGCGCGAGCGTCGCCGATGGCCTGCCGCCCGCTGACGTAGCCGAAGACCTTCGTCGCGTGCGGGTAGTATCCCGAGAGGAACGACGCCCTCGATGGCCCGCAGTAGGTCGCCTGACAGTACGCCCGGCTGAACCGAACGCCCTGCGAGGCCAGGCGATCGATGTTGGGCGTCTTGCAGATCGGGTTGCCGTAACACCCCAGCGCCGTCCTCGTCAGGTCGTCGGCGATGATGAACAGGACGTTGGGCCGCTCGTCCACTCCGAGCGCCGTCGACGGGGCCGCGATCGCCAGGAGGAAAGCGAACACAGCCGGAATCATCGCCGCGCATCGGAGACGTCGAGGCATTTCGGACCTCATGGCGCAGGTGGTCAACGGGGATGCAGGTCGCAGGCGCGGACCTCGCGGAGTCGGTCGGCGACCTTCTGCCGGAATGCCTCAAGCTGCTCTCGACGGCCGGGCTCGACGGCCAGGTTGCGGTGCTGGCCCGGGTCGGCCTCCATGTCGTACAGCTCCACGCCGTCCCTGGCGTCCTCGCCATACTGGATGTAGGCCCAGCGGTCCTCGCGGAGCAGAAGTCCGTTGTGAAAATCGGGGCCGTTGATCGAGAACGCCGCGTCGCGGACGGTCCGCGCAGGGTCGTCGAGGACCGGCCCGAGGTCGAGCCCCTGGATCCGGGTTGGGACTTCCAGGCCGCAGAGGCGCGAGACGGTCGGGTAGAGATCGATCAGGCCGACGAGCGAGCGGCTGACGCCCGGCTTGCCTCCCGGCTTACGGATGATAAGCGGGACGGCCGCCGACTCCTCGTGCAGACTGACCTTGGCCCAGAAGTCGTGCTCGCCCAGGTGGTAGCCGTGGTCCGAGGTGAAGATCACGATCGTCCGATCGGCCTTGCCGGATCGCTCCAGCGCGTCAAGCACCTTGCCGACCTGGGCGTCCATGAAGCTGACTGCCGCGTAATAACCGGCGATCGACTTCCTACGGCGAACGTCGTCGAACTTCATGTTCGCGCCGGTCTTGTAGTTGATGCCGGCCTTCGGGATGTCGTCCTGGTCGCTCTCAGCGCCCGGCGGCAGCTCGATCGTTTCCCAGGGATAGAGGTCGAAATACTTCTTGGGGGCGACGAACGGGACGTGGGGACGGACGAACCCGACGGCCAGGAAGAAGGGGTCGGCACGCCCCTTGAAATCGTCGATGAGTTCCACGGCCTTCGCCGCCGCCTTGCCGTCAGCGTGGACGAGGTCGTCGCCGTCGGCCGCGACGACCACGAACGTGTTGCCGCCGACCACGGGCTTCTTGCCGTCAGGATTTCCCTCCAGCGTCTCGCCCGCGCCGGGGGCCTTCCACTCCGGGCCCTGGCAATTGTGCTTCTCTGACCACGAGGCCGGGTCGTCGGCGCTGTCGACGCCCTTCTCAACATCCCCCGGGACGCCCATGTGGAAGATCTTGCCGACCCTCGCCGTGTGGTAGCCGGCGTTCTTGAAGTGCTGCGGCCAGGTGGCGCGAGCGTCGCCGATGGCCTGCCGCCCGCTGACATAGCCGAAGACCTTCGAGGCGTGCGGGTAATACCCCGAGAGGAACGACGCCCGCGAAGGCCCGCAGAAGGTCGCCTGACAGTAGGCCCGGCTGAACCGAACGCCCTGCGCCGCCAGGCGGTCGATGTTGGGCGTCTTGCAGACGGGGTTGCCGTAGCAGCTCAGAGCCGTCGCGGTGAGATCGTCGGAGATGATGAACAGGACGTTCATCCGATCGTCGGCGACGGCGGTCGGCGCTGCGGCGATCAGAGCCAGAAGGGCCGCGATCACCGCCGCGGGTCTGAAGAGAATCATGATGCGCGTCGTCTCCTGAGGGCTCGCTGCAAGAGCAACGATCGCCCCGCCCGACGCGAGGCCGGACGGGGCGAGTCGCGAAGAACGGCGGTCAGAACGAATCCGCACTGATGACCTCGCCCCCCTTGCTGGTGGAGAGGGCCCGCCAGGTTTGCAGGCTGATGGAGTTCTTGAAGAACCTCACGCTGCCGTCGGCCATCGCCGTGTTGACGCCGCCGGGATGCTTGCTGCGGGCCGTCGTGATCAGCCCCGAGGTGGACGACTGGCCGTTGGGGTCGCACGGGGGGTTGGTGGCGATCGCCGGCTTGCAGTAGCTGCCGCTGGGGAGGATGTCCAACACGGAGCTGTTCGGCCCGCCCCAGGCGCTGAAAGTCGAGCCGTTGGCCCACCAGGAGAACCCCCGGAGGTCGCCGCCGGTGCCGATGAGAATCTCGGAGACGAGCAGCGTGTTGCTCAGGCCGTCGGGGATCGCGCTGAAGTTGAACGTCCCAAGGATCGCGCTGGGGGTGATCGCCCCGTTCTGGACGACGTTCTGATTTCCCGTCGGCGAGCCGATGTCGCTGAACGGCGCCCCGCCGAACGTCACGCCGAAGTAGGTTGTGGCCTGGCTCGTGTTCGTGTTGCCGAAGTTCACGACGTAGTTGTGCGACGTGATATTGTTCGCAGTGTTCGTGATCGTCCAGGCGCTCGGATCGGACGGGCACTTGTAAGCGCTGATGTGGCTGCGGGTGACGGTGAGGTTCACCGCCCCTCCGTATCGGAGGAGAGTGTCGAAGGCGTTCCCCGCCGGGTTGCTGTTCCCCAGCGAGTTCCAGGAATTGTACATCGCCCCCTGTTCGACGAACGGCAGGCTGTAGACCATCCAGGTCCCGTAGCAGCATCCCTTAATCCCGGGCGGGAGCGATCCCATCGTCTCGTGGTAATTGTGCATCCCCAGTGCGATTTGCTTCAGGTTGTTGGTGCACTGGATCCGACGAGCGGCCTCGCGGGCCGCCTGCACAGCGGGCAAGAGCAGAGCGATCAGCACGGCGATGATGGCGATGACGACCAGCAGTTCGATCAGGGTGAATCCACGGCGACGTTTCATCGGTGAAATACCTCCCTTGAAAAGAAAGCGGGCGGAATTGGGGGGGGTGGGAATGGCGAGGCGAGGTCGTCTGGCTCACTTCTTCTGAAGGTCGTAGTCGAAGACGTTCGGCTTTTCGGCGACGACTTCGGCGGTGAGCGTCGTCTTGACGTTGTACTGGGGAGGAATCAACTCGGGAGCGAGACGAACCCCGCCGCCAGGGACGTCTTCCTGGACGGGCTGGATGGACGAGTCGTGCGAGAGGATGACGACCCTGTACGAGCCGGGAGTCAGCCCTTTCTCGCGATCGATCTGATATTTGCCGTCCTGGATGACGGCGCCGGCGCCGACGGAACCCTCTCCGGGGCCGCCGCCAGGCTGGAACTGGATCGAGCCCGTCGCCAGGGGTTTCCCGTCAAAGAGCACGCTGCCCGTGATCTCCTGACGAGGGAGCCCATCCCCCTCGCTGCATCCGACGGGGATCAGAAACGCCAACGTCAGAACCAACCCCATGCGGACGCATGGATGGAATCGGCGCGTCATCGTGTGATACTCCGTCTGGAACGTACACCGGGCCGAGAGAAACACCCGATCACGCATCATCAGAAAGTCCCAGAGAGGAGAGCGGGACTTCAGAATCTCTTGGTTTAAAGGAACCGGAGAGGGGGGTGCCTTACTGTAGCGAGGTCGCGGCCCAAGGAGAACAAAGTTTCTCGAGGAAAGGACTCGTTTTCCCTCAAGTCGCGCTCGACCCGGCCACGAAAAGCGTCGTTCTGACGGTGTACGCGCTTGCCCGGTGCAGGTCGGCGGGGAGAGAATCGAGGGACTTGCGACCGGCCCGGCGGCGACGCCGCGGGGCGCACGGAACGGGCCGGACGGCCCGCCCCTCGGGCGGTCGCGACCCCCGACTTCGCGAAAGGAGCCTGCCGTGGCCGAACCCATCCCCGCCTCGCCCGATCTTCAGCAGAAGTACCGCCAATTTCTCGATTTGCTCCCACTGACCATCGCTCTGGCGGGGCTGCACACGAGCGAGGGCCGGCCGTTCACCGAAGACCAGATCGAGGGTCGCGGCCTGACGATCAAAATCGCCTACCGGGTCGCCCGCAACGTCGCGAAGGAATGCCTGAGCGGGTCGTAAGACCGTTGCCGGTCGCATCCCGAGCGGGCCGGGATTCCGAACCCCGGCCCTGTTCGACCGCCGCGCGGGAGCCGATAACAAGCGTGACGAACCTGGCCGATGACGCCCGAGGGATTCGCCCCCGTTCGACGTCCCTCTGCACATCGGCGACCCCACGCGAAAGGCCCCTTGCGCGATGAGCACGACCCAAACCTCGACGCCGCCCACCCGCCGTCTCCGCGCCGCCGTCATCGGCATCGGGCTTGACGGCGGCGACGACCTCCAGCGTCTGACGCGAAGCGCTCAGTGCCTGGTCGTCGGCGGCTCCGCGGAGACCCACGCCGAGATGCGCGAGGCCATGACCCGTATCGAGCTCGAGCTGGAAACGATGCAACGGCGGCTCAGCGACCTGAATCCCCAGGACCTGGCCGACCTGGCCTTCCGGGTCGATCTCCCCGAACTGCACGAGCTCGCCGTCCGGATGGAGGAAGGCCTGGAACGCCAGGGGAGAGAATTCCTCGACCTTTCGGCCGAAGAGCTGGCCGCGCTTCTCGACCTCGAAGGGACCGGCGCGGTCGTCGGATCCTGATCCGACTCCGCCCCTCCCAAAACCTGCGCCTCTCGATCGGCGACGCCTCGCCCCTCTGGGGGTGGGACGCCGCCGATCGGCGTTTCCGCGGTTCTCCGATCGACCCCGAGCCGTCATTTCGGCGAGAATGATCGAGACGTTGAAACGAAGGCCCCATCCCCCGGGTATCACCCCTCGACCGGCGCGGACTCGGCGGAACCGGGGGAAACGACGGGCCGGAACGTCGGGCGGGCAAGGGCGACGATGGACGACCGCCTTCTGGTCGAGGCGATCCGGGCGGGAGACCCCCAGGCCCCTCGCGAGCTGATCGCGAGATTCCAGGGCGTGGTGTTCGGTCTCTGCTTCCGGATGCTCGACCATCGGCACGACGCCGAAGACGCGATGCAGGAGACGTTCGTCCGGGCGCTTCGCGGCATCTTCGGTTTCGACGCCGACCGGCCCATCCGGCCCTGGCTCCTGGAGATCGCCGCCAACCGCTGCCGCACGGCGCTCGCCGCGCGGGCGAAGCGGCCCGCTCCGGCCGGGCCCGCCTACATCGTCGACCGCCCCGACGCCCGCCCCGCCGTTTCGGATCCCGACGACCTGGCCGGGGAGTTGGAGCTGGCCCTTTCTCGGCTCCGTCCCGAATACCGCCGGGTCTTCACGCTGTTCCACGAGCAGGGCCTGTCTTACGAGGAGGTCGCCGCCGCGCTCGGGCGTCCCGTGGGGACGATCAAGACCTGGCTCCACCGCGCCCGAGCCGAACTGGCCGCCCATCTGGCGAGCCGAGGCGTCCAATGTTGACCCGAACCGGAGGCCGTCGAACCGGACGAACCCCATGAACTGCCGCGACTTCGACCAGATCTGGAACCGGCTGCTGGACGCCGAGTCCGGCCCCCGCCGCGACGACGGTCCGAAAGCGACGGCCGCGCGTCTCGCCTTTGAGTCAAGCCTCCGCGAGCACGCCGCCGAATGCCCCGCATGCCGCCTGAGTCAGAACCAGTTCGAGACTCTCCGCACCGCGATGCGGGCCTGGTCGGCCCGACCGACCCCGGAACCGGAGATCGCCGATCGGATCCTCCAGGCCGCCGTCGAACCGTTGGTCCTGCCCGCGCCCCGGCGTTTCGGCCCCGGGGCGGGGATCGCCGCCCTGGCCGCGGGTTCACTCGCCGCCGCGGCGGTTCTCCTGGCGATCCGACCTGCCACGAACGAGCCGCCCCAGCCGCTGGACGCGCCGCAGCCCGTCTCGCTGAGCCTCGCCGTGGCCGACGCCCGCGACGCCTCATGGCGGCTGGCTCAAACCGCCTCGGAACCGGCGGCGAGACTCATGCTCGACGCCTCGTTCGCCGACGAGCAGCCCGTCGCTGAAGCCGAGCCGACGGCGTCGACGGAACTCGACTCTTCCACGCTGCTCGACCGGGTGGGAGGATACGCCGCCGCCGGCGCCCGGCCTCTCTCCGACGCCGCGCGTCAGGCGTTCGGATTCCTCCGCTCGCCGGCCCTGGAAGCGCCCGACCGCAACGCCCCCGCGCCGTCCGCCGCACCGAAGGGAGCCTGAGACTGATGACCGCCACGCCGCTCGCCTCCCGATCCGCGACTTTCGCCCTGCTCGCGACGCTCTGGCTCGTCCCCAACCTCCGCGGCGGCGAAGCCCCCAGCGACGCCCTGCTGAAGCTGGTCCCCGCGGACGCCGGGGCGGTCCTGGCGCTTGACGACCTCCGGGGCCGTTGGGGCGAGATCACCGGCTTGCAACTGACGAAATCGCTCCTCGAAAGGCCCTCGATCCAGGCCTGGCTCAACTCGCGCAACGCCCGCGATTTCTTCCAGGCCCGCGACCGGATCCTCGGCTTCCTGGGGACGACTCCGGCCGAGGTCCGCGACGACCTGCTGGGCGACGCCGTGATCCTGGCCATCCTCGTCCCCGACGAGCCGACCCTCGACGCCTCGCACGCACGCGGTCTGCTGGCGTTGAAGGCTCGCCGGCCGGACCTCCTTGGAGTTCTGGTGAACCGGATCAACCAGGCCCAGCGCGAGAGCGGCGAGTTGGCGGAGATCGTGGAAACCCGCCGGGGCGCCGTCAGCTATTTCACGAGGCGGTTTCCCGACGGCTCGGGGAGGTTGACGGAGTTTTACGTCCTCTTCCCGGACGGCGTTTTCGCCTTCTCGAACGCCGAATCGCCGATTCAGGAGGCGATCGACCGCAAGGCCGGCGACGCCGGCCGAGGGCCGTCGTTCGCCGAAGCCGCGGGGTTCGTGGAAGCCTCCCAGTTGCTGGCGGATCGGCCGATCGCGCGGGCGTTCATCTCGCCCGCCTTGCTGGTTCGAACGCTCCAGGCTCTTCCCCCGAATCCAGATCCCGCGGCCAGGAAACTGCTCAAAGGGCTGCGGACCTACTTCGGCGCGATGGACATGACGGCGGCCGGATTGACCGTCGGCGAGACCAAGATTCAGCTCCAGATCGTGCAGGCGTTCCAGACAGGCTCGTTCGAGCGCATGGACGACGCCGCGTTCGCCCCGTTCCGTTTGCAGGACGAACGGCTCGGACCGGGGCCACAGCTCATGACGCCGCCGTCGACCGCCGTGGCGGCGGCGGCGATGAACATCGATTTCCCGACGCTCTACAAGCTCCTGACCGCACTGGTCCCGGACGCCGAGCGGGGACGACTCGCCAAGCTGGAGGCCATCGCGAGCGCTCTGTTGCTGGGTCAGAATCTGCACGACCGGATCCTGCCGGCGCTGGGTCCGCGGACCGTCGTGTACGCGGACGCTCCCGAACCGAACGGCGTCGGCCCGCTCTTCCCGATCGTCGCCGCCATCGAGATCAACGACGAGGCGGGCCTCAACGACCGATCCGGCGACCAGCGACCGCCGACGGCCGCCGCGCTGGAGAACGCCCTGAAGGCCGCGTTGGCCGCGCTGGCCCTTGAGTCCAAGTGGGCGCCGGCGAACGCCCAGGTCCTCGCCCGCGAAGGCGTCGTCTCGCTGGACGTTCCGTTCCCGTTCGCCTTCGCGATCGGCGCCCAGGCGCGGCGGTTGGTCGTGGGTTCGTCGCGTGCGGCCGTCGCCCGTTACCTGGAGGCCGGGCTCCGCGCGGACGCCGGAGCCCGTTTCCTCAGGCTGCGCGAGGCGGCGATCTCGGATCTCTCATCCTACGCCTTCGCCGATCTCCTCAAGCTCCGTTCCCTCGCGGCCCGTCATAAGGACCGGCTCGTCGCCGCCGCCGCCCGGCGGAAAGACCGCTCCGCGGCCGAGGTCGCCCACGACCTCGACCAGATCCTCGACCTGGCCGAGCCGTTCGAGGCGGTCTACGCCGCCGGTCGGGTCGACGAGAAGGCGGAGGTCATCGAACTCCGGTTCGGACTGGTCCCCGATCGGACCGGACGATCCCCGAAGACCCCCTGATCCGGCCCGCCGCCTTCGCGCCGGGGAGGATTCGCCGCTATCCTGGAGCCTTGGGGCGTCCTATTCCTCAAGGGATCGTCGACGCCCGGCGGCCCCCAGGAGTCCTCGCCCCGCCGTGAAGATCCTCTACCTCAGGCCCGAACACGGACGCCCGTTCTTCTACGCCGACCCCTCCCAGATCGCCGACGACGCCGATCAAGCCGACGGCGCGCGAGGTTGGGCGGCCGCCAAATGGGCGGAAATCGAGGCGCGTTGGAAGACCTCGCCTACGGCCGCCGCGCGATTCTCGCGCAAGGTCTGGGACTGGCTTCAGACCTCCGTCAGGCCGGACGAACCATTGCTGGCGAAGCTCGGCTCGGCCGAATCGATCACGCTCCACCATCCCTCGGCGACGAGCGAGAAAAAGACCCGCTCAGCCTGGCGGCGCTACCTGGCGGCTCGGGCGAGCACACACCTGCTCTGGGTGATCGTCGATGCCGTCCTCGCCGTCCTGACCGGCCTGGTCCTCTGGATCCTCCCGGGGCCCAACGTCATCTTCTTCTGGTTCGCCTACCGGGCCTACAGCCACTACGGCATCGTCCGATCCCTTCATCACGCTCGCTGGCATCCCCCCCCGACGACGGCCGAATCCGACCCAGCCCTCGATGAGCCAGTCGCTCGCGACTCCCACGGCGTCCCGAGGCACCTGGCCGTGGAAGACCATGCCGCTCTCCGCCATTACGTCGAGCGTCGAAGACACTGGGACGACACCGAAGCCGACCCCGAGGTCGATGTCGATGCCGAGACCGAGGCAGAGGCCGGAGCCGACCCGACCTCGCAACGCACTCCGGGTGCGAAACCTCAATGAAATCCGCGACGAAGCCCACGCGCCTTATCAGCCATGGAAGATTCGCGGCGGCCTCGGACTGATAAACGCGATAAGACCACAGGATGCACGCGATTAATCTGGAGTTGATCGCCGCGAATCGTATCAGGCTCGGCGCATAAAAAAACCCCGGCCGAAGCCCGGGTGAAAGCGGGGAACCACCAGAAGATCACGCGAGGAAGTTCAGTCGACGATCGGCAGGAACTCGGGGTCAGGTTGAGCCAGGAGCCAGGAGGAGTCGAGCCGCAGGGTCTCGGCGTCGTCGGCAGAGAGAGTTGGGTCCTCGAGGATCGCCTGCAGCCTCTGATGTCGCTCGCCCTGATGCAGTCTGGTGATCTCGCGACGCACCGCCAGAACTCGCGGCGTGGGTGTGGGTGCGGTCGCGGGGAGCACAGGAACTCTTGGTGAGATCCAGTTAACGATGGCGAAGAGCCCTACCAGTGCGGCGACCAGAAAGAGTTCAGGGGGTAGAAGGCGTCGGAGCATGGGAGGTGCAAAGATCCTTCTGGAGTAAGCGATCACGGAACCCATCGGTCCAAAATATAGAATCCCGTTCGGAACCGTAATGACTTCGTCATCAATGTTAATTTTTTCACAAAGCGATCGTGTCACAGCCTCCCGATCATCATCACCACGCTGCTGAGACCGGCGGGCGCCGGAATCGCCGTCTTACCGCCGCCGGGGCTGTCAGTGGTGTTTTTCGTCGCGGTCACGGAGCTACCCACGCAGGTGCCATCCCCAACCAAGGCCGACGCAGCGTCAGGCGCCAAGTTGAGCACCACCTCCCAGCCGGCTTGGAGCCGGATGGCGGGGGTGACGGTGAGGATAGACCCCAGCATGAAAACCGAGTCGGCAGCGCCCGTCAAGCCTTTGGCGGCGACCGTGAACCTGAACTGCGACGAGGCAGTGCTCGCCTGGTTGATCGTCGCAGCGATCGTGCAGCCGTCAGATGGGACGGCTCTCGAGACGAAAGACGGCGTGGGCGGCTCGACTTCGAGGCGCAAACCCGCACGCCGTCGATCATCGCAGCTCAGCAACTTCGCGCACTCCACCGCCACAGTTTTCCTGGTCTCGGCATCGCGACACTCGGTTGTTTAGTGACAAGCTTGACACTAAACCTACACTGGTTTCCAGAGAAAACCGCAAATGCGCCTTCTCAGCTATAACATCCACAAGGGGGTCGGCGGCCGAGACCGCCGCTACCGGCTCGACCGCGTCATCGAGGTCGTCGAGCAGGAAAACCCAGACCTCATCTGCCTCCAGGAGGTGGATCGGAACGTCAAGCGGACCCGCCACGACGACCAGGCGCACCTGTTCGTCACAGCCTTCCGGCCGATCGCCCACCTGTACCAACTCAACGTTCGACTCAAAGAGGGGGGTTACGGCAACCTCGTCCTCTCGCGCTGGCCCCTCCAGTCGCACCACCAGATCTCGCTGCGTATGGAACGCCGCAAGCCCCGTGGGGCGCAGATCTGCGTCGTCGAGACGCCCGAAGGCCCGCTCCACCTGATCCACTGGCATCTCGGCCTGGCTGAGAAGGAGCGGCACTGGCAGGCCGACCACCTGATGCGGCACGCCCTCTTCCGCGAGTCCTGCCACCTTCCGACTCTGATCGTCGGCGATTACAACGACTGGCGCAACACGCTGGGCGTCAAGGGAGCCCTCGGCCGCGAAGGCTTCCACCAGGTCACCGCGCCACGCTCGCGGTTCCGATCGTTCCCGGCCTATCTCCCGATGACGGCCCTGGATAAAGCCTACACCCGGGGCGCCGTCACCATCCGGCACGCCCGGATCGCCCGCTCGAAACTCGCCCGCGACGCCTCCGACCACCTCCCGCTCGTCATCGACTTCCACCTGCGGCCGCAGCCGACCCCCGGCTGACCACCTCGGCCAGCGCCCGTCGGCAGCGATCGAGAGCCTGGCTCATCGCGGGTTCGGCGTGAAGGTCGTGGAGTTGACCCGGATCCGACTTCAGTTCGTAGAGCGATTCCCGGCCGTCGCCGCGGCGGATGTAGGAAAATCCGTCGACCTCGACGCTCTTCCACGACTTCGGCGGGTCTTCCTCGGCCGTGGACTCCCCCGGATCGACGGCCCCGAGAAGCTCGGAGAACGCCGGCGAAGTCGCGCCCGTCCCACCATCCCGCCAGCATTCGGCAAGCGAAACGCCGGGGAGGGGGGGCTCACGGAAGGCGAGCCCCGAAAGACCCATCGTCGTTGCGGCCACGTCGCGCAGGCTGACTTCACGGTTGACCACCAGGCCCGCGGGAGCGAGCCCCGGCGCGCGGATCAAAAGCGGCACGCGCACCTCCTCATCGTACAGGCCGAGCCCGTGGCCGAACTCGCCGCGCTCGCCGAACTGTTCGCCGTGATCGGCCGTCACGATCAGGATCGTGTGATCGAGCGAGCCCCGGGCGCGCAGGGATTCGATCAGATCGCCAAGCTGCGCGTCGAGCGCTGCCAGGCAGTCGTCGTAGGCGTCGCGTGCGGCCCGGACGTCGTTGTCGGTGAGCTTGCTCTTGTCGACTCGCTGCCAGTCACGCAGCAGTTTGGGCGTGTCGGGACGCGAGCCGACGGCAAACCTCGGCGCGAAGCCCGAAGGGGGGATGTACGGATCGTGGGCGTCGAACAGGTTGAGGAAGGCGAACCGCGATCGACGGGGATCGTCGCGATCGCAACGGTCGAGCCAGGCCAGGTATTCGCGCGCGACCGTCGCGGCGCTCTTGCGCGAGAAGTCCAGGTCGACGTCTCGCACCGCCCCAGCCGACCCTCCCGGCTGGATCGTCGCCTCCAGGCGAAACCATGAGCGAGCCAGCAGCCATCCGAGCGCCGACGATCGGAAGACCTCGCCGAACGTCAGCGGATAATCAGCGTAGACCTGGAAGCCGCGGCCCAGGCCCGACTCGCGGCCGCAGAAGAACGGATTGGCGACGAAGCCGCCCGTCGCCGCGCCGGCGTCGCGGAAACGCTCGGCCAGGGTGGGCGTCGTCCCATCCAGCCACCCGGCCCGCTCCACGCCCAACTCGCCCGGCCACCGGCCGGTGAAGATCGTCGCGTGCGAGGGGAGGGTCCATGCGCCCGCCGCGCGGGCCCTCGTGAACACCGTCGACTCGCCCGCCAGCCGACCGAGGTTCGGCGTGGTCGGTCGATCGTATCCATACAGGCACAAATGATCCGCCCGCACGGTGTCCAGGACGATCAGAAGCACGTCCCGGACGCCGGTCAGGACCGGAGCTTCCCCGCGCCGCCACGAGGCCTCGCGCGAATCGCGGAAGAACAGCAGGACGGCCGTGCCGGCCAGCGCCACGGCGAGCGTCGGCGAAGCGAGCCCGACGAACCGTCGGAGCCCCTCGCGACGCACGTCCAGCCAGGGCCCAAACCTCGCCGCGAATCCCAGCGCGATCAAGCCGCATGCTGACGCGGCCAGCCCCCGAACCAGCAGGAACCAGCCCAGAACCGCCGTGAAGACGTAAAGCCCAAGGATCGCGCGTCGAGCCGCCGGCCGTTCTTCCCAACGAGCCGCAACCGCCGCGGCGACGAGCCCCTGGCCGGCGAACAGCATCGTCGTCGACGTGGGGACCATCCAGACGAAATGCCGACTGCGCAGGAAGAAGCCCCGTTCCCACGCCCCAACTCGAAGGGCCAGCAGCAGCAGTTCGACGCCCCCGGCCGTCAGGCCGAACGCCAGGGCCGTGCGGAAGGCGTCCAACGCGGCCCGCCGGCCCCCCCGCGCCGCGATTTCGTCCAAGGCCGATCCTCCCGAACCGCCCTCAGCCGCGAGCCTCGCGACGCGACGCCCCCAACCGCTCCCACAGCCGTCGGGCCGCACGCACCGGCGTCGCCCCTGCGATCATCAGCATCCCGACCAACGAGGCCAGCAGCGACGCCATCGGCATCTGCACCTCGGGGCCGAAGTAGGCGAAAATCGGTTCCATGCAGAATTCCCCCGAATGAAAATGATATCACACTTTCATTTGCATGAGCGCGCGACGACGCCCCCGAGACCGGCGATCCAGCCCGGCGCAAGATTCCCTATCGCGGAGTCGACGCAAGCCCCTCGCAACCGGCGTGAGGGCCCTCAGGACGAACCGGCGGCGATCGCCGCCCCGCTCGAGCCCCACCGCGTTCGTCTCTTCTCCGAAAGAACTCAGCGTCTTCCGGAACTCGGGAGGCCCGGCGTTTTCCTTCAATCCGACGATTTTTCTGAATGCCTATTCAGAATTCCGAATCACCGACTCAGGCGGAGGGGCCCGATCGGTCGGAGCGGCGGGGGAGGTCCCATAGTGCGATCAGGGCCAAGAGGGCGACGACCGGGGCGAGCCCAGCGAGCGCATTGGGGGCCGCGTAGGAGCCGGTTCGGTCGATCCAACGGCCGATCGCCGGATGCATCGGCGCAGTGGCGCCCCAGGCGGCCAGGCTGAAAAGCCCAGTTACCAGGCCCATCCGACGTGCCGAGATCTCCTGCGTGAACGCGTAGTACGGCGGGAACTGGCCGAGCGAGCCGAACCCGATCGCCAGCAGCAGGCCCAGCAGCAGCGGCGAGGCCGGCAGATAGGCCGCGGCCAGGCTCGTCGACGTCAGCGCGACGCAGCCGGCGAACGTCGCCAGCCTCGCGCCGTGGACGCTCCAACCGCGTACGAACAACTGTCGCGAGAGATACCCCGCCGCCAGACAGCCGATCCCCGCGGCGACGTAATACGCCGACGAGAACAGTTGCACCGCGTTGCGGTCGTACCCGTGCTCCTTCGCCAGCATCTTGGGCATCCAGGCCCGGAAGTACTGCCAGCAGACGTTGATCATGATGACGACCACGATCAAGACCGCGACGCGCCGGATCGTCGTCGCCGGGTCGCTCGGCGGCGCATCGGCTCGCTTATCCGATTCTTCCTGGGGTCCGTCCAGATCGCCGGGGCGGATCAACACGAGCCAGGCGGCCACCCAGACCACCCCCAGCGCACCGATCACGCGGAAGGGGATCCGCCAACCGCCGGCGTCTCCGGAGTTCAGCGCCAGCACGACGAGAGGCGTGGCGATCGCCCCCAGCGAGGCGCCGCTCTGGAGGATGCTGTTCCCCAGAGCACGATTCCCCCGCGAGAGCAGCCGCTGCGAGGCCGCCAGCGCACAGGGCCACTGGCCGGTCTCGAAGAACCCCAGCAGAACGCGATAAATCAGCAGTTCCCGATACGACGTCGCGCCGCCGGTGAGGAAGCCGACGACCGACCACGCCAGGAGGATCGCCGGATACATCCAGCGCAGGCTGACGCGGTCGACGAGCCAGCCGGTGACGACGCCGCCGGCGGCGAAGGCGATCCCGAACCAGTATTCCAGCTCGCCGTACTGCTCGTCGTTGAGGTGCAGCTCAGCCTGGACCTCGGTGGCCTGTTGCGCAAGCGCCTGTCGATCCATGTAATTGAGGGCCGTCGCGAACAGCATCAGGCCGCAGGCGGCCCAGGTCCGCCAGGCGATCGGCGGCGCAGCCGCTTCTTCGACGCTCATGAACGGCCTCCCGCCCAGGTCCGCCCGTCCCAGCCGACCACCTTTTCCAGGAATGCGACGACATCCGACGAGAACCGCTGGAAGAGGCGTTCGCCCTTCTCGGCCGTGGCGTGACTTGGCGAGCCGATGTAGCCCTCGGCGCTGCGGTCCTTGGTCGTCCACCCGTGCGCGGCGGGGGCGAATCCGTCGGCCCCGGAGACTTCCTCAAGATGCGAGATCGGCCCCACGAGATCCGGCGCGAGCCGGAGGATCATGGAGGTCTCCCACTCGCAGGCGTGTTCCATGTGGTCCTGGACGAACCCCGGCCCGAGGTCCGGCGGCTGCGGGCCGACCGACCAGTAAGTCGCCGAGAGGAGCAGCAGGTCCGAGCGGTCGCGATGCCGCTGGCGGGCCTCGAAAACGGCCTGACTGGACGGGACGATGTTCCCGCCGTGGCCGTTGAGGAAGACGATCCGCCGAAACCCATGGGCCAGGAAGTTCTCGACCAGCCCGGCGAGCAGGTCGAGATAGACGCGCGGCTCGGCCGAGACGGTTCCGGGGAAATCCATATGATGATGCGAATTCCCGAGCCAGAGCAGGGGAGCCCAGACGACCTTGTCCCCCATCGCCTCCTGGGCGCGGCGGCAAACCTCGCCAAGAAGCATGCTGTCCGTGAAGACGGGCAAGTGCCGCCCGTGCTGCTCGACGGCGGCGATCGGCGCCACGATCGGCACGTCGCCGGAGAGCGCCTGCACCTCCGGCCACTTCATGTCCTGCAACCGCATCGCGGGGCCCCCTCGCCCATCACCCATCGCCGCCGACCCGCCCGGCGGCCCGTGACCAGTGTAGTCGACCCGACAGCCGACTCAAAGCGGCGAACTCGGTCGATCCGAAGACTGTCTCGTAAGGATGGGACGCGATAGCGTCCGCAGTAGAATTGCCGAGCTTGGGTAGCGCCCTACTGACCTATGTGTTCTTGATCATCAGACCAGAGGAGGCGACCCAGTGGATGAACGCAAATTCTGGATCCACCTGGAATACCGTGTGTGCTTCGAACTCGCTGGGTTCAGGCACGCCGCGACCCGTATTTACTGGTGCGATGGCTTCGTTCCACAGCAATACATCCTCGACGACCCGAATCCCCGTATCCTCGGTTATGCCTGGATATGGATCGGTTCCAATTACGAGGATCGATACGCGTTCACGCTGCTGCTTGACCAACCGGTTCCCTCGGCTGAAGAGATCGATTGGTCCGCACTCCTGCCGCCTGACGACGTCACGCGATGGCTCACCGTCGACCCAGGCCGCAAACAGCTCGTCATCGAGCCGTCGGCCGCCGTTCCCGACGACCCGCTTCCACCTCGATCGACAGCCGAAGTCCCGCTACCCGACGTCCCTATTTTGCGATGGCCTGTCAGACGGCGTCGGGGCCGTTGGAGCGGGAGAGGACGGCGGTGAGGTCCTCGGGGCGCTGGGAGCCGATGAGGAGGCGGGAGCCGTCGGCGAGGGTCACGCGGACGCCGCGGTCGCCGCGGGCGGTCAGCGCGCGTTCGCCGTCGGAGCGGCGGCGGACGCCCCAGCCGCCGTAATCGGCGATCGGCCGATACTGGACGACCTCGCAAGACTGGACGTCAGCCAGGGCGAACGTCCGGCGGTAAATGGGGACCCAGCCGTACCAAATCGTGGCCACGTCGGGGCCGACCTCGGTCGTCATGTGCAGGACGGAGACGATCAGCAGGAACGGCACGCCCAGACCGGCGGCCAGGCCCAGCAGGAAATCGGGCGCCCATGCTCGCGAGGCCAGATCGGCGGCGTCCGCCCGGTGGGTCCACGCCAGGATCGATAGGCCGCAGGCGAGTTCCAGAAATCCGATCAGCGCGTAGACTTTCCAATCGAAGTATTGCTCTTCGTGGAAGAGGGCCGAGGCTGGACGGATCGTCGCCACGCTCGACACGCTCAACGTCCTTTCCGGTCGGATCCGAGGCCGGCGTCGGGCCCGGCGTCGTCGTTCCAACGCCCCAGCGCGCGGACGGTCGCCTGATGGCCGAAGTCCGCCACGCGATCGACGGGCGAAACCCAAAGCGCCGGGTTCAGCACCTCCAGCGAGACCGGCCCGTCATAGCCGATCGCCCCCAGATGGTCGAGGATCGGGGTGATCTGGAAATCTCCCTCGCCGGGGAGGATTCGGTCCGAGTCGCCGGCCAGTTCGCGAGGCGTCCCGGCCAGGTCGCAAAGCTGGACCCAGGCCAGGTTCTCACGCGTCAGGTAGGCCAGATCCTCGAATTTGCTCGGGCCGGTGTAGTAGTGGAACAGGTCCAGGCAGACCCCCACGTTCGCCGATCGACACTGGGCGATCAGGGCCAGCGTCGTATCCAGGCTGGCGCAGAACGAGGCGCCCCTCTGGAACTCCAGCGCGATCTTCACACCGTACGGGGCAGCTAGTTCGCCCGCCTCGGCGAGCGAGGCGGCGGCCAGCGGGTAATCATCCTCGGTCAGGGCGCGTTGAAAATCGACCGCCACCACGAGGACCGGCACTTCCAGCTCGCGGAGCAGCTCCAGTCGGCGGCGGAAGAGATCCCAGTGCACGCCGCGTTCCGCCCCCCGAGAGAGCAAGAGCCCCCCCTGGCCGGCGGCCGCGGCGGGCTTGAGTCCGTGCTCGTCGAGGAGGCTGCGCAGGTCGGACGTCTTCCGGCCGACGAGGTATCCCTCGATCTTGGTCAGCCAAAGCTCGACGAGATTCCACCCTCCCCGGCCAAAGGCCTTCAACTCGGCCTCGACCGGGGCGTTCATCGTGGTGGCTTGGCTGATGCAGGGCTTCATGAAAGCGGCACCGAGAGGGAAAAGGCTCGCCGTTGTGGATATTAAGGACCCATCATAACGGCCTTCCCCCCTCGCGGGGGAAGGTGGCCCGAAGGGCACGAATGGTTCTCAGTTCTCAGTTGAGAGAGAGGAAGACGACTATGTTCCCTCGGCTGAGAACTGAGAACTAACAACTGAGAACTCCCTGGCGGTCGTCCCCCTCATCTGACCGCTTCGCGGTCTGTCTTCCCCCTCCAGGGGGGAAGACGATTCTTGGTCATTAGGCCGAGGGAACCGGCTTGCCGTCGAGCAAATCGCGGACAGCCTGGACCGCTCCGGCGGCCGGCACGCGCCACTGGCGGCAGGAGTCGCGGTCGCGGAACGTGACCGTGTCGTCGGTGGCCGTCTGGCTGTCGACCGTGATGCAGAACGGCGTCCCGGCCTCGTCCTGACGGCGGTAGCGGCGGCCGATGGCGCCCTTCTCGTCGTAATAGACGTTGTAAGACTTCTTCAATTCCCGATAGATCGCGTCGGCCTTCTCGGGCATGCCGTCGCGCTTGACCAGCGGGAAGACGGCGGCCTTCACGGGGGCGATCCGGGGGTGGAACTTCAGGACGGTTCGCGTCTCGCCGCCGACCTCGTCCTCGACGTACGCCTCGCAGAGGAAGGCCAGCGTGGCGCGGTCGGCGCCGGCGGAGGGCTCGATGACGTGGGGCGTCAGCCGCTCCTTCTTCTCCTCGTCGAAGTACGAGAGGTCCTTGCCGCTGAACTTCATGTGCTGGGTCAGGTCGTAGGCCCCGCGGTGGGCGATCCCCTCCAGCTCGCTGACGCCGAACGGGAAGGCGTACTCGATGTCGGCGGTGGCCGTCGAGTAGAAGGCCAACTCCTCGGCGTCGTGGTCGCGGAGGCGGAGCTTGTCCGACCGCAGGCCCAGGCCGGTGTACCAGGCGAACCGCGAGTCGCGCCAGTACTTGTACCAGTCCTTCGCCTCCTCGGGGCGGCAGAAGAACTCGATCTCCATCTGCTCGAACTCGCGCGAGCGGAACGTGAAGTTGCGCGGGTTGATCTCGTTGCGGAAGCTCTTGCCGATCTGCGCGATGCCGAAGGGGAGCTTCACCCGCGCCGTGTCGACCACGTTCTTGAAGTTGGCGAAGATCCCCTGGGCCGTCTCCGGCCGCAGGTAGGCGACGTTCGATTCGGACTCAAGAGCCCCCACGAACGTCTTGAACATCAGGTTGAACGAGCGCGGCTCGGTGAGCGTGCCGGCCTCGTCGGTGGAGGGGCCGATGACCTTGATGCGGTCGTCGGCGGCGATCTGGAGGTAGGGCGTGATCACCGGGTCGGCCGTCGGCTTGCCCAGCTTCTTGGCGAGCTTCGCGGCGCGCTTCTCAACGCCTTCGCCAGCCTCCTCGGGCGAGCCCCCCAGGCCGGCGAGCCAGGCTTCGGCCGGCTCCCCCTTGGCGTTGGTCGCGGGGAAGAGGTACGCGAAGACGTACATCTGGTCGGCCCGGTAGCGTTCCTTCGTCGCCCGGCAGTCGACCATCGGGTCGCTGAACCCGCCGACGTGCCCGGACGCCTCCCAGACCCGCGGATTCATGATGATCGAGCAGTCCAGGCCGACCATGTCGTCGCGCATCTGGACGTTGTCCCGCCACCAGGCTTCCTTGATGTTCCGCTTCAGCTCCACGCCCAGCGGACCGTAGTCCCAGAAACCGTTGATCCCGCCGTAGACCTCGCTCGAAGGGAAGATGAACCCTCGCCGCTTGCACAGCGAGACCAGCTTGTCCATTTCGAGTTCCATCGTCCCCCTCGCCTTCCCCTCTTGAGATCGATTCACTTCCGCCGCGGTCCTGGCCGCGGGTCCGTATTCTGGAAACTACGACCGATTACCACAAGAGACCGGATCTGGCTTGGGTGCCATGCCCACGCCCGTCGTGGGCATGCGATCGGCGATGGTCTCGCAAACATCCCTCGCCGATCCATGGCCACGACAAGCGTGGCCATGCCACCCGATCACGACTCCATTCCGTTTTCTCAGCAGGAGCCCGAGCTTTCCTCGTCTTAATCCGAAACCACCAGCCGCAGCGGGTCGCGAGCCAATTCGACGACCACCTGGCAGTCGTCCCGGTTGAGGGTGGCCGCGATTTCGATGTCGTCGCCCAGACCCAGCTCCATCACGCGACGGCCGCCGGCCCCGCGCTTGAGGTAGCGGACCAGGGGTGGCTCCTCGCCCGATCGACGGCCGTGGTCCTCGTACGACCGGATGCTCTCGTCGACGTGCTCCCAGAGCCCGTGGACGACCTCGGCTTGGTCGTTGGCCAGGTCGTGCTCCAGGTCGGCGAGCCGGCTGGCGAACGCGCCGGCCAGCAGCGAATCCTCGTAGCTGATCTGGCCTTCGGTCCCGGCGCAAACGATGTGGATGGGGCGCTCCTCGTGGATCAACCGCTGAACGGTCGCCGCGAAGTTCACGAACGCACCGACGAGAACCGTTTCCGCATCCAGGCAGGCGAGCAGCGCCTTCGTGCCGTTGGTAGTGGTCATCACCAGCGTCTTGCCGCAGCAGGCTTTCGCCGAGTAGTCGCCCGGCGAGTTCCCCAGGTCGAACCCCGCGATCGGCTCTCCCCGACGTTCGCCGCCGAGCAGCGCCTGACCTCTCGGAAAATCCGCCGCGATCCGCCGGGCCTCGTCGATTTCCAGGCAGGGGAGCACGGCCTCACAACCGTGCGCCAGCGCGTGGGCGATCGTCGTGGAGGCTCGCAGCACGTCGATCACGACCGCCACCCCCCCGCGCAACGCCCCCGACGGGATCAACGCCGGCAGTAAATGCACCGAGACCATCACCGACTCCTTCCCCCTCCCCGCATGCGGCCCCATGGCCCTTCATGCGAGATTCCACCCCGCGATTATGGCACACCCCGCCCCGCCTGGGGAGTCCCCGCCGACCGCGTCGACCTCACCCGCACACTCCCCATATCCCTGGCCCCTCGACCAAGCCTGGCGTTTCGGTCGTACCCTACTACTTGGACGGATGACGAACGGCACGACCACGCTTGCATGGCCATGAACCGACGAGAGCTGACGCGCGACCGTTGCTGATCGCATGCCCACGAACGAGCGTGGGCATGGCACCCAGATCGCTCTGCCTGGTGGTGAGATCGAGTGAAACGCCCCACGAGAAGTCGTCGACCGAAGCCAATCGCCGAGCCGCCGCCAGAAACCACAACCTACTGAAAACACAGGCCTTGCGACATCAAAAGCCTCGAACACGCCGCACCGACCGAACCCAATCGAAGCCGCCGCGAAATCACGCCTCTTGTCCCGCCTCGACGCTCCCGCCAGACTCCGAGAAGCCGCAGCCCCACCCTGCCCGGGTTCATGAGGACACCTCCCATGCGTCCGAACTTCGTCCGCTCATCGCTCTGGCTCGTCTGGGTCATCCTGACAACATCCTCAGCTTCGGCGCAGTCGACCGGGATCACGGTCGATGGCTTCGAGGGGGATCTGAAGGGTTGGAAGTTCGTCGGCGGCGAGGAGTTCCCGGGGGCGAAGGGGGCGATGGAGCGGGATGCGACGTTTGCGCATGGCGGCAAGGCGTCGCTTCGGCTCGACGGCGACTTCCGCGCGGGCGGGGCGTACGTCGGGGTCTGGCGGGATCTGGAAGGGTTGGAGTTGCCGGACGTCGAACGGCTCCGGGTCTGGGTGCAGGCGCGGGATCTCGCGGAGATCGGCGTCCGGATCGTCGACGCCACTGGCCAGTGCCACCAGTCGAAGGCCAGGCTCCCCGAGGGTGCCGATCGCGACTGGCGGGAACTGGACCTCCCGATCACCGGCCTCGTCGGCGGCGAGCACTGGGGTGGCGCGAACGACGGCCGTTGGCACGGGCCGGCGAAGGGGATCGGGCTGAACATCGGCAAGAACGCGGTGAAGGCGGGACGGGGGAGCCTGTGGGTCGACGATCTCGCCGCGGTCCCGCCCGCCGCGGGGAAGCCGACGCTCGTCGCGTGCACGATCGAGCCCGCCATCTGTCGACCGGGGTTCGGGACGCGGATGAGCTACACCTGGGACGCCGAGCCGCTGGGGATCGAGTGCAGCGTCTTCGTCCACTTCCGCAACGAGAAAGGCCAGATGGTCTTCCAGGCCGATCACGACCCGGGCCGACCGACGGCCGACTGGAAAGGCCGGGTCACGTACAGCAAGACGGTCATCGTGCCGTCGAACGTCGCGCCGGGGCGTTATGAAGTCGTCGTTGGCTTCTGGTCGGGCAAGCCGGCCGCGAAGGGCGGGGGCCGCAAGCCGTTCCGCGCGGCAACGGCGTCGAGCCTGGCGATGATCGGCGAGGACGCCTGTCGGGTCGGCTCCCTGGAGATCCGCGCCGACGCACCCATCCCCAAGCTGCCGCCGCCGAGCCTGAATCTCACGGGCTGGCGGCGCACCTTCAGCGAAGAGTTCAACGGACCGCTAGACGTCTCGGCCTGGGGCCCCGGCACGCGCTGGATCGCCCACACGCCGTATTCGGGGGACTTCGGCGACGCCGGTTTCGCCGACCCGAAGCCCGGCTTCCCGTTCGAGTTGAAGGACGGGATGCTCCACATCACCGCCAGGAAGGTCGACGGCAAGTGGCGGTCGGGCCTGCTGGCGTCGGTCGACCCCACGGGCCAGGGCTTCTCGCAGAAGTTCGGCTACTTCGAGATGCGGGCGAAGTTCCCCAAAGGGCCCGGCACCTGGCCCGCCTTCTGGCTGCTGGGCGTCCCCCAGTTGAAGGAGCCGAAGGATAAGAAGACGATCACGCAGATCGAGCTGGACGTGGTCGAACAATACGGCGTCAACGACAACGCCCTCCACACCACGACCCATCTCTGGCCCCCGCCGGGTGGCAAGCACACGGCCGACGGCGACGTCGCCCTGGTCCCCGACATGACGGCCGAATTCCACACCTACGGCGTGATGGTCGACGACGCCCAGGTCACCTACTACTTCGACGGCGTCCCGCTCCGCAGCCACCCCACCCCTCCCGAAGCCAAGGTCCCCCTGTACCTCCTCGTCGACCTCGCCCTCGGCGGCGGCTGGCCCGTCGACAAGACGCCGGAGCCCTCGACGATGATCGTCGATTTCGTGAGGGTCTATGCGAAAGACTGAAACGCCATGGCCCTCGTCGCATCCCGAGATTCACACACCATCCTATAATTGAAACATCATTCGATGAGGACCTCGGGGACGAACCCCGGCGGGAATCAGCCCTACGAGACTACCCGCGTCGACGCAGAGTCGTCCCCTATCAAGGGAGCCCCCAACCCGTAGTTCCGCCCTCGATCCGCCAATCCTACAAATGTCGCAGAAACCCCTTGACGACGGGAACTCTCGGCGAAAGAATCCACGACAGAGGCCGAATGACACATGTCATAGATTCTGTTCGAGAGGGTCTTCCCATGACGTTCGCGACAGCGATGATCCTCGGCGTCCTGGCGAGCGGGCTGACACCGCTGGAGCGGTCGCAGGCGAACTATGCGGTCACCCGGGCGAAGGTGCAATTCCGGTTCGCGTACGATCGGCTGGCGGGGAGCGGGGTCGAAGACCCGGCGACGGTCATCCTTGGGACGTGGGCCTGCGACGGCCGGACGGAGCACCTGCGATGGCGGCCGGAGGAGGGGGGTCCGGGTCTGGCCGCGGACGAGGTCCTGTGGAACGGTACAACCCTGGTCTCGCGGCGCCCTCGTTCGCTGGAGGTCGCCGAGGGGGAGGGGGCCGCTCTGCCGGAGGACGCCCGGTCGCCGCTCTGGTGGGGGATGGCGACGTCATTCCCCCACATGATCGAGTCGGTCTTCCCGGGGGTGACGCCGGAGCTTCTACCGGGGGTTCGAGACGGCCGCCCCGTGGAGGTGGAGTCGTATCACAAGATCAGCGAAAGTGGATGGATCCGGATCGAGGTCGCCTACGACCCTTCCATCGGCTGGCTCCCGAGGACGGCCCGTCTGATCAAGTTCGACCGAGGATCGGGCACGGCGACCGGCCTGACGGTGGAGGTCCAGGAAGCCTGGCGGTGCGCCTCGGGCGGGTATGTACCGACCGGATGGGACTGCGAGACGTGGGAGTTGGGAGGGCTCGACGCGAAGAATGGGGAGTCGCCGGATTTCACCCCGATGGGCGGCCGACGTGCGACGGCCCACTTTCGCGCCACTTCATCTCTCGACCTGGACGCCAGGCCGGCGATCATCACCACCGGACCGGTCCGTGCGATCGAAGGCCCTGGGGGCTCGGTCCCGCTGGCCCTCGAGGTCCCTCCGATCACGCTCGACGAGGCTCGCCGCCTCCTGGGCCCGAAGATAAAGGCTCCCTCACCGCCGAAAGCCCCCGCCGAATCCCCAAACCGCGACGCGGCGGCCGTCCTGCTGGCGCTAGCGACCGCCGGGCTGATCGCTTGGACCGCGGTCCGAGCGGCCGCCCGGTGGTTGCAGTGAATGACCGCGAGAGCCTGTCAGGCGTCGAGGTGGTCGCGGAAGAACTCCACGACGGCCGCCTTGCGCTCGGAGGCGATCGAGTCGTTCAGCTTGTGGCGGTCGTCGGCCGACATCGGGGTGAAGGCGCGGGCCAGTTCCAGGTTGCGGTCGATGAACTCCAGCTTGGGCATCCCCACGCTGGCCAGGCTCACCGGCAGCGACAGCGAGTACGCCAGCAGCTTCTCCACCGGCGCAGCGCCAAGGATCTGCTCCTGGGCGAAGACCTTCATGGCGATGATCCCCAGCCCCTTCTTCACGGCGACGGGCAAGGCGAGTTCCTCAAAGCTCCCCGGCGGGGGCATCGGCGTGGCCTTCATGCCTCCCTTGGCCTCGGCCATGCGGGCGAGCGCCGCGTTCAGGGCCATCTGGGTGGCGTTGAAGTCGTGCCGCTCCAGGGCGAGCTTGAGCGACTCGGGCGCGGCGTGGCAGGAGATCCCCGCGGCCCGGATGATCTTCTCGTCGCGGGCCTTGTACAGGGCCTTCAACGCGCCGTCGGGGGCCTCGATCTTGGCGAGGTCCTCGGGACCGGAGAGGGCGTGCAGATGGCAGACGTCCAGGTGGTCGGTCTTCAGCCGCTTCAGGCTCGCCTCAAGCTGGCGATTGAACAGGTCCGCCGTGCGGCCGGCGATCTTGCTGGCGAGCGTCACCTTGGAGCGCCACTCGGGGAGGATGCGGCCGATCCGCTCCTCGCTCTTGCCGTTGCCGTAGTTGTTGGCGGTGTCGATGTACGTGATCCCGCCTTCCAGGGCCTTCGTCAAAGCCTGGAGCGCCGTGTCTTCATCGTACATAAGGAACCGGCTGCCCGAGCCGAAGCCGAGGATGGAGACCTCCATCCCGGTCTTGCCGAACGGCCGGCTCGGCAGCTTGCCGGCCGCGGCGGCCGCGCCCAGCGAAGGTGCAACGGCGGCCCCGACGGCCGCGGTCTGGATGAACTGGCGACGCGAAAGGTCCATGACGCGGCTCCTGGCGGTTGGTGTCGGGAACAGGCTCGGGCGATACGACGGGCGCATCGTACCCGGTCCCGAGAGGCGAGCCCAGCCTTCGCCGCAAATCTCGGACGTCGGCCGGATCGATTGGAGTCAATGCACGGCGCAAGCGCCGGACCACTTGGCGTACGAAATCAGCGAGGGGAATGCCGTGCGGGATCGCGCGGCATTCCCCCAGGTCTCGTTCAAAGGCGTCAGTCCGGCTTAGAGCTGGATGTCGACCTTGTTCTCCTCCCCAGCCTTCAGCTCCACGAACTTGGAGTTGGCGGAGAGGCCCGTGTCCTTGTCGATCTCCTTGGAGTGAACGGTGACCGAGTTGCCGCCGACCAGGGCCTTGGCCTCGTAGACGCCCGCCTTCACCTTGGCGGACTTCAGGATTCCGTTCTTCCGCTTGACGTTGCTGCCGTCGAAGGTGATGTCGCCATTCTCAAGCGGCTTCCCCTTGAGCGTGACCGTTCCCTTGACCGCGACCTCCTCCATTCCGCTCTCCACGGGCGGCGTCCCGTCGTCGCATCCCGCCACGACGCCCAGCAAGGCGGCCGTGGTCACGGCCGAGGTCAACACCCAGCGCATCGTTCGCATCATCTGTCCATTCTCCCTGCTGCAAACATCCAGAGGAACAGTATGGGTTCGATGCCCCGCGTTGCCCTGGGCTCGCCGCGTCAGCCGAGCGGAGTCGAAGGTCGACGGCGCGGGTCAGTACGAATCGGACGAGATCACCTCGCCGCCGGACCGGGTCGCCAGCGCCCACCAGGTCGCGGGGCTGATGCTATCCTTGATGAAACGGACCGAGCCGTCCATGAACTGGGCGTTCACGCCGCCGGAGTGCCGGCTGGACGCCGTGATGGCGTCGAGGTTGCTGTCGGTGTTGCTCGTGCTGCCGAAGGCGCAGCTCACGTCGTTCGGGGTCATCACGTGGCTGTACCGCGTCTGACCGGAACGTCCCCACCACCAGGCACCGCCGAAAGGCCAACCGGCCGAGATGCTGGCAGCGGAACGGTTGACGGTCTTGCAGTTCGCGTTGTCAGTCTGGGGGTTGTTCGAGGCCGCCGTGGAGACCCTCGAAGCGTAAGCCCCCGGCTTCAGCGGATCCCAGGTGTTGACCTGGCCGATCCCCTTGACGACCTCGCTCATGCCGACCGTGTTCGACGTGCCGTCGACGATCGCGCCCATGTTGTTGGAGACGCTCAGGCCGTTGAAGACGCCCGCGTACGACTGCACGCTGGTGACCGTCCGGACGGTCGTGGTGCTGTTGAAGTTGTTGGCGTCGGCCCCCGTGCAAGCCTGGTAGTTCGTACTGCCGTAGGCGAAGGTCAGCCGAGACTGGTCCGAGGGACAGAGGTACGCGTTGATCACCGCGAACTGCACCGTCGAGTTGACCGGCGACGTCGAGTTCCAGAAGGTCGGTCCGCCCGCGGCCGGGGCGATATTGAGATAGTTCAACGCATTCGCAAGCACCGTCTGCTCGATGTAGGGAAGGACCATCACCAGCGCAGAGGGCGACGTGTTGCCGGGGGCCCACCGTTCCAACTCCGAGGTTGGGAAAGCGGATACGCCGCTCTCATAGTTGGCCAACCCCAGGCCGATCTGCTTGAGGTTGTTGACGCACTGAGCGCGACGGGCGGCCTCGCGAGCCGCCTGCACGGCCGGCAGCAGCAGTGCGATGAGCACGGCGATGATCGCGATCACCACCAGGAGTTCGATCAGTGTGAAGCCGAGTCGCGGCGATGAGGTGCGCATGCGTTATCCCTCTGACGTTGAGGAAGGATCGGCCTTGCTCGGCCGTGCAATGTGGACGCGGCCGGCGCAGGCCCTTCCACAGACCGACCGCGAGGCGAGGAGGCCGATGCACGCTTAGGCGTGATTTCGGCTTCTTCGATCCCAAGGGCAGACGAGTAAGCGTCCGCGAAGACACGACGGATGACTTAGAGATTCGAACGCAACGAATTTGCCGCGTCGGTTCGAATCTCACACGGAACTCGACTTTGCCGCGGAAAAGCCGGGCGCCGCGACGAAATTCACCGTCTCTTCACAAGCCTGCCGCTTCAGGGCCGGGCCCGGCCCAGTTCGTGGTGGAGGCGAATCCGCTCAGGCGTCAACGGGTGATCGTAGATCGCCGCCTCGTCGATCCGCCCGTAGAACGGCCGGCTGTAGCCGGAGTCGTGGATGGGGATCGTCGTGAGCCGACCGAAGATCAGTTGCGCGGGAGGAGTCGCCGGGCCCGCGGAAACCACCGACGACGCGGTGGGAAGACCGTCGAGATAGACTTCCATCCGATCGCCGTTCATCTGGCCGACCAGGTGATGCCAGCGGTAGGGGACGTAGCACGGCTCGGAGAAGACCGTGCCGCCGCCCCCACGACCTGGAGGACGGCGATGGACCATCCGGACCGAAGCCGGCTTATATAGGAGCGTCAGGCGGTTCCGTGAAGTCAACTCCAGAAGGAACGCGTGGTTCTGAGTGTCGGGCTCGGAGACCATCGCGGCCAGCGCGGCGTGCGAGATCCACTCGGTAAGGAACCAGAGTTCGACGGCGTACCCCGGCCGTTCGGGAGGCGACCAGAGTGTCGTGGGGCTGAAGTACTGGCTTGTGTCCCCCTCGACGAACTCGGCGCAGTGGTTGTCACGGCCGTCGACGGGATCTGCGAGTCGGACCGGGCCGTGAGCGACGAGATCGGGTCCGCCCGAGACCTCGTTCGAGACTTTCCCCGAATCCAGGCGTTCGAACCGCCAGTAACTCGCAGGATGGTCGGCCAGGATCGTGGAGGCGTAATCGGCGGCCGGGGCGAGCGTACCGACGGTCAGGTTCGACGGTCCGACGAAGTCGGTCGGCGAGTCGTTCTCTTCAAGCTCGATCACGGAGTGGTCGATCTTGAAGCTCCGCTTCTCGGACAGCACGCGAGAGCGTTCCAGCATCCCGGAGGGTCCCAGCGCCGCAGCCTCCACCTTCCCCTGGATGACCCGACCTCGCGCCGCGCCCTCGGGGGCGAGATTGAGCGCGAACTCGGTCCCCATGTCGACGACCGCTGAGCCCGGGCCGGAAACGACGAAACCTTCGGCGCCCTCGGGCACCCGGGCGCGCAACCGACCACGCCGGCAGTGGACCTGATCGACGGACATCAAATCCAGGTCGGCCGGCCCCTCGACGACGAGCCGCACGCCGTTGAGCATGGAGAGAGTCGCGCGGCCTTCCAGCAATTCAAGACGACGCGGGCGGAGGACCTCGCCGACGGCTGGCGGCGGCCCGCTCGACGTATTCCAACGAGCCGAGTCTTCCTGGACCAGCATCGCAATGGCCGGGGTCAAGGCCGGCGGCGCCCCCAGGACGACGACCGGGGCGGGTGGAACGTTCCCACGCCGCGACGCGACCCAGTAGACGAGGGCGGCTGCCGCGAGGACCGCGGCGGCTGCGGCAGTCGGCGTCAGCCAAGCCGCCCGTCGCCGTCCGGCCTGGCTCAGTCGCGGGGGTCCCTCGGACAGCCGCCGGGCGAACTCCTCCTCCACGGCTGAGGCTTCGTCGTCGGGCGTTTGCAAGGCGCTCCAGCCCAGTTCGTCCTCAAGGCGCAGCCAGCGCGGCTCCGACGACTGGACGGCTTTCAGCATCCCGAGCATCCGGATCTCGGCGACGAACGCGAGCCGAAAGGCCGAGTCGTCGCGCAGCCTCGCGAGCAATCGCTCGGCCTCGGCCGATTCCAGGTCGCCCCCCATCCAGGCGGCGATCATCTCGCGCAGGTCGGGATCCATCTCAGTCAAGTTCCCTCGTCATGCATTCCCGCAACAGGCGGTTGGCTCGGTAGTGCAGGTTATAGATCGCGCCGACGGTGGTCATCAGTTCCTTGGCCAGGAGCGCCGGCTTGTCGCCGTCGAGGCCGGCGCGGACCACGCGGCGGAGCTTCTCCGGGAGCCGACCCACGCAACGCAGCAGGGCCTCGACGGCCTCGCTGGTGTCGCCCGAGACCGCGTGGTCGAGATCAGCCTGGACGAGCCGCGAGGCGTCTTCGCGGAACCGTTCCATCGCCTTCCGTCGCCTTCCCGAGGTGCGAAAATAGAAGAGGAGTTGGTTGCGTGCGATGCCCCGCAGCCACGCTCCGAAGTCCTCGCCGCGGCGGAAGTCGCCCAGGTTGCGATAGGCGCCCAGCAGCACCTCCTGCGCCAGGTCGTCGACGTCTTCCAGGTGGTGAACCTGACTGGCGATGAAGCTGCGCAGCGGCAGGTTGTAAGCGCGGACGATCAGATGAAAGGCCTCGCGGTTACCGCGCGACACCTGATCGATCACCTCGCGGATCTCCGCGTCGCTCAACATCCCGGCGACCTCGCGACGAGGGTTCGCGGCCTCGCTCGACAACCCTTAGTTTGCCGTCGCCGCCTCAATCTCACGCTGCTCTACGAGATTCCTCGCCCGGGAACCTTCGATCAGACCTCGTCGAGCCGCCCGGTGCTGTCGCCGACGCGTTCGGCGCGGACGCCCAGGCGGTCGAGCATGGAGGCGTAGAGGTTCGTCATCGGCGTGGCGGAGGCCAGCTTGACGTGACGGCCGGGGGAAAGCGTCCCACCGCCGCCGCCCGCCAGGACGACCGGCAACTGGTCGTGGTTGTGCCGGTTGCCGTCGCCGATGGCGCAGCCGTAGACGATCATCGCGTTGTCCAGGACGGACGATCCGTCGGCGTCCTTGGCGGCGTCGAGCTTCGCCAGGAAGCGGGCGAACCGCTCCATGTACCAGCGCTCGATCTGGCCGACCTTCTTGCGCTTCTCCGGATCGCCGGCGTGGTGGGTGAGGTAGTGGTGGCCTTCGGTCAGGCCCAGCTCCGGGAGAGGGCGGTTGCTCCCCTCGGGGGCGACGGCGAAGCTGATCACGCGGGTCGAGTCGGACTGGAAGGCGATGGCCATCAGGTCGTACATCAGGTCGACGTGATCGCCGTGGCCTTCGGGGATGCCGGCGGGGAGGGCCGGGGCGAGCGAGGGATCGGGCGAGCGGAACCGCTCGTGCTTTTCGATCTCCTCTTCGAGCTTGCGAACGCCCGCCAGGTACTCATCGAGCTTGGCGCGGTCGTTCCGACCCAGCGACTTCTGCAGGCTGCGGGCGTCGTCCAGAACGAAGTCGAGGACGCTTTTGCGGGTCTCCAAACGCTGTCGCAGGAGGGCTTCACGGTTGGGGCCGGGCGCGCCGAAGAGACGCTCGAAGACCATTCGGGGGTTGGGCTCAGGGGGCAGGGGGGTGCTCTCGGAAGCCCACGAGAGGTTGTACTGATACGCACAGGCGTAGCCGGTGTCACAGGCCCCGTAGAGACGGCCGGGCTCGGTGCCGAGCTGGAGCGAGTCGATCCGCGTCGTCCGGCCGACCTGCGCGGCGGCCACCTGATCGACCGACGTCCCCAGATGGAGCCTCGCGCCGCCGGCCTTCCAGGCGTGGGCGCCGGTCAGGAAGGTGGCTCCGGAGCGAGCGTGATCGCCGGGACCGTCTCCCCAGTCGTTGGCCGCGTCGTGGGCCAGGTTGGTGATGATCTGGAACTTCTCGCGGAGCGCGGCCATCGGGACGAACGTCTCGTTCGCCTTGTAGTCGCGGCCCTCGCCAGAGGGGAGCCAGCGCTCGTAGTTCGAGCCGTTGGGGAAGGCGACGAACGCCGTCCGCAGGGGCATGCCGGAGGCCGTCTGCGCCGGGCGGCCGGCGACGGCCCCCGCTCGCGCAGGGCGGGCCAGTGATTCGAGGGTCGGCAGCGCCACGCAGGCGCCCAGGCCGCGAAGGAAGGCGCGTCGACTGGTCCCGTCGGTCGTCGGTCGTCGGCTCACGGCCTTCCCTCCACTTCGGCGCCTGCCGGGCGCTCGGCCTCGGCCTCTTCGGGTTCCGCCTGGTTCTTCGCCTGTTCCCCGGCCGCCGCGCGACGGGCGGCCTCCACCATGCTTCGGCCGGCGGCGCCCCGACGTTCCGGCGGCGGGGGCTGCATCCGGGCCGTCCGCGCTTGAGCCGCGGCCTCGCCGCCGTCGCCACGACGCGACTGGAACGGAGCGCTCTCGACCACGGCCGTCAGCATCGCGGGGAACGCTCCATGCTCCGCCTTGGTTCGGGCCGTGATCGCGTCCAGCGTGGGTGCGTCCGAAGGTTCCAAACCGCGGCCCAGGGCGTAGGTCAGCAGCTTCTCGGCCACGCAGCGGTAGAACGCCTCGGGCCGAGAGGCCAGCGCCCGGCCCAGCTCGGCCGCCCCCGAGATCGCCTCGCCCGTCACGAGCTTCGCGGTGGCGTCGACGGGTTGGCCGTTGCGCTCTCGCTCGCGAAACACGCCGAGCTGGTCGAAGTTCTCCAGCGCCAGGCCGATCGGGTCGAAGCGGTTGTGGCACGAGGCGCACGACGCCTGCTCCCGGTGCGCGGCCAGTTGCTCGCGGAGCGTCCTCGACCGAAACCCGCCCCGCCGTTCGTCCTCCAATGGCGCGACGTTCGGCGGAGGTGGCGGCACTTCCTTCCCCAGCAGGTTCTCCAGCACGAACACCCCGCGCTTCACCGGCGAGGTTCGGCCGGGGTTCGACGTGGAGATCAGCAGGCCGCCGTGGGTCAGCACGCCCTGGCGATGGCTCTCCGGCGGCAGAGGGACCCGGCGCATCTCGTCGCCGGACACGCCGTCGATCCCATAGTGCCTCGCGAGCTTCTCGTTGAGGAACGTGTAGTCGGCCGTCAGCAGCTCGACGAGGTCGCGGCCCTCGCGGGCGATGTACTCGAAGAGCATCTCCGTCTCGCGCTTCATGGCGGGGCGGACGGGCGTAACGCGGGCTGAATCGCGGCTGGTCATCGGGGTGTGCAGGATGTTGCGCGTCCGCAGCCACTGGCCGGCGAAGTCCTCGAAGAACCGGCCTGACCTCGGATCCGCCAGCATCCGGCGAAGCTGCCCCGGGAGTTCGGCCCGCAATCGGCCTTCCGCGGCCAGTCGGGACAACTCGTCGTCCGGAAGGCTCAGCCAGAGCAGGTACGAGAGCCGAGACGCCAGCGCGTATTCGTCGAGCGGCTGGACTTCCGCCGGGTCGTCCGGGTGCGCCTGGAGTTCGGCCCGGTAGAAGAACCGAGGGGAGCCCAGGATCGCCGTCAGGGCCCGGGCGATTCCGACCTCGAACGAGCCCCCCTCCAGGGCGACGTCGGCCAGCCGCTCGATCGCCTCGTCGGTCGCGGGGCGACGGAAGGCCCGATCGGCGACGCGCCGGATGACGGACTTGGCGTAAGCTCGACGAGCCGCGGGGTCCTCGGGCGCGGGACCGTTGAAGAAGATCCGGCGGTGAGGCTCGGGAACGTCGAAGATGTTCGACCCAAGCGGCCCGACGACCATGGCTCTGGGGAAGAGGGTCAACGAACGCGGCCTGTCGCCCCCGGCGACGGGGGGCGTCGGCTCGGTCGACAGAGCCAGGGCGTGCGTCCCAGCCGGCAGCTCGACCTCGCCGGCAAGGACGTAGGTCTTCTCGCCGCCGTCGCTGACGACCTGTTCGGCGAGCTTCGTCCCGCCCATGGTCATCTGGAACAGGTAATCGCCGGTGGTGGCCCGGAAGTCGCCCAGCCGGAACTGGACCTCGACGCGGTAGCGGCCCGAATGCTTCAGCTCAACCTGGGCGGTCTGCTGGAGTCGCCCCTTCTCGTCGGGTGCCGTCGCCTTGAACTGAGGGGGCGACAGGTCGACCCGAGGATGGCGTGGGCCGTCGGTCACGACGACCGACTCGACGACCTTCTCGGCCAGCTTCAGGTAGGTTTCCAGGAGGGCGGGGGAGAGCGTCAGGGCGTCGCCGATGTTGTCGAAGCCGAAGGCCGTGTCGTCCGGGGGGAGTTCCCTGGCCAGATCCAGTTCGATCCCGAACAGGTCGCGGACGGTGTAGTGATACTCCATCCGATTGAGGCGGCGGATGGTCACGCGGCCTGGGTCGGGCTTCGATGCCTCAACGTGGAAGACCTGGCGTTCGATCCAGCGGGTCATCTCCCGGCGTTCGTCGTCGGAGGGACGGTCGGCGTCGGCGGGGGGCATGAACTCGTGGCGGACGATCTTCCAGACGGACTCCCACTCGAGCCGGCCCTCGCCCTTGCCGGGCTTCAGCAGTTCGTCGAGCGCCAGGCCCCCTTTGCGGGCGCCGTCGCCGTGGCAGTCGTAGCAGTACGTCTTGAAGAGGCCCGTCGCCTCGGCGGCCGCATCCTCGCCGGCCGTGGCGCGCGGATTCGCCGCCAGGGGGGCCCCCAGGATGAGGATGATCAGAGACTGCGTGAAGGGGCGATTCATCAGCGGCGCCGGCTCCTCGGTGAGAGGTCGGGGCGGGAACCGTTCCAGGGAGGGCGCATGCAACGGTCCCGAAGATTATAACACAAAGGAAGCGTACCGCCAGAGGCGTCGTCGACGACGCCGCAATGCGGGGGACCGGCGTATCGACGACGCCCCTCGCGGACGGAACGGGCGCGGGATCAGCCCTCTGGAGCCGACGACATGGCCCTCGCCTACCCCAAGCCGGTCGCCTTCCCCCCTGCGTCCAGATCGCTCGACCTGGTCGTCCTCGTGCACGGCTGGGGGTATCCCTGGGACCGGCTTCGGGACCTCCGGCGGGTCGTCCTCGAAGAGTATCCGGACGCCGATTTGTTGGCGCCGCGCTATCCTGCGAGTTGGGGTTCCAATCGGTGGGTCGTGGAGGGAGGCGCTCGGCCCCGGTCCCGATTCCTCGAAATCCTGCGACGGCTCTCCTGGCCGATCCGCTTCATCTGGGCCTTCTTCCGCAATTTGACGTGTTGGCTCTCCCGGGCCGATGCGGCGAGGATCGCGGCCGACCTGAGCGACGCCATCCAGGAAGCCGTCGACGCCCGGGCCCAGCGACCCGGCGACGGCTATCGGAAAATCGTGCTGATCGGCCACAGCGTCGGAGCGTTGATGATCCGCAAGGCGTACGTCTACGGCCGCGGGCAGGTCCAGGACTGTCCCACGCAGCTCGTTCGGGGGAAGAAGCCCTGGCCGGGCCTGGTCGAACGGATGGTCCTGATGTCGAGCATGGACCGAGGCTGGACGTTGACCGTGCGGCCTGAGTACATGAGCCGGCCTCTCTACTGGTTCTTCCGGCTGATCCAGAGGCCGGCCCGAAAGGCGGGGCTCGGGAAGTTGATCTTCGCAACCCTGCGCGGCTCGCCGTTCATCGGCAACCTCCGCGTCCAGTGGTCGAACCTCAATGCGACCGCCGAGGGCTATCCGCTCACGATCCTGCTGGTGGGCAAGTACGACAACATGATGAAGGAGTCCGACCACCAGGACGTGCTGCTGGCGGGCGACAAGTTTTGCAGTCTGGTCGTGACCTCGGATGGGATCGAGCGCAGCAAGCAGACCGGGCATTACGACATCCTGCGATTCACCCCCGGACCGGGCCACTCTCCGGAAAGCTGCGAGAAGCGCGAGCGGCTCTTCCGCACGGCGATCGCCGACCCCGTGGGGGAGATCGGCCCACAGACGGCCGTCGAGAACCGACGCCGCGACGAGGTGACGCGCGTCGTTTACCTTGTCCACGGCATCCGGGATTACGGCGACTGGGTCGACGCGGTGGCGGAGAAGCTCAAGGACGTCGCCCGCGCGGAGGGGATGCCGGAGGATTCGCTCGTGGTCCGAAAAGGGAAGTACGTCTATTTCTCCCTGCTCAACTTCCTGATCCCCCGAGACCGCCTCAAGGTGACTCGCGAATTCATGGACTCGTACACTCAGGACGTCGCGCAGTTCCCCAACGCCCGCCGCCGTTTCGGATTCGTCGGCCACAGCCACGGCACGCACATGCTGGCGCAGGCGATGCGCGACTACAAGGCGTGTCGGTTCGAACGCGTCGCCCTGACCGGGAGCGTCGTCGACCGCGACTACGAGTGGGACGAGTTCGAGGCCGAGGGACGGCTCCAGGACCTGCGCAACGACGTCGCCACGCGCGACTGGGTCGTGGGCCTTTTCCCGGCCTTCCACGAGCAGCTCCGGCGCGTCTTTCGACGACCGCGGGGCGTCCTGGGAAGCGGCGGTCTGACCGGATTCACCAGGGACGTCGCCAACCGCAACCAGTTCACCGTCGACGGAGGCCACGGCGCGGCTCTCGACCCGCGCAACCACGAGTCGCTCTCCCGGTTCATTCTGCTGGGCCCGAAGGCGGGCGCAGCGTCCTTCCCGATCGAGTTGAAGCCTCAGAAGCCCGAGGAGAACCTCCAGTGGGTCACCAAGATCTCGGGCCTCGTCTGGTTCGGCATCCTGCTCGCCCTGCTGCTCCTCCTCGCCTTCACCTACTACCTCACGAAGTTCCTGCTCGGATGGTGGATCGGCGTCCTTCCCACGGCCGGCTGGGCCGCGCTCGTCGTGGCGGGCGTCCCATGGGTGGTCGTGGTTCTGGCGCTCGTCTCGATCTGGTACGCGGCAGATTCGTTCTGAGCCTGGCGGCGGCGGTCGTCTTGCTCGCATTCTCGTGGCGACGGGAACGCCACAGACTTTCTCGATGGCATGCTTCAGGAGAATCCCTCATGCCGCTCCGCCGGCTGCACCTGGCCGTGACCGTCTTCCTGACGACGATCGTCCAATTCGCGGCCGCCGAGGAGGCCGCCTCCCCAGCGAAGCGCGGGGGCCTCGTCGAGTTGTACCCCTCGCAGGGGTGCGACATGTGCCCCGCCGCCGAGAATCCGGGGATCTCCGGCGAGAACGCCGGCAAGACTCTGATCGCCCGCTACCCGGCCCGTCGCACCGAGTACGACTTGGTCGAATTGAGTGGATCCGCCCCCGTTTCCAGGCAGTTCTCCTTCACAATCGACCCATCCTGAGATCGCGATAAATTGCGACTGGCCTGCTTCGTGCAAGACAAGCGGACGGCCGTCGTTCATCAGGCGGTCGATCTTCCATGGCAGGGCCTGCCGGCCAAGTAATGTTCGTGTATGATTCTACATGACCCTACATTTCCTCTGGAGACTTCGACGATGCACTCGGCCCTCCGCCTCTTCCAGCCGTGCCTGCTGCTGCTCCTCGTCTCCAGCGCCGGGGCGCAGAGCTCGAAGGAACCGCCGGTCGTGGGCGGCCAGGCGCCGGACTTCACGCTCAAGACGCCCGCCGGCAAGTCGGTCCATCTGGGAGCGTTGGTGGAGCAAGGGCCGGCGGTCGTGGTGCTCCTCCGCGGCTGGCCGGGATTCCAGGACTCTTACGACACGCAACAGGTCGCCGATCTGGTCCGAAGAACCGCGGAGTTCCGGGCGAGAAACGCCCGGGTCGTGCTGGTCTATCCCGGCGAGGCCGACGGTCTGAAGGCGGCCGCCGACGCATTCGTCGCCGCCAAGGATCTCCCGGGCAACTTCGACCTCGTGCTGGACGCCGACTACGTTATGACCAAGGCCTACAACCTGCGTTGGGAGGGCGGGGACGAAACGGCTTATCCCTCCACCTTCGTGCTTGGCGCCGGCCGTAAGGTCGCCTTTGCGAAGGTCAGCCGCGTCCACGGCGGCCGTGCGGACGCGTCCGAAATCCTGCAAGCCCTGGGCGTTTCGGCCACGACGCTGCAACCTTGAAAGCAGGAGAGCGACTCGTCGCCCCCCTCGGCCCGGCCCGAGGCCCCCGTCCGAGGTGAGCCGGGCCGAGCAGTGGAGACGAACGGCTCCGCCGCCGGAGCGGAGCCGCCGTCGTTCGGTTCGTAACCCAAGGCCTCAGCCGCGCCGCCGAAGTGTCGCGACGCCGATCGCGACGAGGCCCGCGCCGAACATCGCGATCGACGCCGGCTCGGGGACGGCCTCGATCCGAATCGTGGCGATGAGGTCGCCGGGGCTCATGAGGTGCGAGATGTCGTAGCCGTACGGCGTGGACTTGCCCAGGATGGAGGCGAGGTAGGCCGAATTGTCGGCCGAGCCGCCGAAGACGGGCGCGACCACGCCGTTCTCGGCGACGTGGCCCGTGGCGTCGTCCCCGACGATGAACGCCGCGCCGAAGCCGATGTCGTTCCGCTCGCTGCCGGCGTCCCAGACGTTCAAGCCGAAGATCTGGATGGTGATCGGCCCCAGGAACTGGCCGGCGGCGTTGAATAAGCGAAACGCCAACGGGTCGGAGTTCCCGAAGAAGAAGTCGTTCGAGGGGACCACCATCGACGCGAAGCTCAGGTACTGCTGCGTCGTCGGGGAGGCGACGTCCAGGATCGTCGAAGCCGTCCCCCCCGGCCCGATCGGCGCCGAGCCCGCGATCGCCTGCGAGCCGTGGCCGGTGAAGGCCGTCGCCAGCGCCGAGGGGTCTCCCAGCTCGGCGACCGCCTGCAAGGCCGGCGAGACCGCCGTCCCCGGGGCGAACGTGCGATAGGTCCCGTCGTGGACCCCGAACCACACCGGAGAAAATGCGAAGCCGCCGGCCGGTTGATTGCTGGTCACCGTGATCTGCAACTCGCCGGCGGCCGCCGATGCACAACCGATCACGACGAGAAAGGCGGTGAGCGCGAGCGACCGGGCCCGCGCGAGGTGGGTTCTCAGCATGGATCGTCCTCTGTTGGATTGCTCGAAACCGTGCCTCATGGGAGGCGGATCGGCGCGGCCTCCTGGCCGTCGCCCTGGCATTAGTCGCGGGATCCCTTCGAGCGTTACGCGTCCGGGGCGATTTCCTGCGGATCGGCGATAGGGGCGAATAACTCGGCCGCGGGCGGCGTCTTGCCAGCGTCCTCGGGGCGACCGGACCGCCTCGACCTCCTCCGTCGCGGCCTCGCTCCAGGAGACTCCTCAATGCCCCCTCAAAGCCGGCTCCTCGCCGCAGTCGTCGTCGCCCTGGCGGCCCTCCCCTCCTCCTCGGCCGCTGAGGAGCCCTCGTCGTCCAAGCGCGGGGTCCTCGTCGAGTTGTACACCTCGCAGGGGTGCGACATGTGCCCCGCCGCCGAGGAGATCCTGGGCCGGCTCGCCGCCGAGAACCCGGGGATCGTCCCCATCGCCTTCCACGTCGATTACTTCAACAAGCCGTGGAAAGACGTCTTCTCCGACCCGATCTACAGCCAGCGGCAGATGGTCTACAACGACGTCTACACCGGGCCCAAGCCCGAATCGTACGGCCTCTACTATACGCCGATGCTGATGATCGACGGCGCCCGGTCGGTGAACGGCCGCGACCCGGCCTCGGCCGCCGCCGCGATCCGCGCGGCTCGGACCAAACCGCCCGCCGTGTCGCTGGACGTGAAACTCGACGTCGCTGAGGATGGACTGTCGGGCAAGGCGTTCGTCGCGGTCGCTCGCCGATCGACGAAGCTCGACGACGCGCCGCTGCTCGTCTGCGCGGTGCTTCGCGAGGACGGCGTCTCGACCGACGTCCAGTCTGGGGAGAACGCCGGCAAGACCCTGATCGCCCGGTTCCCGGCCCGCCGGACCGAGTACGATTTCGTCGAGTTGAATGGGACCGCCCCGGCGTCGAAGCAGTTCGCCTTCACGATCGACCCCGCCTGGAAGCGTGACAGGCTGCGGCTGGCCTGCTTCGTCCAGAACAAGCGCACGGCCGTCGTCTACCAGGCCGTCGACATCCCGTGGCGGGCGACGAAAGCGAAGTGACCGATGTGTGGAATCCTTGGTGGGAATCAGTTCCTCGGGAGACTTGCCGTGCGTACGATTCACCGTCTTTCACCTCCTTGCGGTTTCCTGTTCCTGGTCGCCGGCGCCCTGGCGGCCGGCCCCGTCGCTCCGCCGAGCGTCGGGGGCCTGGCCCCGGACTTCACCCTCAAAACCCTCGCCGACGGGGCCGTTCGGTTGGAGACGCTGACCGAGAGGGGGCCCGTGGTCCTGGTGGTCCTCCGGGGCTGGCCGGGCTACGAGTGCCCGGCCTGTACGGCGCAAGTCGCCGAGCTGGTCCGCAATGCCGGTCAGTTCCGCGAGCGAAAGGCCCGGGTCGTCCTGCTCTATCCCGGCCCGGCCGAAGCCCTGAAGGCGCACGCCCAGGACTTCGCGTCGGGCAAGGGGCTGCCCGACAACTTCGACCTCGTGCTGGATCCCGACTTCGCCGTGACCAGGGCCTACGGGCTCCGCTGGGACGCCCCGGGCGAGACGGCTTACCCCTCCACGTTCGTGATCGGCCCGGGGCGTAAGGTCGCCTTCGCGAAGGTCAGCCATGGGCACGGCGGACGCGTGAAGGCGCCCGAGATCTTGCAAGCCCCGGGCATGCGAACCGGGGGCGAGTGAGGCCCCGCCGCGATGTCGAGCACTCCGAACCCTGGGACCTCCGGGCCTGCCGACGAGACCGCCGACCCGTCCGCCTGGCTGGATCGGCACGGCGACGCGCTCTACCGCTACGCCCGGGCGCGCGTCGGTCGTCGGGAGATCGCCGAGGACCTCGTCCAGGACGTTCTCCTTGCAGCCCTCCGGGGCGTCCACCTCTATCGCGGCGAGGCCGCCGCCCGGACCTGGCTGCTGGGCATTCTCCGACGGAAGATCGCCGACCATTATCGCCGTGAGCGGTCGAGTTCGGCCATGATCGAAGCGGACCTCCCCGGTCCCGGCGATCGGCCGTCGTCGGACCTGTTCGACGCCCGGGGCCGCTGGCGGGAAGCCCCGGCGAAATGGCGATCCCCCGAGGCGGCGCTCGACGACGCCGACTTCTGGCGGGTGTTCGAGGACTGCTCGTCTCGCCTCCCCGGCCACCTCGCCAGGGCCTTCCTGCTCCGGGAGGTCGAGGGCGTGGAACTTGATCAACTCCGCGTCGACCTCCGCGTCAACCCCGGCAACCTGCGAGTCCGGCTCCACCGGGCGCGGATCCTGCTCCGGGCCTGCCTGGAGAAACACTGGTTCGGCACCGACGCCGACGGCCCTCCGAGACGTCCATGAAGCGATTGCGACGGCTCCGCTCGATCCTGACCCTCGCGTGCGATTCGGCGTCCGAGCTGGCCTCGCGCCAGCTCGACGAGCCGCTCGACCTCGTCGACCGCCTGGCGTTGGGCGGCCATCTGATCATCTGCCCGCCCTGTCGTCGCTTCCGCCGCCAGATCCAGTTCCTCCGCAAAGCCTGCCGCCAAAGAACCTTGGGCGAATCGATCGAGCTCGACGCCCTCAGCGCCGAGGCGCGAGCCCGAATTCTCCGCACCCTCCACGACGCCTCCCCCGACGAACGACGGGACGTGTAAAGGGCACCCGTGCCGCCCGATGCACTCGTCAAATTCATCGCCCCCGAGAAATCTCGCCGCCCGCGGCGTGTACTCTCATGGGGAGACGGACGGGCCGTCGCCAGGGCCATCGGGAGGCGACGGGCATGACGATCGGGCCGGACGTGTTGGGACGCCTCTTCGACGCCCACGCGGCGGCCCTGGTCCTCTACGCCCGCCAGTGGCGCGACGCCGCCGAGGCCGAGGATCTGGTGCAAGACGCCTTCGTCGCCCTGGCGCGGCAGGGGCGCTTGCCCGACGAACCGGCCGTCTGGCTCCATCGCGTCGTCCGCAACGCGGCGGTCTCCGCCCACCGCGGCGACCGCCGGCGCCGGGCCCGCGAGGGGCTGGTCAGCCGATCGGAGGCCGACGCCTGGTTCGCCTCGGTGGACGACCGGCTCGACGCCCGTGACGCGTCCTCGCTCTTAGCCGAGTTGGACGCCGAGTCCCGCGAAGCCGTCACAGCCCGCATCTGGGGCGGACTGACCTTCGACCAGATCGCCGTGCTTCAAGGGTGTTCCACGGCCGCCGCGCATCGACGATACAAGTCCGGGCTCGCCCGGCTTCAGGAAAGGCTGGAACGACCATGTCCATCAACGACGACCGAATCGACGACCTGACCGCGCTGGAATCCCGGCTCGACGGCTGGCGACCCTCGGCCGGCGGCCTGGACCGTGGTGCGACCCTCTACGAAGCCGGCCGCGCCGCAGGCCTCGCCGAAGGCCGCCGCCCCCTGAGAGTCGTCGCCGCCGCGGCCGTCGCGCTGGCCCTGGCGACGGCCGGCCTCGGCGCGGCCTGGTCTCGCGAGCATCGCCGCGGCCTGGACCTCGAATCGGCCCTGGCTCTGGCCGCGGCCTCGGCGGATGCCTCCGCGCCGGTCGCGGTCGCGCCCCCGTCGCGCGACGAAACTCCGCCGACGCCCCCCAGCCCTTACAGCTACCTATCGCTCACGCGCCGGATCGTCGACGGCGACGTCGACCTTGATCGGCCCTCCTCTCACTCCGACGCCCCTTCGCGACCAGGTCCGACGCCCCTCCGCGTCCGCGATCGGGACCGTCTTCTGAACCTGTAGATCGCGCCCCTCCCCACAGGCTGGGCCGAGCCCCAGCCGGGAGTACGCCTCGCCGTTCCCGGTCTGGGTCGAAGCCCAGCCTCCCGGTTCGTTCCGCGCCTTTTGATCCAGGAGTTCTTGCATGCGTTCCTGTTTCGCCGTCACCGTCTTGTTGTCCCTCGCGCCGGGGCTGGCTCCGGCGCAGTCGACGCCTCCCAAGCCGATCGAAATGACGGCCTCGCCGGCGGCGGCTTCAGCCCCTTCGTTCAAGTATCCGCTCCTGCCTTCGTCGGCCCGGCTCATCCCTGGGGACGCGGCTCCGATCCTGCTGCGGCTGCGCTTCGAGGTGAACGACCAGGACTGGAGCGACATGTCCCAGAAAACCGCGGAGTGGAATCAGAAGCCCCTGCGAGACTTGCCGCTCCCCGAGGTCAAGGCGATGGTCGAGAAGTGGCAGCGTCGGCTCGACCTGCTCGCCATCGCCGCGCGGCGGCAACAGTGCGACTGGGGCTACCCGATCGCCGAGCAGCGGACGGACGTCATCAACATCGGCATCGCCGACGCCTCCACCATGAGGGACCTCAGCCGACTCCAGACCCTGAAGGCTCGGTTGGATATCGCCGAGGGCCGGTTCGACGACGCGGCGCGGTCGATCGAGACCGGCATGGCCTTCGCCCGCAAGGTCGGGAAAGGACCGTTCCTCATCAACGCCCTGGTCGGGATTGCGATGGCCGCTCAGACGCTCGCCGTCGTTGAAGACTGGATCGCGGCCCCGAACTCGCCGAACCTCTACTGGAGCCTGACCGCCCTTCCCACTCCCCTGGTGGACACGTACGACGCCTTCGAGCAGGAGCGAGCCCTGGCGTCGAACGTGATCCCGGAGCTCGTCTCTGACGACCTCCCTGAAACGCCGGAGGGCTGGACGCTCCGCCTGGCGGCGATGTACGACCGCATGCGGAAGCTCACCGGCCAGCTCTTCCCCGAGTTGGTCGCCTCGGCCAAGGCGGAGGCGGCGAAGTCCGGCGATCACGCCCCGGACAGGACCGCAGAGAACCTCAAATCGAGCCTCGGGGCCAATCTCAGCGAATACAGGCGGAAGCACCTGGCGACTTTCCGCAAGACCCTTGCCGACCACGGGGGGCTACCGGCCGATCGGATCGCCGCCATGACCGACGACGAGGCGGCGGCTCGCGGCCTGATTCTGGGCTTCCGGATTCTCTGGGACCGCCTGTTCGAGCCGGCCTACCTCACGCTCGCCGAGGCCGAGGGGCATCGCGAAGAATACGAACGCGAAACCCGCGCGGCTCAGGAAGGCCCGTTCGCCCTCTTCGCCTCGATCCACGCCTCCGCCCTTGGCGCCCTCCAGGCCGAGGCCCGGCTCCCCCGCAGGGTCGCCATGCTGCGGACCGTCGAGGCCGTCCGGATGTACGCCGCGGCCCACGAAGGCCGGCTCCCCGCCTCGCTCGGCGACGTCCACGAGGCCCCCGTCCCCGTCGATCCCGTCTCCGGCTCAGCGTTCTTGTGGAAAGTCGACGGCGACGTCGCCACGCTCGCCGCGCCCACTTCGCCGAAGATGTGGTCGCAGGATTATCGGATCGTCATTCGGAAGAAGTGATTAATCCCGCATCCACACCTTCTCAAGGCCCCGGCTTCGCCCCCGGGGCCCTGAGCACGTACCAGTGCGAGCCCCTGGCGGCGGGCAGCTCGATGCGGACGGCGCCGTCGGCGTGCTTCGGCTGGAGGCGGCCGGCGATGCGGCCGTCGGAGGCCAGGGCGAGCAGTTCCAGGTCGGTCGCCGCCGTCTTGAGCGTGATCGTGGCGACGACCGGCTCAGAGATGTACGCCGATCGTTTTTCGGGATCGGCGACGGCCCGTGCGACAGTCGTGATCAGGATGAACTTCGACTGCGAGAGCGGTTGGTCGTCCACGCTGTTGAGGGCCACGACGGCCTTCTTCGTCAGGACCTCGAAACGGGCGTCGGTCGTCACGATGGGATCGCCGCCGATCCAGCCCGACGCCGCCTGGCATTTGGGGGCGTCGATCACGTGCACCCCGCGTTGCCAGTCTCGGGTCAACTCGCCAGTATCGGAGCGGACGGACATCCGCCCCTCGGGAATCAGATCGCGATCGGGGTCTTGAATGACCGTGGCGCCCTCGGGGACCGGGCTCGGCTTGAGCCAGGGGAGATGGGGCGTCTCCGGGACGCCGATCGTCAGCCGAGACTGTTCGACGGCCGTCCGGATCGCCGCCGAGGACTTTGCCGAGACGCCGCCGAAGAAATGCTCCGGCGAGAGCGCCAGATGGATCGTCCCCCGCGCCGGCGCCACCTGGCCGCGACGGAAGAGCAGGGCGGCCGCCGGCATCACGCCCGCCAGCGCCGGGTCGGAGAAGCTCGACCAGGTGGAGGGGCCGCTCGGAGTTTGCAACGGGTCCTGCGAGTAGTTGTAGATCATCGGCGCGTCCCAGCCCTGGAAGGCTGAAAGGGCCGCAACGTACAGCGGCGCGGCGAAACGGTCGACGGCGGGGAAGGGGACGTTCCACTCGGAGATCGTCGTCGGCTTGCCGCTCACCTGGCCGGCCCCGATCCAGGCCGCGAAGCTTGCGTCCGTCCGGGGATTGGAGCCGAGCCATTCGGCCTCGCCGTAGGCGTGCACGTCGATCACGTCGCCGTCGGCAAGCGCGGCGAGGTTGGCGAGCCCGGCGTCTCCCCAGGTGTTGGTCGTCGCCACGGGCGATCGGAAGCCCAGTCGTCGGAGGTCGGCGATCATCTCCTCGTTGAACCGGTGCTCCAGATCAGCGAGCAGCATCTTGTCGGCTCCAGGCGATCCGACCGCGAGCGTCTGCGCTTCAGGCAAACCGGTTCGCGCCGCGAAGGAGCGGGCCTCGCGGGTCAGCAGGCCTTCGTGAAAAGGTCGCCCCGAGCCCGGCCCGAACAGCCCGGCGAAATGGGTGGTCAGATCGTCCTCGTTGGTGACGAGCACGGCCGCGACCCCGGGGTCGTCCTTGTACGCCAGGCCCGTGTGCGGATTGACGTGGGACAGATAGGCGTCCTGGAACTCGCGCATCAGGGCGCGGACGCCGTCGTTGAGGTAGTCGTAGCCGATCAGCGAGCCCTCGGACCGGGCGATCTCGTCCGCGCCGTTCGGCGGCCCGTCGCCCGGCGGGATCTGCCGGCCGACGCGGAGGTCGAGCCAGACGTAGATCCCTTCGTCCTTCAGGCTCTTGATCCACCAGTCGAGCCTCTCCATGGCGGCGGGATCGAGCCGACGGGTCGTCGTCGGCTTCCGGCCGAACACGTTGGGCGAGACCCACGACGAATCATGGTGGTGGATCCGCATCAGGTTGAAGCCCATCTGGGCCATCCGGCGAGCCTGCGCGGGGACCGTGGCTCGAGGCGTCGCGAACAGGGCGTAGGCCGCGAGGTTGCCTCCCCAGAACCGCGCCGGCGAACCGTCGCCGAAGACCAGGGCGTCGCCCGACGCCCGCACCGGGCCGCGACCGCCGGCCGGTCGATCGCCGGCGTTGAGAAACCGCAGATCCACCGGCGAGGCGTTCCAGTCGAGCGCGCCGGCGAACCATCGCGCCTTCGCCTCCGGATCGTATCGCTCCTCGGGCGAGGACTCGCGGGTCGCCCCTTCGGGCAAGGTCAGCGTCAGCCGGAATCGCTTCTCGCCCCGGTCGACCCGATCGGCCAGGAAGAAGATGCGAACCCCGTTCTCGTAATAAACCTTCGCCGCGCCCGGTTCGACGGTCAGTCGAATCTCCATCCCCGGCGCGGGGCGCCAGGTCCAACCCTGACCGCCGGCCGCGAGTTCCGGCATGGCGGCTCGGCCGCCGAAAACCGGTGAGTCCAGCCTCAAGGTCCAGTTCTGGCCCGCGCCGATCGCCTCCGCAATCGATCGAGCCGACGCCATCCGCAGATCCATCGTCAGCACGTTCGGTCGAGGCGACCGATACTGGCCGGTCATCTCCGTCCCCAGGTCGGAGACGCCCCCCTTGAAGGTTCCGTTCCCCTCGCCCTCGGCGTGATACTCGGCGGAGACGCCGGCCCACGCCCAGGCCTTGCCCCAGGCGATGTGGCCGGATTCCAGCACGGGCGTCCCCTTGCAAGAAACCCGGACCGTACCGTCGGCCTGGATGCGCCAGGTCCAATCCTTCCCCTCGATCGCGTTCGCCGCCGGCGCGGCCGTCGTGCAAGAAAGCGACCAGAGCAGGCAGAGGACGACTGCAGCCGCGGGGGAGGAACGAGGCTTCATCGCGGGGACTCCATCGGTACGCGCCCGAGCGAAAGGCCCGACCATCGGCGGCCCTCGCCTTTAGGCATCGTACCCGGCCCGCGCTGCCATTGAAAGCAAACCCAGTCGTCAGACCGCTATAGAAGAAGAGGCAGAAGCCACCAGGATTGGCGACGATACTCCGCCCAGCCGGGATGCCGCGACAGGCTCGCTTCCTTGGCGATCATGTTCACCGCGAACACCCCGCCCCAGATCACCGCCAGCACCACGAACGGCAGCCAGTGCCAGACCATCAGCGCGAACGAGCCGTAGATCATCATCTCGCCCAGGTAGTTCGGGTGGCGGATGTAGCGGTACATGCCGTCGGTGATGAGCCCCGGGCGCAGGCGCAGCGTGAAATACTTCTGGGCGTCGGCCGCGATCATGATCGCCGTGCCCACCAGGCAGAGGCTGATGCAGAAGCAGAACCAGGCGTAGTCCGGCAATGGATACGTCGGCCGCGAGGTCCCCGAGATCAACAGCCAGCCGAACGACCAGTACCAGACCAGCACGCCGAAGAAGACGTTGAGCCCTCCCAGGATCGTCGCCCGGCGCTGCCAGGCGGGGTCGGAGAAGGCCAGGTCCTTGATAAGCCAGACCATGCCGTAGCCGCCGTGCATCGCCAGGTAGATCCAGGCGGCGGCGCTGGTGTTCCCGTACCAGGCGATCAGGAGCCCCAGGAACGGGAACGTCCCGGCCTTCTGAAAGTCGATCACCCAGGCCAGTTTCCACGGCCTCGGCCCGCCGCCGATATCGGCCATCAGGTAGTTCGAAGCGCGCCGGACCGCGTCCGCCCACGCCGGCATCGGCCTGGGCGATGAAGTCGTCGCTGCAATCCCCACCGATTCGTCGCCCCTCATGTTTCCTCCGTGGCTCCGATCCTCTCGCGTCCGTCGCATCGCCCGAAGATCATATCGGCGCCCGGGGAGGCTTCCCATCTCCGACGCGTCGCGATCCCTTGACGAGCCGCGGCCGTCTCAGATAGAAGAATCTGCGACGTCTGTCACAGGAGGGCTCCGTTTCCATGGCCGAGTTCGATCCCCCCGCGAACGTCGAAGCCTCGCCGAGCGGCGATCCCGCCCCGCCGCCGACGCGTCCCAACCACCGACTCCGCGCGCTGCTGGCCCTGCTCGCGGTGGGTTTCGCCGTGTCGCTGTTCATCCAGTTGGATCGGTCGACGGTCTCGCTGCTGGGCCCCTGGGCGGAGAACGTCTACGACGTCTTCAACAACCATGACCTCTCCGCCCCCAGCTCGGCCGCGAAACGCTTCAAGGAGGCAGTGCAAGCCGTTGGGGGCAAGGGATACGTGCAGGTGCTGAAGCCCGGCTTCCTCGGCGTCTTCGGTCGCGAGGAAACCTACGGGGCCGTCATGGAAGGCCCAGCTTGCAACGACGCGGCCTTGGAGCGGCTCGCGGACTCCTACGGCTCTCTGCTGCTCAACCTCGACCTGCGTAATCCGAACGTCTCGGACGCCGGCTTCCGGCATCTGGAGCGCATGACGAACCTCCGTCATCTCACGATCCACTACTACAGCCTCGGCCGAGGCCGACCAGCCCCCCAGACGAAGATCACCGACGCCGGCCTGGCCCATCTGGCGAAGCTCCCCCAACTCTGGACCATCTGGCTCAGCCAGGCTCCGATCACGGACGCCGGCCTGGCCTCGATCAAGGATCTGCCCAAGTTGCAGTCGCTCTACCTCATGCAAACCGAGGTGCGCGGCTCGGGCCTGGCGCAGTTGAAGTCGCTGCCGAGTCTGCTCCTCCTGAACCTGAACGGCGGCGAGGTGTCGGACGACGGCCTGAACGCCCTGGCCGGCGCGACGTCACTCCAGTTTCTCTCGCTCGACGGCGTCGGGCTGACCCCGAACCAGCTCCCCCTCCTGCAAGCGATCCCTCGCCTCCAGGAACTCAACATCCACGGCTGCGGCCTCCTCGACGAGGAGCTTGACGGCCTCCGGAAGGCGAAACCGTCCTTGAAGATCAAGAACTGACGGCCACAGCGGGAACCACCATGAACCCTGACGTCGATCTACGACCCGCGAATCCCGACGTCCCCCCGGCCGGCGAGCCGTCGCCTCCGCCAAGGCGTCCCCGCCGCCGACTGCAGGCCCTGCTGGCGCTGCTCGCGATGGGCTTCGCGGTGTCCCAGTTCATCCAGCTCGACCGGACGACCGTCAGCCGGCTGGGCTCCTGGGCCGAGAGCCTGTACGACACCTTCCACATCCCAGATCCGGACGCCCCCAGCGCGGCGGCCGAGCGGTTCAAAGAGGAGGTGCGAGCCCTCGGCGGCTCGGTCACCATTCAGGTCGTGAGGCCGGGATTGCTCGGCTTCATCGGTCGCGCTGAGACCTACGAGGCCCGGTTCGAAGGCCCGAAGTACGACGATGCGGCGCTGGCTCGCCTCGCCGCTTCGTACGGCTCCCGAATCTCCGCCCTCTGGTTACACCAGACGAGCATTACGGACGACGGCCTCCGTCACCTGGAGGGCATGACGAACCTCAGTCACCTGGGGATCTACTACTACCCCCCAGGTCGTGGCTGGCCGATCCTTCAACCGAAGATCTCGGACGCGGGACTGGCCCACCTGGCGAAACTCCCCCAGCTCCACAGTCTGGACCTGCATAACGTACCGATCACCGACGCAGGCCTGGCGGTCGTCAAGAATCTGCCCAGCCTTTCTTCACTCATGCTCACGAGGACCGAAATCCAGGGCCCGGGCCTCGTGCATCTGCAATCGCATCCCACCCTGTCCAGCCTGTACATCAGCGGCGACATGCTGACCGACGACGGTTTAAAAGCCCTGGCCGGCGTGACTTCCCTTCAGTCCCTCACGCTCCAGGACGTCACGCTGCCTCCCGAGCAACTCCCGCTGCTGCTGAAGCTCCCCCGCCTGACAAACCTGAGCCTCCAGGGCTGCGGCCTCCTCGACGTGGAAGTGGACGCCCTCCGAAAGGCCAGGCCGTCGCTCAAGATCCAGAACTGAACCGTGTCCTCGGTCAACGATCCATGAACCCCGACGCCCCTTCAACCGACGACCTGCCACCGCCGAAGCATTCCAGCCGTCGCCTGAAAGTGCTGCTGACGGTGAACGCCCTCGGCCTCATGCTGTTCGCGTTCCTCCAACTGGACCGATCCACGATCACTCGGCTCGGCCCCTGGGCGGAGAGCCTTTACGACGCCTTCCACAACTACGACCCGTCCGCCCCCAGCGCAGCCGCCAAACGGTTCAAGGCCGAGGTCAAGTCGTTGAGAGGCATGCCGATCGTGACGATCGTCCGCCCCGGATTTTTGGGACGGATTGGTCGAGTCGAGAACTGCGACGCAGTCTTCCGAGGCCCGAAGTACGACGGCTCGATGCTGCACCATCTCGCGGATTCGTCCGGCGGTCAGTTGCATCGTCTGGAGATCGACAACACCAATGTCACAGATCCCGCACTCCAATCCTTGCAGCAGATGCCCAACCTGCGGGAACTCGTGATCCGCTGCGCCCAACCCGCCCGGGGACAACCCGAAACTTGGACGACGATCTCCGACGCCGGTCTCGTCCATGTGGGAAAGCTCCCTCGACTCCAGAGCCTCTATCTCGACGGCTCACCGATCACCGACGCCGGACTGGCGTCGATCCAGGACCTGACCGAGCTGGAATCGCTTTACCTCCTCCGGACCGAGATTCGCGGCCCAGGACTGGCGCAGTTGAAAGCACTCCCGTATTTGAAAACCCTCCACCTGGACGACGCGCCGCTGACCGACGACGGCCTGAAGGCCCTCGCCGGCGCGACCTCACTCGAGGACCTTTCGATCAACGGCGTCGCGCTGACGGCTGGACGGCTTCCCTACCTGCTCGCGATCCCCCGCCTGAAACAACTCCAACTCTCCGGCTCGGGACTTCTCGACGAAGAGCTGAAGGCTCTGAAACAGGCCAATCCCATGCTCAAGATCATCGGTCGATGAACTTCGCATCGAGTCGCGGTCGTCAACGCGGGATCACCGGCAGGATGATCCGGCTGGGATGATCGACGTCGTGGAAAATGGTCTGCGAGGCGACCTGCGTCAGGCGGTGGCGGTTGAGGGGCTCGCCGGTGTTGGGGTTCACGTCGAACCGGGGGAAGTTGGAGCTGGAGACGTCGACGCGGATCCGGTGGCCCTTCTTGAAGACGTTGGAGGTCGGGTAGAGCTTGATGGTGAACTCGTAGGGCTTGCCCGGCTCCATGAGCTTCTCTTCCTTCAAGGACTCGCGGAACCGGCCGCGGATGATGCCGTCGCCGATGTTCAGGTCGAAGCCCCCCGGCCACGAGGCGCTCGGCGGATGGACGTCGATCAGCTTGGCCGTGAAGTCGGTGTCGACGGCCGAGCTGGAGGCGAAGAGCTTCACCTCGATCTCGCCGGTGACTTCCGTGTCGGCGGCCAGCGGCTCGGTCTGGAAGACCAGCACGTCGTTGCGGGCCGAGAGAGGAATCGGCGCGGTGAAGTTCCAGACGTGCGGGCCCCCCTTCTGGTTCCATGCGCCTTGAAGCAGGATGTCGTCGCCCGAGGAGATGTTGCCGCCGATCGTCGGGACCGGGTTCCGGGGGTCGAACTGGAATTGGGTCGATTCCGAGGGGACGGTGGAACGGTCGGTGTCGAGCCGGCCGTCGCGATGCAGGTAGTAGTCGGTGTATCGCGTCCGGGCCAGGGGCCATTCGTGTTCGTCGCGCCAGGAGCCGCCGTGGTTGAGGCGGCCCTTGTCGTCCTTGCCGCCGTCGCCGGTCCCCATGACGAAGATCCGGACGGGGGTCGCGAACGGGGCCGACTTGCCGATGCTGTTCTCGACGCCCTTCAGCCAGTGGTCGTACCACTCCTTCCGCCAGGCCATTTCGTCGGCGATCGCCGAGTCCGAGCCGAAGTTCACCTGCCCATGCCAGGACGCCGCCTGTCGGCCGTGGATCCAGGGGCCCATGATCAGATAGACCGGGCTGTGCAGCGTCCGGCTGAGGGCCCGGTAGTTCCCCGTCGTGCTCGCCCCCCACGAATCGTACCAGCCGCCGACGAGGTAGACGGGGACGTCCTTGTAACGCTCGGGAGCGTCGATGATGTTGTTCTGCGACCAGAACGCGGTGTTCCCGCCGTGCTCCATCGCCGACACGAGCCAGTCCTCATACTCCGTGGCGAGGTGCAGCGGCGTCGCCCCGCGTCGCGTGGGGAGGTTGGCGAGGTACGCGAACCGCTGGGATGACAATTCCTTGAGCACGGACTCGGTCCCGGGGTCGTGGCCGGCGCGGCTGCCTCGGCCGGCGTTGAGGAAGATCCAGTTCCAGAACCGCATCTCGAACGCCCCGGCGTTCCGCAGGCCGTGGCGGCCGATGTTCGACATGGCGTCCACGGGGATGACCGTCGCCAGCCCCGGCGCGTCGAGCATCGCCATCGCGTGCTGGGTGCCGCCGACGTATGACGTGCCGATCATCCCGATCTTGCCGTTCGACCACGACTGACCGAGAATCCACTTCGCGCAGTCGATCCCGTCGGGCCCGTCGTCGACGAGCATGCGCCAGACGCCCTCCGACTTGTACCGACCTCGCGTGTCCTGCGCCACCAGGACGTACCCGTTGGCGGCGAAGTAGTTCCCGATCCCCTGCGAACCGTCCTTGTTGTAAGGGAGCCGGGTCAGGATGACGGGGAACGAGCCGTCGAGCGGCTTCCCGTCCTTCGCGGGGTGATAAACGTCCGTGGCGAGCCGGACGCCGTCGCGCATGGGGACCATCACGTTCTTCTCGACGGCGACCGCGCCCGCGGCCCCCACCGGCGCCTGCGCCGAGGCGGAACCAGCCAGACCGATCCAGATCAACACACCGAGGATCGTGATCCGATTCATCTTCTTCCTCCCATGAGCCGTCCGGGGTCGGTCCACAGTAGAATCCGGCTCTCGTCTCGATGCAAGCAGGCGGCCGTCTCGCACTGGCGCGGCGAGAAGGTCTCCGAACCGAGTACAATCCGACTGACCGAATCAGGCCCCGATCTCCCGCCGGGCTCCTCGCGGTTCCTCCCATACGGAAGCCATGATGCCGAATTCGACCGCCCGCCGCGGAAACGCGGCGACCGATCTGCCCGTCTCCCTGGTCCTGGGATTCATCGCCGTCGTCCTCTTCTTCGCGCTCGGCGGGCTCCTGTCTTATTTGAACATTCAAAAGATCGTGACCGCCTTTGAGGCGACCACGCAGACGCACGTCGCTCTGACCAGGCTTAACGATCTCCTCTCGCTCGTAAAGGACGCCGAGACCGGCCAGCGCGGGTTCGTCATCACGGGAGACGATCGCTACCTGGAGCCGTACAATCGCGCCCTCTCGCAGATCGATCCCACGCTCCAGGACGTTGAGACGCACCTGAGCGATTCCCTCTTCAAGACCGAACGAATCGCCGCCCTGAAAGAAAGCGTTGCGGCGAAGCTGAACGAGCTTGGCGAGACCATCCAGGTCCGCCGCACGGAGGGCTTCGACGCCGCCCGCAAGATCGTGGCGACCGATCACGGCAAGGAGGCGATGGACGCCATCCGCAACGGAATGCGTCAGCTCGAGGGAGACGAGCGTCGCGCCCGCAACGATCGCATGGAAGAAGCCGGCGGCGCCTTCAAGATGGCGGTGGGGAGCGGGATCCTCAGCGCCCTGCTGGGCGTCGCCTTGTCGGCCGCCTTGTGGCTCTTCCTCCGCAGAACCGCACTGGCCCAGCGCCGCCGGGAGTGGCTCCAGAAGGGGACGGTGGGCCTCAGTACCGCCCTGGCCGGCGACCAGCAGCCCAACCAGATCGGCGAGAACGCATTGAAGTTCCTCGCCGAATATCTCGGCGCGCAGGCTGGCGCGTTCTTCGCCCGGGCTGGAAACGGCTTCAATCGGATCGCCGCGTACGGCGTGCCGACCGACGGCGCCGTCCCCGAGCGCGTCGAGGCGGGCGACGGTCTGCTATGGCAGGCGGCCAGGGACGACCGGGCCTTCGTTCTCGACAACGTCCCCGAAGGCTATCTGACGATCGGAACCGGACTCGGCCGATCGAAGCCGGGGCATCTCGTCATCTCACCCGTGAAATCCGAAAGCGGCGTGGCCGGCCTGATCGAGCTCGGCAACCTCCACACGATGGGGCCGCTGTCGAGCGAGCTCCTCTCCACAAACTCGGATTTCATCGCCCGAGCCCTGAGGGCGGCCGACTACCGATTGCACCTTCAAAACCTGCTGGAAGAAACCCAGCGCCAGGCGGAGGAGCTTCAAGCTCAGGCGGAAGAGCTGCGGGTCTCGAACGAGGAGCTTGACGAGCAGAGCCGCGCCCTCAAAGAATCGCAGTCCCAGCTCGAACTGCAACAGGCGGAGCTTGAACAGGTCAACGTGCAGCTTGAGGAGCAGACGCGGACGCTCGAAGACCAGCGCGACGGTCTCGCCCGGGCGCGGGGGTCGCTGGAACTCCGGACTCGCGAACTCGAACAGGCGAGCCGCTACAAGTCCGACTTCCTGGCCAACATGTCGCACGAGCTTCGGACCCCGCTCAACTCGTCGCTCATCCTCGCCAAGCTCCTCTCCGACAACCCGGGCGGACGTCTGAGCGATGAGGAAGTGCAGTACGCTCGGACCATCCAGTCGGCCGGCAACGACCTGCTGAATCTCATCAACGACATCCTCGACCTCTCCAAGATCGAGGCCGGCCGCATGGACGTCCGGCCCGAGCCCGTCGCGATCGCCGACCTTCTTGGAGGTCTGTCGCGTACCTTCGGCCCAGTGGCGGACGAGAAGGGAATCACCTTCTCGACGAAGATCGCCCCCGACTGCCCTGAGGAGATCCAGACCGACAGGCAACGTTTTGAACAGGTGCTCAAAAACCTTCTCTCGAATGCGTTCAAGTTTACCGAGCGCGGCGAGGTCAAGCTTGTGGTTGCGACCGACGCCAAGGGTCGGATCGGCTTCACGGTCGAGGACACCGGAATCGGCATCGCCGCCGATCAGCAAGAGGTGATCTTCGAGGCCTTCCACCAGGCCGACGGCACGACCAACCGAAAGTACGGCGGCACCGGCCTGGGGCTCTCCATTTCACGCGAGTTGGCGAGGCTTCTCGGCGGATCGATCAAGCTGGACAGCCAGCCGGGCCGCGGCAGTTCGTTCACGGTGACGATCCCGGCGACCTACGACCCGAGCTTCGTCGCGCCCCGGATGATCGACAAGGCGCCGCCCCGCGCCGTACTGAGCGACGCAGTCCCCGACGCCTCCGTCGATCAGCCCCGACGCCCGGTCGAGGCTGCTCCATCGTCGCCCATCGCTCCAAGGCGAATCGACGACGACCGAGAGCGCCTCAATGGCAACGGCCGCGTCATCCTGGTGGTCGAGGACGACGAGGCCTTCGCGAGAATCCTCTACGACCTGGCCCGGGAGCTGGACTTCCAGTGCCTGGTCGCGGCGACGGCCGAGGAAGCGGTGGCGGTGGCCGTTCAGTATCTCCCCAGCGCCATCGTGCTCGACGTCGGCCTTCCCGACCAGTCGGGGCTCACCGTGCTCGACCGCCTCAAGCACGACGCCCGCACAAGGCACATCCCCGTCCACGTCGTCTCCGGCGGCGACTACGCACAGACGGCGCTCTCGTTGGGCGCGGTCGGCTACATGCTCAAGCCGGTCAAGCGGGATGAGTTGATCCAGGCCCTCGGCGGCCTGGAGAGGCGGTTCTCTCGTCGAATGCGCCGGGTGCTCGTGGTCGAGGACGACGCCGTTCAGCTCGACAGCGTCCGCAAACTCCTGGGCACCCACGACGTCGAGACCGTCGGCGTCCGGAGCGCTGCGGAATGCCTCGCCCGGCTCAAGGAGGAGACGTTCGACTGCATGGTCCTGGACCTCTCGTTGCCGGACGCCTCGGGATACTCGCTGCTGGAGACGCTGAGCCGTGAGGACGCCTACTCGTTCCCGCCGGTCATCGTCTACACCGGGCGCGAGTTGACGGCCGAGCAGGAACAGACGCTCCGTCGCTATTCGAAGTCGATCATCATCAAGGGCGCCAAGTCCCCCGAACGGCTGCTGGACGAGGTGACGCTCTTCCTCCACCAGGTCGTGGCCGACCTTCCTCCGGAACAGCAGCGGATGCTCGAACGGGCCCAGAGCCGCGACGCCGCGCTCGAGGGCAAGCGAGTCCTGATCGTGGAGGACGACGTCCGCAACGTCTTCGCGCTCACCAGCGTCCTGGAGCGCCGGGGCTCGATCGTGCAGATCGCCCGCAACGGCCGCGAGTCGCTGGAAGCCCTGGAAACGTCCGGGGCCGATCCCGCGCTCCGGATCGACCTGGTCCTCATGGACGTCATGATGCCGGAGATGGACGGCCTCACCGCCGTCCGCGAGATCCGCAAGCGGAACGAGTGGAAATATCTCCCCATCATCATGCTGACCGCCAAGGCCATGCCCGACGATCAGGAGAAATGCATCTCCGCCGGAGCCAACGACTACATGGCCAAGCCCCTCGACGTTGAGAAGCTCCTCTCCCTGGTCCGCGTCTGGATGCCGAGGTAATCCCGGACGGAGGATCACGGCGATGTCCCAGATCGAGGTCCTTCGCGACGGCTCCTTCCGCAACGACGCCCATCTGCGGCGCCAGATCCACGATGTCGCCTCGGGGAGCTTCACCCACGACGACGCCCGCCTGGACGGGGAGATCGACCGGCTCGGCACCCTTTACCTCTCGCAAGACCGGCGGGGCGACTTGCAGGGCTTCTTCCTGGTCAACTACGAGTCGCTCGAGATCGACGGCCGGGAACTCCCGGTCCTCTACCTGGGCGTCTGCGCCCCCCGGCCGGACGTGAAGGGGACCGGCAAGGTCGTCCGCCTCATCCAGCAGTCCATCCGTGACGCCCAACAGTGGGAGGACGCCAACGGCCGAAAACTGATCGTCTGGGCGACGACGATGAATCCGTTCGTCTACCTCTGCGCGCGAAAGCTGTTCGCCGACACGCAACCCTATCCCGACGGCACATTCACGGCGGAGAAACAGCGGATCGCCCAGGCCGTCGCCAGCCGGATCGGAGCCGATCTCCCCGCCGAGGCCCACCCCTTCATCCTCCCTCGCCATGCCCCTTCCATCCGCCTGGCCGACGACGAAATCCGCAGGATCGCCACCGCCTGTGCCCGCCGGCCCATCTCCCTCCTCGATCGCTTCGGAGTCGACGAAGTCCAGGGAGATCGACTGCTGCTGGTCATGGAGATTCCGGCAAGGCCTCGAGAGGCTGAGCTCGAGAGCAAATCGAAGGCAAGGAGTCTCACGATGCCCGATCCTGCGCATCGGAGACTCGCCGAAGCAGCCGAAAGTGCCGAGCGGATTGATGCTCTGAAAGATTCGCTCGAAGACATGAAGTCGGGCCGAGTCGCTCCGACCGAGGAGATGCTCGCCGACATGCAGCGGATTCTCGAAGCCAAGAAGCGGCCATGACCGACCGGATCGTCCGCCATACCTCACTGGGCCTGTCGAGCCTTGCAGCGGTTTACTCTGATTTAGCCCTTTCGATCGGAGGCGTGGCATTCGTCGCTCTGCAGCCAAACGGGGATCGGTCGGCCTGATCGACAAGCCCCCACGACGGACTTTAAGGGTTACAACGCGCCTACCCCGCCTTATCTGGCATCCAATCGCGAACAAAAATAGCGTACATGAACCATGGTGACTTAGGGAGAGCGGGGGTCTTCCACTCGACTCGGGTCGAGATGATCTCGAAGTTAGCGCCAACCGAGGTGCGCTAATGGTTGGACGGAATCATGTGATGGCTCGATCAACACGGTCGGAATCGGCCCGAGATCATCTTGGAGTTCAGCGGTGCAGCAGCCGGCCGCAAGCACGCAAGTATCAAGCCACGCATTTGAAATCAGCGTGCGACCTTCGCTTCTCACACGATCATGCAAGCGTAACCATGGCACCCAGGTTCGCCAAATTGCCACGGGAGTTCGGCGTTCGGACATCGAGAACGGGACGAACAAAGCCAATCTTCGGGCCCTAAGTTTTCGACGCAACCAACTTATGCTAATCGCTTTGCGACCTGTGCAATCTCCCTCACGGCTCGACGATCAAAGCCAATCGGACCCAGGGCCTGGCAGAAGAAGCTGGAGGCGATGGCCTCTTGTGACGATGTTAAGGATTAGTCGGACTGGGGCGATCGCGGGTCGTGCCGCGGGCGGACGCCGATTCGGGGCGTTCGCCTTCCCAGGCAGGGGCGTTTGGTGTAGCCTCCGGACCTCAAACGCGGTCGTCGGCAACGACGCCGCCGGGGGACCGGGCGACCTTAAACCGATCGCCTGGGGTCCTCCCGTCAGCAGTCTGCCTCACTTTCGTCGTCTTGAGCGAGGTGCATGGATGCACGAGCCGAAGGGACGATACCTTTCGCCGACCGGCCCGCGAGGGTTTATCGGCGACCTGGTCCACTTCGCCCACAAGATCCCCTCAGCACCGGTGAGCCGGGCGTTCGACGTCTCAGCGCTGGCCGGGCCGAGGGTCCGGCACCCGCTGCGCCCGTCGTGGTCGTGCCTCTTCATGAAGGCGTACGCGCTGGTCGGTGCTGAGCACTCGCCCCTGAGGCGCTCCTATCTGGAGTTCCCCTGGCCGCGGATCTACGAACACCCCTGGATGAACTGCGCGCTGGCCGTCGAACGCCAGTACATGGGGGAGGAGGGCGTCTTCGTCGGCCTCTTCCGGGCGCCCGAGCGGCAGACCATCGCCCAGCTCCAGGAGGCGTTGCTGTTCTACAAGAACAAGCCCCTGGAAGAGGTGGGCTTCTTCCGACAGGCCCTGCGGTTCAGCCGCGTCCCCAGGCCGGTGCGCCGGTTCCTGTGGTGGAGCACGCTGAACATCTCAGGCTTCAAGCGGTGCAAACGGTTCGGCACGTTCGGCCTGAGCACCTACGGAGCGCTCGGGGCGGAGCAGATCCACCCGATCTCCCCCCTGACGACCACCCTGACCTACGGCCCGATCGACCCTGTGGCCGGCAAGGTGATGGTCAAGCTGATCTACGACCATCGAGTCCTCGACGGCGCGTTCGTCGCGCGTCGGCTGGTGGACATCGAGGAAGCGCTCAACGGCCCGATCCTCCGCGAACTGCTGGAGGGCGCCGCCGAGCCGATCCACAAACCTCATGTTGGAACGTCGCCGGCGCTCGCCCCCCGACCCGATTGAACCTCGGGCCGGGGGACCAGGTTTCCGCCGTCAGAGGATCGGCTCGTCCTTGTCGGTCGTGATCCGAACGTCCAGCCGGCTCATCAGCCTCTTGAGAGCCTCTTCCTTCGAGTTGATGAACAGCACGTTGTCGAGGATCAGCGCCTTGTCGACGTTCGGGACCCGCAGCACCAGCCGCCCCGCGCCCAGCATCATGAACTCCAGGACGTCGGGGATCTCCTTGTCGAACTTCAGGTTCATCGTCGGGAACCGCTCCAGGTCGGAGAGGGGCCCGTGGTGGTGCAGGATCTCGTTCGGCAGAACCTCCCAGTAGTCCAGCCATCGAGTGATGTAGACGATCACCAGCACGGTTAGAACCACCAGCGCGTACATCAGGTAGAACCCGGCGTTGGCGAACACGTAGATCTCCGCCAGCATCGCATTGATCGGCCTCAGCAGGTCGAGGTCGAAGAACGCCCCCAGCCACAAGATGAAGAACGTCCCGAAGAGGATCGCCAGGATGATCCCGATCAACTCGAACCTCGGGAAGTCCAGCCCCATGACGACCAGGTTGAACGCCAGGACCGTCAGAAAGAGAACCCCCAGCAAGTTCTGGGGAGTGTTGAACCGCTCCCGGTGAGTGATCGGGGCTGGAGTGCCGGGCGCTGTGGTGGTCGTGGTCGTGGTGGTCGCAGGAGCGTTGGGGTCGGCGACCGCCTTCTGGACGACGCCGTGCTCGTGGGGTTCGCTGGGGTCGTAGAGCTTCTCCCGCAGCATGTACATCCCGAGGGCGCAAAACAGGGCGACGATGGCCGACGGGAAAATGTAGATGACCTTGGGCCACATGAAAATCTTGATCCCCTTCTCACCGCTGCTTCGCGGCTTCGTCGAGACTGGGGACTCGGGATTCTTCGCGTCTGTTGACATGACGTGGACTCTCCATGCGGCAAGATCGCGGGACGCCGGTCCGGCCGCGCCGGGCCCCCGGCGGAGACCGACCGAAGATCGTAACGCCCGGCCGCGTCAGGGTAAAGACACAGCCTCTGCCCTGGATCAGCCGCCGGAACGACCTCGCCCCGACCCGGATCCGGGCCCGAGGGGTCTTCGTCGTCAAGGCCCCGGATCTTACGCCGACCCCCAGGGTTTCCCTCCTGGACCATTGCGAATCCCATGCCCTCCGCCCACTTCCCGTCCGCATTCAATCAAGAATGCGCGGCCGCCCATTGCGACGCGAACTTTTCAATACTAGGCTTAATGGACGATTCGGTCCTGCCGAACCATTCCTTCCTGTTCCGCTCCCGAGAGGTCGCCCCCATGTCGAATCTGATCCGGAAGTCGACGGCCGCCGCGGCCGGCGCGGTGCTGATGACCTTCACGCTGGCCTCCCTGGCCCCCACCATCGGCGCGCAGGAAGCGCCCAAGAGCACCAAGGCCAAGAAATCCGCGGGAAAGACCGCGAAGTCCGATGAGGAAGCCCGTCCCGGCCCCCCCGACGCCACCCATCGCGTCCCGGCGTATTTCGGCGGCCTGGGCCTCTCCGACGAGCAGAAGGAAGCCATCTACGCCGTCGCCGCCAAGTACCAGCCCCAGATCCAGGACCTGGAGAAAAAGGCCGACGCCCTCCGCGACCGCCAGCTCGTCGAGAGCGAGAACATCCTGACCGCCCCCCAGAAGAAAGCCCTCGTCGAAGCCCGAAAAGCCGCCGCCGAGCGCCGCAAGTCCGCACGCAAGGCCGAACCCGAAGCCCAAGCCGAGGAAAAGGCCGAGCCCGAATCCAAGAAGGCCGAGCCCAAGACCCGCAAGCCCGCCGCCATCGACTGAACCGCAACAGCCTCGGACCGCGCCCTCCTCGGCGCGGTCCGAAACACCCTCCCCGCCAACGAGCCGATGACCGGCTCCACGTCGCTTCCTCGACCCAATTCTACTCAAGCCTACTCCTGCGCCTTGACGAATTCATAACCATCGGGCTATGATTCCGCCATGCCTGCGGCACCGGACGAGGTCTTCAGGGCGCTTGGCGATCCGACGCGGCGAGCCATCTTCGAGAGGCTGGCCGGCGAGGGGGAGCAGACGGTGCGCGCGCTGACGGACTACGCCGGGATCTCGCAGCCGGCGGTGTCGAAGCACCTGGGGGTCTTGAAGGCGGCGGGGCTGGTTCGCGACCGTCCCGAGGGGCGTCAGACCCACTACAGCGCCGACCCGAACGGTCTGGCGCCGCTGGCCAACTGGATGAAGGTCTACGGCAAGTTCTGGCTCGACCGGTTCGACAAGCTGGAACAACTCCTGGAGGAGATGGACTGATGCCCGAAGCCGCCTCGCGTTCGATCGTCGTGGAGCGGGTGATGTCGCATCCGCCCGAGAAGGTCTGGCGGGCGCTCACCGAGGGCCCTCTCATCGAGCGTTGGCTCATGGCGAACGACTTCCAGCCGGTCCCGGGCCATCGCTTCAACTTCCGAGCCGAGCCGCGTCCCCAGTGGAACGGCGTGACGGACTGCGAGGTGCTGACCGTCGAGCCTCTGAAAAAGCTCTCCTACCGCTGGCGGTCCTCGGGCGAGGAGGCCGCCGACGGCCTGGACACCGTCGTCACCTGGACGCTGGAGCCCGCCGTGGGCGGCACCCTCGTGAGGATGGAACACGCAGGCTTCCGCGCCGAGGACGACGGCTTCTACAAGGGCGCGGGCTACGGCTGGCCGAAGTTCGTCGACGGCCTCGAACGCGTCGCGGCCGAGTTGGGCTGAGCCGCAATATTTCCAAGAATCAGGAGGTTCTCATGAATCCGCGAGGGATCGCTTACTGGGTCGCCACGGTCCTCACCGCCTTCGTCTTCCTGTCGGGAGGCGTGATGCAGTCCATCGGCGCCGCGCCCGCGGTGCTGGGGATCACCGAACTGGGCTACCCCGCCTACTTCGCCACGATCCTGGGCGTCTGGAAGATCCTGGGGGCGCTGGTCGTGCTCGCTCCTCGCTGTCCGCTGTTGAAGGAATGGGCCTACGCCGGGATGGCCTTCAACATGACCAGCGCGGCCGCGTCCCACGCCGCGGTCGGCCATCCGACGGCCAAGGTGATCACGCCGCTCGTCATCCTGGGGATCGTCGCCGCCTCGTGGGCTCTCCGGCCGGCGAGCCGCAGGCTGTCGATCGTCTCGACCACGCCGGCGACGATCCTGGAGGCTGCCGCCTGAGCGCCGTCACGCGCTCTTGCTGAGGAAGACGTGGTTCGCCCGTTCGCCGGCGACGCTCTCGACGCACCGGTATCCCAGGGCCTTCAGGTCGAGCCCGGCCATCAGGTTCTCGCCCGAGCCCAGCAGGACCGGCCGAACGGCGAGATGCAGGTCGTCGACGAGCCCCGCTTGAAGATACTGCCGGATGGTTGCGACCCCGCCGCCGAGGCGGACGTCGCGACCGCCGGCGGCTTCCTTCGCTCGCCTCAGCGCCTCGTGGATGCCCTCGGTGACGAAGTGGAAGACCGTCCCGCCGGCCATCTCCAGAGTCGGGCGAGGGTGATTCGTCAGCACGAAGACGGGGACGTGATAGGGCGGCTCGTCGCCCCACCAGCCCTTCCAGTTCTCGTCGGGCCAGGGCCCCCGGATCGGGCCGAACATGTTCCGCCCCAGAATCCAGGCGCCGAAGTTCTCGAACCCCTTCGCCGCCATCCGGTCGTCGACGCCCGTCTCGCCGTCGCCCTGACCGTGCATCGTCCTCCAGACCCGCGTCGGGAAGAACCACTCCATCAACTCGAACCCGCCCACGCCAAGCGGATTCTCCAGGCTCTGATTCGGCCCGGCGCTGAAGCCGTCGAGGGACGTCGCGAAGCTCTGGACGCGTAGTTTGGACATCGGTTCCCTCCGAAGGGTGCGGGTTCAGTCACCCGCATCGAGTTCAGGGCATGACAGTCCCGTCAGCGTAACGATCGACGTTGCAGGCGACCCCTCGAACAACGCCGCACGTTGGGAAGCCGTCGCCGTGAACATAGGAATAACGCCACCAGGCGTGCTCGTGGCCGATATTCGGCCGACCAGCGTAGCGGACCATCTCCTCCCGTGAGATCGGCCAGAACAGGAACCACGTCGTCTGGACGTCCTTCCGTGCCCGGCAGGTGTGGCAGGAGAGACGATCCCTCTGCCAGCGAGGAGTGAGGACGATCGCCACGATGAAGACGAGCATCACGATGGTCAGCCAACTCGAAATTCTGGCCATCATCGTTCGTCCCCGCAAAGCGAGGCGTCGAAATTGCCTCGTCCGTTCGTCGCAAATCGCCCGAACAGGAATTGCAAACCGAGACCATTATATCTGTAGAGAGCACTGAACCGCATCAGTTCGAGCGAGACGCGGAGATGACGATTCGCAGGGTCGAAAAGTGATCGAACGGACCCACCAATTCGAGGCGGTTTTCCCCGATCAACTCCCGTCAGATCAGGGGGTTGCGGCCGATGGGTTCGGTCGTCGGGTCAGGCAAACGGAGCCGACGCAGGGTGGTTGGGAAAGCGTCGCCGATCGCATGGCCACCCAAGGGTGGCCATGGCACCCAGGACGAGCTGAGATGGGAAGAAATGACGTGAAGACGCCGCGAAAACCGGCCGAACGAAGCCATTGCACGACGACCCTTTTCTGCCATCAAAACCCGATCCGCTATGAGGTTCCGTCCGACGGGTTCGATGAGTGGCCTCCGCAAACGAAGCCGGCGCGCGGGTGGCGGCGGGGGGTGGGGCGCGCTAGAGTGCGGGAGGATCGGGGAGGTCCGATCCGACCGGATTCGACGGGATGGTGCGACATGAACGCGATGCGGATCTTGGCGGCGGCGACGGTGGCTACGGCGATCGGGCAGGGGGCCTCGGCGGAGGAGTGGACCGTCGGCTCGCCGGGGGGGAAGGCGGCGATCGTCGTCAGGTTGGAGGACGGGAGGCTGTCGTACTCGGCCGTTTGCGGCGGGTTGACTGTCATCGAGAACTCGCCGCTGGGGATCGTCCGCGAGGACGCGGACCTCCGGGAAGGGCTGTCGCTGGTCCAGGCCGGGGCCGTTGAGGCGGGCGAGGAGGCGTATTCCAAGCCGCACGGCAAGCGGATGAAGGTCGTCGACCGCTGGAACGGCCGGGTGCTGGCCTTCCGCGACGGCGCGGGGCACGCGCTGGAGCTTCATCTGCGAGCTTTCGACGACGCCGTTGCGTTCCGCTATCGCTTCCCCGAGCAGGACGACCAGATGCGGGTCGTGAAGGGAGAGCGGACCGCCTTCCGCCTGCCGCCGGGGACCAAGGTCTGGGCCCACCCGCACGACGACCCCTCGGGCTACACCCCGGCCTATGAGGAGACCTGGCTCGGCCCGCTCGCGGCCGGGACTCCCGCCCCCAGGGCGGCCGGATGGTCGTTCCCCCTCCTGTTCGAGACCCCCAACAAGCGCTGGGGACTCATCACCGAGGCCGCCACGGACGGCACCTACTGCGGCACGCGACTCGGCCAGAAGCCCGAGGGGACGACCTACGCCATCCGCTTTCCCGACGCCGGCGAAGGGAACAGCGTGGGCGACGTCGCGCCGAAGTCGAAACTTCCCTGGGCCGGCCCCTGGCGTGTCGTGATCGTGGGCGATTCCCTCGCGCCGATCGTCGAGACGACGGTCGTCGAGAGTCTCAATCCGCCGTCGCTCGTCAAGGACGAGAGCTGGATCAAGCCCGGTCGGGCCTCGTGGAGCTGGCTGTTCGACCCGGACAGCCCGCAGGACGCAACGAAGCTCAAGGCGTTCGTCGACCTCGCCGCCGAGATGACCTGGGAATACTCCCTGATCGACGCCAACTGGGACATCATGAAGCACGGCACCGTCCACGACGTGATCGCGCACGCCCAATCGAAGGGCGTGGGGATCACGATGTGGTACAACTCGGGCGGTCCCCACAACCCCGTGACCGAGCGTCCCCGAGGCCTGATGGACCAGAAGCCCATCCGTCGGGCCGAGTTCAAGCGGCTGGCCGAGTGGGGCGTCAAGGGCGTGAAAATCGACTTCTTCCAGAGCGACAAGCAGAACGTCATCGCCCTCTATCACGACATCCTCAAGGACGCCGCCGACTTCAAGATCATGGTCGACTTCCACGGCTGCACCCTGCCGCGCGGGTGGTCCAGGACCTATCCCCACCTCATGACGCTGGAAGCCGTGCAGGGGGAGGAGAACTACCAGTTCAACAAGTCGTATCCCGAGAAAGCCCCGAAGCACAACGCGATCCTGCCGTTCACCCGGAACGTCGTCGGCCCGATGGACATGACCCCGGTCATGCTCCGCAACAATCGCAACCCCCGCCGCACGACGGCCGGCCACGAGATGGCCACCGCCGTCGTCTTTGAGACTGGCTGGCTCCACTTCGCCGGCGGCCCCGAGGAATACCGCGAGCTGGCCGAAGTCCCCAGGAACTTCCTCAAGACGGTCCCCGCCGCCTGGGACGACACCCGGTTCGTCCAGGGCGAGCCCGGCGACCTGTGCGTGCTCGCTCGACGCTCGGGCGACCGCTGGTACCTCGCCGGTCTCGAAGGAGCGGGGACGGCCCGCGAGCTAGCGCTGAAGCTGCCGTTCCTCGGCGATGGATCGTGGTCGGCTACGGTCATCGAGGACGGCTCCGGCCCCGGCGGCCTCTCGGACCGTTCGGTCGAGCTGAAGCCCGGCGCGACGCTGGACCTCGCCGTGAGACCTCGGGGAGGGTTCGTCGCCGTGCTGTCGCGAAAACCCTAACCCCAGCCGGCCCGGCCACGTCGTCGGAGTCGTCGAAGAGGCTGAAGTCAAGAGGATGCAGCGGCGAGGCTCCCGAGCGGCCTGTTTCTTACTTTTCCATTCTTTAACGATAGGATCTTCCGTCCCCGCTTCCTACTGGATACGCTGACGTTCACGAAGGGATCGAAGTTCGCGCACGACCGGCACAAAAGCCCCCGGAGCGACTGCGAACCGATCAGTGCCGCACTGCACGCAAGGGAAGGGGGGAGCCCAGCCGCCATGAGCCGCCGGCCCGAGGACGCCTCTACGGCCTTCACGCCTGAACCTCAGCGGCTGATCGTCTCAGCCTGCGAGAGCTTCCAGATGGCGTGGCGGCATGCTCCTCGGCCCACGATCGAGGCCTACCTTCAGGGGTTGAAGACGACTCAGCGATCGGCCGTGCTGCAAGAGCTGGTCTCCCTGGAAGTTGAGTTGCGGTCCGCCGATGGGGACCTCCCCACCTGCGAGGAGTACCGGGAGAGGTTCCCGGACGACGTCCTGGCGATCGAGGCGGCCTTCGATTCGATGCTGGGAGCCCCCGGCCCCGACGCGGCGCCGAGCGTCTGGGTCGAGGCCGTCGATACGCTCGGCGACGTCCCTCCCGTCGATGTTCAGATTTACGAGGACGAAGAGCCGCTTCCAATACGTCTGGGTCGCTATCGGGTTCTGCGTTGGCTGGGACGTGGAGGCTTCGGGAACGTCTATCTGGCCTACGACGACGACCTCGACCGCCCCGTGGCCATCAAGGTGCCGACGAGCCGGGCAATGTCGTTCCCAGGCCACCTGGAGACGCTCCTCTCCGAGGCGAGGCTGGCGGCCGGGCTCCAGCACCCCGGGATCGTCTGCGTCTACGACGTGGTCCGCAGCGACGGCGACGGCCCAGCGTTCATCGTCATGGAGTACGTCGAAGGACCGACGCTCTCCGAGATCCTGCGTCAAGGGGGCGTGGAGTTGGTTCGGGCGGCCTCGTTGATCGCCGAGGCCGCCGAGGCCATGCACCACGCCCACCAGGCGGGCCTGGTCCATCGCGACCTCAAGCCCTCAAACCTCATGATCGACGTCCGGGGGCGGGTGCGAGTGGCGGATTTCGGTCTGGCCATCACCGAGGCCGGTCGGGAAGACGTCCCCTGGCAGGTCGCCGGCACGCCGATGTACATGGCCCCCGAACAGGTCCGGGGCGAGTCCCACCGCCTGAAGGGGGGGACGGACATCTGGGCCCTGGGCGTGATTTTTTACCAACTCCTGACAGGCCGCCCGCCGTTCGGCGATCGGGGCCATTCGACGCTCTTCGACGAGATCCTCCGTCGTCAGCCGAAGCCCCCCCGGCAGATCAACGAGGAGATCCCCAGGGAACTGGAGCGGATCTGCCTCAAATGCCTGGTGAAGCGGATGTCCGACCGCTATGGGTCGGCCTTGGATTTGGCGGAGGACCTGCGGGCCTGGCTGAGCTCGAACGCCTTGGAGATCGCCTCCGGAACGTTCCAGCCGGAGACGCGCCGGCTTGAGCCCAAGGGGCTGCGAGCCTTCGAGAAGGAGGACGCCGGCTGCTTCCTGGATCTGCTCCCCGGATCCCGAGACCGCGACGGCCTCCCGGAGTCGATCCGTTTTTGGAAGACCCGGATCGAGGAGCGCGACGGCGACGAGACGTTCTCGGTCGGGCTGCTGTACGGGCCCTCGGGATGCGGCAAGTCCTCGCTGCTGCGGGCGGGGCTGCTTCCTCGATTGGACGACGAGATCGTCGTGGCCAACGTCAACGCCGTCCCCGACGACACCGAAACCCGCATCCAGCACGAGCTGCGGAAGCGGCTCCCGAACCTCCCTAAAAACCTGGGGCTGGCGGAAAGCTTCGCCGCGATCCGGGTCGGCGACTATCCCAAGGTCCTCGTCGTGCTCGACCAGTTCGAGCAATGGCTGGCCTTCCACGCGGGAGACCCCTCGTCCCAGATGGTGGACGCCCTGCGACAGTGCGACGGCGGCCGCGTCCAGGCGATCCTCGCGATCCGCGACGATTTCGCGATGGCGACGGCCCGGTTCATGGCGGCGCTTGATGCGCCCATCGTGCAGGGGAAGAACTTCGTCGCGGTCGACACCTTCGACGTCGACCACGCTCGGATGGTCCTGGAACGCTTCGGCCAGGCGTTCGGCCGGCTCCCGGAAGGATCGCCGGGGCCGTCCGACGAGCAACGGCGGTTCCTCGATGCGGTCGCCTCGGGGCTGGCTCGCGACGGCAAGGTCGTGCCGGTCCGCCTCGCGCTGTTCGCTGAGATGGTGAAGAACCGGCCGTGGACCCCGGCGACTCTCGACGAGGCAGGGGGGACCGAGGGGATCGGCGTCAACTTCCTGGAGGAGACGTTCGAGTCGAGGTGGGCCAACCCCGCCCACCGCCTGACAGCCGACGCCGCCCGCGAGATCCTCAAAGCCCTGCTGCCGCGCATCGGTTCGGACATCAAGGGGAACATGCGGTCCTCGATCGAGCTGCGCGAGGCCTGCGGGCTGACCAGCCGGCCCCTGGAGTTCGCGGCCCTGATGCGCGTGCTCGACGGCGAGTTGCGGCTGATTACGCCGACCGACCCTCCCGGTCAGCCCGCCTCCCCCGAGGGCGACACGGCCCCGGAATACTGGCAGTTGACGCACGACTACCTCGTGCCGTCGCTCCGCACCTGGCTCACACGGCGGCAGCGGGAGACCCGCCGCGGCCGCGCCGAACTGCGCCTGGAGGAGTGCGAGGCCATCTGGTCCTCCCGTCGCGAACGGCGGATGCTGCCGACGCTCCGGGAATGGACCGAGGTCCGAACCCGGACCGACCGCTCGCAATGGACCCAGCCCCAGCGTGAAATGATGAGTCGGGCCGGCCGGACGCACGGGCTGCGATTGGCCTTCAGCGGTGCGGCGACGGCGGGGGCTCTGGCTCTCATCCTGGCCGGATTCTGGCGGGAAGAGCAGATCCGCAGCGAGCACCGGGCCGAGACGTTGGTGGAGCGCGTTCGCGTCGCCGGCGTCGTCGAGCTTCCCGGACTGGCCGAGGACGTGCGGCGGGAGCCGGAGTCGATCATCGACAGGCTCCGGGCCGTCGCCGAGGATCCTCGCAATTCTCAGAGCGAACGGCTGCGTGCGACTTACACGATCGTCGACCGCGCCGGCCCCGACGCCGACCGATTGGTGGAGTTCGCGACCACCGCCAGCCCGGAGGAGCTCGCGGCGATCCGCGAGCGACTCGCCCCGTTCGCATCCACGCTGATCGGCTCGCTCTGGCGGCAGGCCGAACAGAAGCCCGCCGAGCCTCTGGCGCAGCTCCGAATTGCGGCGCTGCTGGCCGCCTTCGACTCGGAGGGCGACCGCTGGCAAGGCCTGGCGCCGCCGATCGTCGAGACCCTGCTGACCGCCCAGACGCTCAACCTCGACGCCTGGGCCAATCTGCTCCGTCCCGCGACCGACCGGTTGACGCCACTGCTCCAGAGCCTGTACCTCGACCCCTCGGCCACGTCCGCCGCTCGCGTGAACGCGGCCCGCGTGCTGTCTCGACTCGCGGACGCCAAGCTGTTCTCCGAGTTGCTGCTGCGCGCGGACGCTCCCGAGTTCGTCATCCTCTTCTCCGCCGCCGGCAACCACCGTGACGACGTCGTCGCGGCGGCGAGGAAGGCGCTCGTCGACTGGCAGACCGCCCACGAAGGCAACCGCCGCGAGTTGGCCGTGCGAGGCCGAAACGCCGTCGCGGCCCTCATCCAACTCGGCCGCAGCGACGACCTCCAGGCGTTCCTCGCCGACTCGGTCGATCCGACCGTTCGGACGAAAGTGATCCTGGAGATCCGGGATCTGGGCGTACCGCCCGAACCCCTCTTCGATCTCCTCGGCCGCTGGAGCGAGCCGACGGCGCGTCAGGCCCTGCTGCTGGCCCTCGAGCCCTACCAGGCTCGCGAATGGCCTGCCGGGGTCCGCGCCTCGTTCGTGGAACACTTGCGAAGTTCGGCCCTCGACGCCCTCAACCAGTCGGAACGCTCCGCGGCCCGCTGGCTGTTGGACCGGTGGGGCGTGGATCTCCCCACCCCGCCGGAGCCGCCTGGCCGTCCGACGCCTCCCACGACTAAGGAACTCGCGGGGCGCGACTGGTGGACCACCCCACATGGGCATACGATGGTCATCCTGAACGGCCCCGGGGGAGGCCGCTTCGCGATCAGCGCCCACGAAGTGAGCCTCGGTCAATTCCGGAGCTTCCGCGAGCCCGCGCCGACCAATGACGGCCTGCCCAGAGCGGACACCGACAACTCGCTCCCGGCTTTCAGCATCACCTTTATCGACGCGATGCAGTACTGCCGCTGGCTTAGCGAAAAGGAAGAGATCCCCAAGGATCAGATGTGCTACCCCGACATCGATGAGATCAAGGAGGAACATGCGATCCTCACTCCGGATCGACTCCGACGGCATGGTTATCGCCTGGCCATCGAGGCGGAGTGGGAACAGGGACTCGGCAAGGCCGGAACACCCTGGTTCACCGGCTGGGACGAACAACAGCTTCCCGAGTTCGCCTGGTACTTAGCCAACTCCGGCGGAATCATCCACCCGATCGGAAAGTTGCGGCCGAACACCCTCGGTCTGTTCGACCTCCTCGGAAACACGACCGAGTGGTGCCACGAGGATCCTCGAGGCATCACCGGCGCGATTCGCGAACACGAACAACGGGTGGATGGCAGCCCATTAGTATCACGGGGCGGGTGTTACAATTGGCCCGCCAAAACGGTTGGTTCATTTCGCAGCTATCACTCTGACGGCTTCCATTACAGCTTCACGGGTTTCCGGATCGTCCGCACCATTCCAGCGGGCCAATAACACGGGAGGGTATCAGGCGTGAATTTCCTTCTGCTCTTCGGAGTCGCTGGCATCTATGCAATCCTGGCGGTCCTGTTGTGGATCGCCGTCGATCTCCGGACGTCGCCAGAGAGGCGGTTCGGAATCATGGGACACATCAACCCTCACGTTCCAGGAGCCAAGGGCCCCACACGGTATTCCACCGTCTGGGAATGGCGCGAGAGCCGTTGGGAGATGATCTCGTCCGACGTCCCGAAAGACGTCGACCCCGGCCCGGCGCCGTCGTACTCGGGCGCCTTCGGCGGGGAAGTGGTCAAGACCTGGGTCGTGGTCCGTCGGTCGTCCTGATCCAACGCCTTCGATCGGTCCCGGCTCGTCCGCACGGGCGACTCTCGCAGTCCGTCCGTGCTCCTCGTGAACCTCGTCCGGTTCCGCGCCGATGTCGTCACTCAACTCCAAGCTCGTCCTGCCGACCGTGGAAACGTGTCGCTGGCGACGGCCCTCCGGCGCGCACGCCCAGGCCGAGTGCGGACTGGCGACGTCGCTGATGGGTCGGGCGGCCGCGGGCCCGGTCGTCGTCGACGACGACGCGTGCGAGGCGTGCTGTCGTTCGTTCCCGCCGACGCGACGGACGCTCAACCCGGTCGTCGCCGGCCTCCTGCACGGAGCCGCCCTGCGCGTCCTGACGCTGGGAGACGACCCCGACGCCGCCCTCGCCCTGGCGACGGCCGAGTCGGCGCTGACCGTTCAGACGCCCGAAGCGTACAGACTCACCCCCGCCCGGGACGTCCTCCCCTGCGCCTGGCGCGGCGGGCCTGTCGACCTGGCGGACGACGAAGGCCCGATCCACCGCTGCGAACACCCCGATCATGACCTGGCCTCGGCCTCGCGATGCCAGGCTTGCCGCGACTGGACCCGACGTCGCCCGATCTCCCCCCGACGGTCGCTCGACGAATTGGTCCCTCCTCCTCCGCGGCGGCACGGCCGACCGGTCCGCAACTGGGCCGTCGGCGTCACCACCGCGCCGAGGCGCCGGCCGACGCTCGACGGCTGCCTCGACGGAATCGTCCGGGCCGGCTGGGACGCCCCCCGCCTGTTCCTCGACGGGACCGTCCGCATCCCCGCTCGCCACGCCCATCTGCCGACCTCCTGGCGTGAGGAGGCCGTCGGCGCCTGGCCCGCGTGGTTCCTGTCATTGACCGAGTTGATCGTCCAGCGTCCCGAGGCCGACGCCTACCTGATGATCCAGGACGACGTCGCGCTCCACGATCACGAACCGCTCCGCGACTACCTGGAACGCGTCCTCTGGCCGGGCGATCGGCCGGGGCTGGTCTCGCTCTTCCACATCGGGCCTGAGGCGACGTGGGGATGGCGGCTGAACGTCGATCCCAACCGGCTCAGCGCGCAAGCACTGTTGTTCCCCCCCGATCTGGCCCGCGCGCTGGTCGCCGATCCGACGGTCGTTCGAGCCGTCCTCGACTCGTCGGCCGACCACCACACTCCGATCCCGGACGTCCTCAACATCTGGCTCGCCCGCCGCTCGATCGACTGCTGGCACACGACGCCCAGTCTCGTGCAGCACGTCGGCGACGTCAGCGCGATCTGGGACGAGGCCGCTCTCACCTCCGACCGCCGCGCCCCCTGGTTCACCGGCGGCGTCGACGAGGCCTTCGCCCTGGAAGAAGACCTCGCCCGCTTCCCGGAAGAGGCCTTCCCCTGCGACCCCGCCGACAGCGACGACTATCTACGACGAGTCGAGCGGGGGTGGGAGCGCATGCGAAGATCGTCCGTCGCCGTCATCGCGAACTGCCGTGACGCCCGCCGACTGCTCCCCCGGTTGGCCGCTCGCGCGGAACGGCTAGGGAGCCTGTTCGAGGACTATCGGATCACGGCGCTCGATCAAGGATCGACCGACGCGACCCGCGAATTCCTCGACGACTGGCGGGCCTCGAACCCCCGCGTCGGGATCGTGGAATCCCAGGCGAGCGATATCGCCGCATGCTTTCAGCGCCATGTAATCCCGGCCTCGGCCGACTTCGAATACGCCGTCGTCGTTGATGCGGAGGCTGCGGGGGGCTGGAGCTACGAAGGTTTGGCCCACACCTTCGGCGACGACGACTGGGACTTCGTCGGCTCGTGCGACCTGATCCGAGGGCCGGCCGAGCAAACCGTCGTCGGCCCCTGGGTTCTCAAGGAAGCCAGTCCTTCTCGGTGGTTCGCCGCCCGTCCCTCGGAGCCGCCGAAGCGGGGCCAATCGATGACGCCGATCACGACGCCCCGAGGCGGCCTGGGCGTCCATCGAACGGCTTACTTGAAGGCCGGCAAGCTTCGTAGCGCCGGCCGACTCTTTGTGAACCCCAACCAGATCGCCCTCTATTCGCCTGAGTGAACGGGGAAAACGCCCTGGACGCCCCTCGGAGAAGCCTGTGACGACGTTCCAGCGCAAGCATGGGATCCTGGTGGCCACGATCGCCTCTTACAAGAAGCTGCCGCCGTCGGCCGAGTGGATGCTGGAGAGCGCCCGCCGCAACGGGATCGAGGTCACGCTCCTCGGCCAGGGGCAGTCGTACCCGTGCCATCGGATCAAGACCCGGCTCGTGGCCGACCATCTGCGCGAGCACCTCGAGTATCGGTACGTCCTTCAGGTCGACCTCCGCGACGTCGTCTTCTGCGCGTCGATCCGCGAGATCTTTCACAAGTACCTCGCCTTCGGCCGAGGCGTCGTCGCCTCCGCCGAGCGAGCCTGCTGGCCGATGCCGTCGTTCAAGCCCCGCAGCCCCGACCTGGGGACGAGCTACCGGTACCTCAACGCCGGCGTCGTCATGGCCTCGCGGGGAGCCTGGCTGTCGGCCTGGGACCTAATGTGCGCCAAGGAACGAGCCCAGAGAGGCGAGCCCCTCGAACGCGGCTATTCCGGTCACCACATCTTCGACTGCGACCAGGCCGCATGGAGCGACCTTTACGTCAACGGCGAGTGCGACGTCGTCCTCGACTCCCGCAGCGAGGTCTTTCAGAACATGTCTCGCTCCGACTCGCTCGTCTACCAGGAGAATCCCGACCTGGTGTTCGAGGGGCGCCGAGTGGTGAACCGCGAAACCGGGACGCGCCCCTGCCTGATCCATTGCAGCGGCTTTATCCCGATGGGGCCGCTGGCTCGCTACGTCATCGACCCGCCCGTGGCCTGGGTCCGACCGATCGTCGAGCTCATCCGAGCCGAGCCGCTTCCCGCACTACGAGACCCCGAGAGCGTCGAACGGCTGTTGTTGAACGTCGGCCTCGACGACCCCGGCGACGACGACCTGCCGATCGAGCTTCTGCCGTACGCGGGCAAAGGTCTGGGCGTGCGTCGACGGCCCGCGGAGTTCGCAGCGATGTTGACCTGGCTGTCGAGCCGGCCCCCGCTTCGATCGTACGCCGAGATCGGCGTCGGCGAAGGGGGCGCGTTCATCACGACGGTCGAGTATCTCCGCCGCTTCCAACCGCTGGACTTCTCGCTGGCCGTCGGCGGCGGCCTGCCGCCGTTCCTCCTCGACTACGTCTCCCGAGAACGATCGGCCCACCTCATCCGCGCCGACGGAGCCGCCGACGGCCTCCGCGAACTCATGGGAAGAGGCGGCCACGTCGACCTGACCTTCATCGACGCCTATCGCAACGATTGCGACCCCCGCGCTGAGTGGTCGGCCGCCCGCAGCTGCAGCCGATTCGTCGCCATCCAGGGAATCGCGGATCCGGCCCCGAACAACGAAGCACGCAGCCTCTGGGAGGAAATCCGCTCCTCTCACTGCACGACTTATGAGTTCATCGACCAACGATTCGACCCATCGCCCGGCATCGGCCTGGTCGACCTGTCCTCCGACACACTCCACTGATGGAAGCCGCTGTGGCTCCCCGATGGGCCTGTTCGAGGGGGGCGCGGCCGGCAGTCCCTGTGCGAGGCGTTCTCTAAAATCCAGCGGCGGACGATGCAAACGCCTTTCCCCTTGCCAACTAATTCCGGCCCCCGGCCGACGAAAGCGTAATCCTGACTAATCAACTGATCGTGCATATTGTTGACCAAAATCCGGCAACGTCGGCCGGCCCTCGGCGGTAAGCGAAGGGACGCACCGCCTGGAGAATCGGTTGGAGGATCTGTTCCCAACCCGATTGATCGACTGACGCGAGGCCGATGCGTCAGGGGTACGACGACCTGCTTGAGGCCGGGTTTGAAAGGGCTGCGATGTAAGGTTGATCCGCCGACGTCTCATTTCCAGGAGTTCTTTCATGCGAACGTCGCTTTCCAGCCGGACGGGTGTCGTGGTTCTCTTGGCCTGCTCGGTGGGCTTCGTCGGCGGAGTCCTGGTCTCGCACTCGACGCCCTCGTCGCTCGCCGGGGCTTACCAGGCCCCAGCGGGCCATGGGGCGGTCCCCGCCAGCGCCAAGGCGCCAATCCAGGAGATCATGCACTGCCCGCTCGCCTTCGCGGGGGTCCATCTGCTCAAGGATCTGCCTGAGTTTCCTCAGATCGCCTACCACTTCTGCAAGCCCGTGAACGAAGACCTGAATCAGTGCGTCCTCTACGACGGGACGGGGCCGGACGCCAGGCTCATCGGCGTGGAGTATCTCGTCAGCGACGCCGTCTACCAGAAGATGCCCGCCGAGGAGAAGTTGTACTGGCACGACCACAAGTACGAGGTCGACGCCGGCCTCCTCAAGAGCCTCACACAGTCGGGCGAGGAGGAGAAGAAGACCATGGCCGTGGTCCGCACCCTTTGGGGAAAGGTCTATCACACCTGGGCGACGGGCAAGAGCTATCCCGTCGGCCCACCGAAACTCTTCTGGTCGGTGACCGGCGAGGAGCCCTTCGTGCTCGACCCGAAGGTGGTCCTCCCGATCGAACTGGAGGAGCGACGAGCCAAGCGCGGAGAATGACCCGCGCTGGGCGGCTCGGCTCTGAGTCCCTCGACTCAAAGCCGAGTCGCCGATCGCGGTTGCCGCATCGAAAGGAAGCGAAGCATGTTGGACGCCTTGCTGCCCCTTGCGATCCTCGCTCTGTGGATCGCCCTGTTCCGTTGGATCCTGCCCTGGATGGGGATCCCGACCTGCATGAGCGGCGGCTGCGGGCTGCCTCCGCAGACTGAGGCGCAGGAGGTTCCCCCGCGCACGCACCCGGACCGATGAACTAATTCAGCCGGCTTGCCCCAAGCTCACGGCCGTTGGCACGCTGTTGCATCGACGGGGGCTTGATTCCAGGGCATCTTCGCCATCATCGTGGCCAGCGGGCAGAAATCCGTGATCCCGGCGAAGACCAGGCCCGCCCCGCAGAGGCCGGACAGCCAGTTGAACCAGGGATCGACCAGGTAGCCGAGCGTCACGCCCAGAATCACCAGAGCGCCGATCACAATGCGGACCTGCCGATCCAGGGGGAGGGCGAACCTACCCCGTTCGACCGGCAGGCCGGCCTTCTCCCAGGCGAGCAATCCCCCCTCCACGTTCACCACGTCGACGCCCGTTCCGGCCGCCGCCAGGGCTGCGCAGGCCTTCGACGAGCGGGCGCCGCTGCGGCACATGACGTAGAGTGGCTCTCCCGGAAGTCTCCGGCCCGCAATCAGCGCTTTCGGGTCGAACGAGCCCAGAGGCGTGGACTGCGCGATCGGGGCATGGGCCGACCGAAATTCCGCGGGAGTGCGAACGTCAATCAGTTCGATCTCCCCGGCGGCCTGCAACAGATCGTGGAGACGCTGGGGCGTGATGGTCCGCACGGAAGAACCCGAAGGCGTGTTCATGGAGAGAATCCGTCCATCGCGTCGGGCCGCAGCTTCAAAATCCGCCGCTGGACGCCCCGACGTCCGAAGGTACAATTGCACAAAGCACTAAATCTACTATACGACCAATCGGATATAGAAGCGAATCCCATGGCCGCCACCATCCCCGACGAGTTCCTGGTCCGAGTCGCCGAGAAATTCCGGATGCTGGCCGATCCGACCCGGCTGTCGATCCTCCGCGCGCTGACGACCGGGGAGAAGAGCGTGGGGACGGTGGTCTCCGAGACGGGCCAGAACCAGGCGAACGTCTCGAAACACCTGAAGCTCCTGGCTGAGACCGGCATGGTCCTCCGCCGCAAGGAGGGCCTCCAGGTCTTCTACTCGCTGGGCGATCCGCTCATCGAGCAGCTTTGCGAGTTGGTCTGCACCTCGATCGTCCGCGAGGCCGAGTCGCAGGTCGAGGCGAATCGGAAGATGCTGAAAACCTGGCGAGGAAAGCGGGGAACCGGCTGATCGGCGGGCCAGGCACCCACGCCCCTCCCACCGGACGACGCGCCGCGTCGCGCGCCGTCGGCGGGTCACGCAGCCGGTTCGAGATCCGCGGCGTCGCGGCCCGAATCGCCCGAGTGGAGGAGCCAGTAGGTCACGGGAATCACGAAGAGCGTGAAGATCGTCGAGGCGAAGAGCCCGAAGATCAACGACCACGCCAAACCGGAGAAAATCGGGTCGAGCGTGATGGGGATGCTGGAGAGCATCGCCGCGCCGGCGGTTAGTAAGATCGGCCGCATCCGTACCACGCGGCTTTCCATGATCGCGTCGAACAGGGGCCGCCCCTTCTTCACCGACTGGCCGATGAAGTCGACCAGGATGATGGCGTCTCGGGTCACGATGCCCGCCAGGGCGATCATGCCGATCATGGCCGTCGCGGTGAACAAGACCGGGTCTGCGTGACCGCCGACGACCTGTCCGTTCATCGCGTTCAGCAGCCAAAACCCCGGCATCACGCCGAGAACCGTCAGGGGAATGGCCAGCATCACGACGATCGGGATCAGGAACGATCCGGTCTGCATGACGAGGATCACGTAGATCATCGCCATCGCCGCGCCGAAGGCGATCCCCAGGTCGCGGAAGACGTCGATCGTGATCTTCCATTCCCCCTCGCCGCGAAATCCGACGCGGGTTCCCTCGGGGACGGACCAGCCCACGCCGCCGCCGTTGTGGATGAACGTCCGCTCCGCCAGCGGACGCGGAGAAGCCTCGGCGACCCATCCCCCCGGAGACCGCCACGACGCGTCCGGCGCGGACGATCCGTCCAACTGCTGGTCGAAGGTCACGTCGAGGACGCATTCCGCGGGCGTCCTGCCAAGCGTCTCGGCGGTGACGTAGACCACGCGCTCCAGGTTCTTGTGGTAGATCGACTGATCGACGCGCGTTTCCTCCCAGCGGCCCAGCTCCGAGAGCGGAGTGAAATGCCCCGACCGGCCCTTAACCCGGACGACCGCCAGGTCGTACCGGCTGGAGCGGATCGGCCGCGGCAGGCGGACCTCGATCCGCAGAGGGTTCCGTTCGCCGGGGACGCGGACCGTCCCGCCGTCGCCTCCGGAGAGGACGACCTGGAGCGTTCGGGCGATCTCATCGACCGACACCCCGTTCAACGCCGCCTTCTCCTGATCGGTCACGAACACCAGCTTCCGCGCCGGCGCCTCGACCGTGTCATCCACTTCGGCGACTCCCGGCTCGACGGCCAGCCGCCTGGCGACGACGCCGGCCGCCGCCACGAGATCGTCGTACGATTGGTCGGGTCGGCCGGCGACCTCCGCCACCAATGAAGAGAGCACCGGTGGGCCGGGCGGAAGCTCGACGATCTTCAGCCGCGCGCCGTGCCGTTCCGCCCGCTCGGTCAGGCCGTCGTGGAGCCGCAGGGCGATCGCGTGGCTCTGCGCCTCGCGGTGCTTCTTGCCCACGAGGTTCACCCGGATCTCGGCGTTGTGCGGGGCCTGCCGCAGGTAGTAATGCCGCACCAGGCCGTTGAAGTCCATCGGACTGGGGGTCCCGACGTAGCTCACGTACTGGACGACCTCGGGGACCCTGGCCAGCTCGGCCTCCAGGTCGACGACCGCCGCATCGGCCCGTTCGAGCGTCGTCCCTTCGTCGAAGTCGACCACCAGGAGCAATTCGTTCTTGTTGTCGTAGGGGAGCATCTTCAGCGGCACGACGCGCAGGGCCGCAAGGCCGGCTGCTGCCGCGGTCAACAGCGCGATCAGCGTCAGAAACGTCAGCGCGGCCAGCCGGGAGCTGATCAGCGGGGCCATCAGCGGCCGGAAGAACCGATAGAGGAGCGTCGCCCGAATCGCCTCGACGTCGTCCTCGTCCGAGTGACCGTTGGCCGCCGCTCCGTCCGCTCCATGCTTCTTGTGAAGCAACTGGTACGAGAGCCAGGGCGTGATCGTGAACGCGACGACCATCGACATCAGCATCGCGACCGGGACGTTCAGAGCCATGGGGCCCATGTACGGGCCCATCATCCCGGTGATGAAGAACATCGGCAGGAAGCTCACGATCACCGCCAGCGTGGCGCTGATCAGGGGGGGCCGGATCTCGGCCACGGCCTCCAGCACGATGTCCTTCGTCGCCCGGCCGCGCATCGCGAAGTGCCGCGCGATGTTCTCCACGTCGACGATCGGGTCGTCGACCAGGAGGCCCAGCGAGAGGATCAGAGCGAACAGCGTCACTCGGTTGATGGTGTAGCCGAAGAGCAGGTTGACCCCGAGCGTCAGTCCGAAGACCACCGGCACCGCGACCGCGACGATCACTGCCTCGCGCCAGCCCAGGCTCAGGGTCAACAGGGCGATCACGATCGCGATCGCCACCCACAAGCCCTCGACCAGCTCGTTGACCTTCTCGTCGGCCGTCAGGCCCGAGTTTCGGGTGACGATCAGTTGCATGTCCGTCGGGATGACCTCGGCCCGTAGCGTCCTGGCGGCTTCGAGGACGGATTCGGCGATGCCGACCGCGTTGGTCCCCTTCTGCTTGGCGACGGCCAGGGTGACCGCCGGCCGCGAGCCCCCTGCGACCGGGTGAGAATCCTGCGAGCCTTCGTCCTCGCCGATGACCTCGCCGGGAAAACCCTCCGGCGCCTCGAAGCCCCGGGCCGGCCCCCAGCCGTGCCGGACGTAGCTAGTCGCCTCGGCGGGGCCGTCGCGCACGGCGGCCACGTCTCGGAGGAAGACCGGCCGATCCTGGAAGACTCCCACGACCAGTTCATTGAGTCGTTCCGGACGATCCACCGCCACGCCGGCGTCGACGTGAACGACCGCATCGTCCCGCGTGAACTCGCCGGCGGGGCGGGTGACGTTGGCCCCCTGCAGGGCCTTCTGAACCTCCAGGGGGCTCAGCGCGTAAGCCTGGAGCCGTTCCGGGTCGAGGTCGATCCGGATCGACCGGGGTTCGCCGCCGACGGTGTAGGCCCGCGACACCCCCGGAAGCGCCGACAGGCGCTGAACCACTTCCTCGCCAACGCGACGGAGTGTGTACCCGTCCCCTTCGCCCCCCGTCAACGTCAGCGTAACGATCGGCACGTCGTCGATCTCGACCGGCTTGACGACCCACCCTGCAACGCCGGCTGGAATCACGTCCTGGTTCTCGTCGAGCTTCTTGAAGAGCTTCACCAGGCTCCGCTCGCGGTCCTGCCCAACGTAGAACCGGACCGTGATGACGGCCTGGTTCTCCCTGGACGTGCTGTAAACGTATTCCACGCCGTCGATCTGATAGAGAACCTTCTCCAGGGGCGTCGCCGCCAGTTGCTCGACCTGTTCAGCGGAGAAGCCAGGCATGCTGACCAGCACGTCGGCCAGCGGCACGACGATCTGCGGGTCCTCTTCTCGTGCCGTGACCAGCAGGGCCGCGACGCCGATCAGGACCGAGACGACGATCAGGATCAGCGAGAAGTTGTTGTCGAGGAAGACGTGGACTATCCCGTTGAGCAGGTCGTGCCGCTTCGGCTCGGCGGCGTCCTGGCGCGCCTCGTCGGAATCTCCTCGGCTCATGATCCACCCCCGGCCTTGTGGGCGGCATCGCCCCTGAGGAGAACGACCGATTCCCCTTCCTTCAGCCCGGAGAGGACCTCCCGGCCCTCGCCGAGGGTGCGGCCCAGTTGAACGACCCTGCGATTGACTCGGCCGTCCTCGACGACGTCCACCTCGTCGAGCTGGCCGACCCGACGGACGGCCGCAGACGGCAGAACCAGAACCTCCTCATCCTCCAGGGGGATGAAGATCCGGCCGAACATGCCGCTGTAGACGTTGGGCGGACACGGACCGGTCACCTTGACCTGAAAGGACCGACTCTCGGCCTGGGCCTCGGGAACGATCTCGCTGACCGTCGCGTGACATTCCACGTCGAGCGTGTCCAGCCGCGCGGCCAGTTCCTGCCCGGGGCTCAAATGCACGGCGAGCGACTCGCGCACCGTGGCGATCATCTGCATCCGGGTCGGGTCGTACATGGTTACCAGCGCCTGTCCAGGGCTGACGGTGTCGCCGGCGTTGACCTGCTTGTCCACGATTCGCCCCGCGATCGGTGCGAGCACCGTGGCGTACGACTCCATGATCCGGGCCTCCTCCACCGCCCGGTGGGCGCGGTCGCGCTCGGCCTTGGCCGTCTGCTGGGATGTGGCCGCCTGGTCGAGCTCGCTCTGCGTGCTCGCCTCTCGGGCTCGGAGCCGCCGAACCCGCCCCAGCTCGACTTCCGACTGGTTGTACTTGGCCTCGGCCGCCGCCTCCTCGGCGAGAGCCTGCTGCAGCCGGGACTGGAGATCCGCCTTGTCCAGAACGACCAGCACGTCCCCCTGCTTGACGTCCTGGCCCGCCTTCACACGGACCTCCTCGACCCGCGCGAGAATCTTGGAACCGACTACCGCCTCGTGAACGGCGCGGACGGTCCCGACGGCCGACTCTCGGCGGGGCCGACGGACCCGTTTCACCGCCGCCACCTCCGACCCGGTCGGCGCCGGCGGCGCCGCCGCATACGGCGACGTCCCGACCTTGACCTTCGGCTCGAAGACGCCGGCCAGCTCCATCATCAGGACCGCCACCCCGATCGTGAACGCCGTCGCGAGCGTCGCCGTCAAGAACACCCGTTTGTAGCGCCGGCCCCGATCGGCCGCCCCTCTCGACGCGGAGGTCATCGTTCACCTCTTCATCGTCACAGACTCCTGGGCGATTCCTTCGAGAGGCCGATTCCTCCCGAGAACACCCGACTTCGCCGAAAACAACTATATGCCATAACGGTTGATTAGTCAACACAAAGGCCTCGGGGCGAGACGGCCTGACGACGACGACGCGGCTGAGGAGGCGTCGTTTCGCCCCAAGGCGACGCCGGCGCGGTCCGCCCGGTCGTTGCGTCGCCCCGGAGACCGACGTCGAGTCCTTGCAGGATCACGGATCATCGCTGTCGGCCGCTGGGCCCCCCGAGAGAGGTTCGGGCCTGGCGTCAAACGCCCGAAGCCACCGCCTCTGAAGGGCCGACCGGCGCTTCGCGATGCAGAGAGCCTGAGTCGCCGCCGGAACGTTGCAACGCCCTGATCAGCAGCAAGCAACCGAGCATCGCGCTGAGCCCGGAGCCCACGAGGATGCCGATCTTCGCATCGTCCAGCAGTTCCCCCTGAAGGGCGAGGCCGGCGATGAAGAACGACATCGTGAAGCCGATGCCTCCGAGACAGCCCGCCCCGATCATCATGCGCCAGTCGACTCCGAGGGGAAGCCGGGTCAGGCCGATCCGGACGGACAGCCAGCTGAACAACACGATCCCAATCGGCTTGCCGATCGCCAGGCCGGCCGCGACCGCCAGAGCCACGGGCGTCGTCAGTGCACTGGGTTCGGCAGAGACGCCCGCGTTGGCCAGAGCGAAAACCGGCATGATGACGAACGCGACCCACGGATGCAGCGCATGCTCCAGCCGCTCGGCGGGGGACGATACTTCGGGGGCTTCCTGCGGCTCCCCTTCCTTGATGCCGCGGATACGGTTGTAAAGATCGCCGACGGCGTCGATGAGGACGCCTCGGTTCATCAGCGGGCGAGCCGGCGTCAGCAGGCCGAGCACAACTCCCGCCACGGTCGGATGGACGCCCGATTTCAGGACGGCGTACCAGATCCCTACCCCAACGACGGTGTAAGTCACGACGTTCCGCGCCCCCAGCCATCGCAGGAGGAGGATCAGCAGGAACCCCGCGCCGGCCAGGGCGATGGGCTCGCGGGCGATCGGCCCACTGTAGGCGGCCGCGATAACGAGCACGGCACCGATGTCGTCGGCGATGGCCAGGCTCAGGAGCATGACTTTCAGGCCGTTCGGGACGCGCGGGCCGAGCAGCGTCAGAAAGCCGACCACGAACGCAATGTCCGTGGCCATCGGCACGCCCCATCCCTCCCTCCCGGACCGTCCCCAGAGCACGATCGAATAGACGAGCGCCGGTACGACCATACCTCCGAAGGCGGCGACGATCGGCAGCAGGGCCTTCCTTGGATCGGCTAACTCCCCGGAGACAAGCTCGCGCTTGATCTCCAGCCCAACGACGAAGAAGAAGAGGGTCATCAGGCCGTCGTTGACCCAATGCAGCAGCGGCTCGATGAGTTCGAAGCTTCCGAACGTCACCCCGGCCGGTGTTTCCCAGAACTCATGAACGCGTTCCGCAAAGGGGGAGTTCGCCAGGGCGAGCGCGATCGCCGTGGCGGCCAGCAGCACGAGCCCGCCGGACGACTCGATGTGCATGAACCGGACGAACGGCTGCACCAGCCGGCCGACCACTGTCGGACCTTCCGGCCGTTCCAACTCGCGGGTGTAAAGGTCGACGTCCACGACGCCGCGGAGCCGTTGCTCCTCGTCCACGACTGGGAACGCCAGGAGGCGGTACCGGAGGAAAAGCTCGCAGGCTTCCCGAACGGTCGCCGATTCGGATACGGCGATCGGGTCCTTGAGCATGATGTCCGTCACCGGGGCGTCCGGAGGGCTGAGGATCAGCCGTCTGGTCGGTACGACGCCCCGCAGCCGGCCTTCCTCGTCGATGACGTAGAAATAGACGACCGCGTCTCCATTCGGATTGCGACGCAACAAATTCAGCGCCTGCTCGACGGTCTGACCGAGGAGGATGGAGGTGAAATCCTTACGCATCCGATTCGATACGGGCTGGCTGGCGTCGGCCGATTGTTGTGGCGGCAAGGGGTCGTCCCTCCGGAGTCTCAGGGTGCCTCGGGCGGATGTCGTCTCGACGGACGGCGACCCCGTGCGGGGACGTCTTCGTCCAGGGGCGAGGCGGTTCCGATGGTGGCCGAAACAGCGTGAACGAGGCTCAGCTCGGGCGACAGCGGCGCAGGCAAGCCTCGAAACGAGACCGAGTCACCAGCCGCCGCCATTGGTGATGAAGAGCTTCAGATAGAGCTCGTTCTCAGAGATGCGGCGGGGAAGGGGGAAGACGCTGTTAACCATAGGTGGGCCGAACGAGTGCAGCAGTTAACAGGTCGAAAATCCAAGGGCTCGCCTCTGAAAGACGTAAGCCCTTGCAAAGAATCGAATTCAGCGGAGAGGGAGGGATTCGAACCCTCGGTACGGGGTTAGCGTACACGGCATTTCCAGTGCCGCACCTTCGGCCTCTCGGTCACCTCTCCAGGTATTCCTAACGATAATAACCGTCCCGCCTTGCGTCAATTCCAGATCGGCAGTTTTTCTGGCTAAATCGGCCTGGCTAAGGTTCTTGGCTAAGATCGGTCGGGAACCGATCTAGGGATCTTAGCAGAGATGCGGCACGCTTGGCTAGATTCAGGCGCCCTCGGGGAAGTCGGGTCGGACGAATTCCCCTCCGGGTGAGGATCGCCGCCCCGATCCGCGTGGCATATTCACCCGGGAGCGAATCCGTTTCTCGAGCTTGAGAGCTCCAATTTAGGCTCGCGTGCATGAAAATTGAACCGCTCACCGGAAGTAGGCGACTTCCCCGCGACCTGTTCGGTCGCGGATTTCGAGGCCTCTGCATCCGGCTCGCGAGTCGTGGTTCCCAACCCGATCGATCTCGGAGTCAGGCCCCCAATCCCCATCGGACCGTGCAGCCGCCGATTCCGAGAGCGCCTCGCGCCGGGACGCCCGGCGAGTGATCGCGGGCGCGGGCGGCGGCGCTGAATTCGGCTCGAAAACGCGTCATAGATCCTCGGAGGCGGGATTAGCCGTTGCAGAAGGCCGGGCGGTTCCGGCTTTTCGCGACGCGGCGGCTCGCCTCGGAGGACGAAGCATGAGTCACGTGGTGACGATCGCGACGGAGGTCCGCGACCCGGCCGCGGTCGCGGCGGCGTGTCGGCGGTTGGGGCTGCCCGAGCCGACGTTCGGCACGGCCAGGCTGTACTCGGGCGACGTGGTCGGGCTGCTGGTGAGGCTGCCCGGTTGGGTCTACCCGGTGGCGGCGGAGACGACCACGGGCCGCATCCGCTTCGACGATTACGGCGGGGCCTGGGGCGACCAAATCCAACTCGACCGGCTGCTGCAGGCCTACGCCGTGGAGAAGGCACGGATCGAGGCCCGCCGCCGCGGGCACTCGGTCGTCGAGAAGACGCTGGCCGACGGCTCGATCTTGCTGACCGTCGCGGTCGGGGGTGGGGATTGAGTCGAGTCGTCGAAATCATCGTCGGGCCCAAGGGCGAGACGACTGTGAGGACCAAGGGCTTCGCCGGCTCGGGGTGTCGCGAGGCGAGTCGATTCGTCGAGGAGGCCCTCGGACGGCGGACCGCCGAGACGCTCACCTCGGATTACCACCGCGACGCGACGATCGAGGCGGAACAGCGGCAGTCCCGCTGAGCGGCGGAGTCCAGCTCGACGAGGCGACCGGCCGCCGATCATCGAGGCGGCGCGAAGGGCCTCGCCGGACGCCGCTTCACGGTCCTTCAAAACTTCAACAACGACGGAGGCGAAGATGGGTCTTTCGGAGGCCCTCGTGGAGTACGTGCGCGCCTGCTTCACGGGATTGTGGATTCGATCGTTCGAGCATGAGGACGCCCTGGCCGAGATCGCGGCCGCCTGCCGCGGGCACGGATGGTCGTTGGCCGCCTGGGACGTCGACCGCGGCTTGCGAGCCTTCGGCGGGGCGGGGGAGCCGACGCCCGTCGACGCGGGCGATCCGCTGGCGGCGATCCGGGCCCTGGACGCGATGGCCGCCCCCGACGGGGCGGGGCTGCTGATCCTGCTCAACTTCCATCGGTTCCTGGGCAGCCCTGAAGTCGTCCAGGCCCTGGACTCCCGGATCTGCGCGGGCAAGCAGGCCCGGACGTTCGTGGTCGTGTTGTCGCCGGTCGTGCAGATCCCCGTCGAGCTGGAGAAGCAGTTCGTCGTGCTGGAGCACGACCTTCCCGGCCGCGACCAACTCGAGGCGATCGCACGCTCGATCGCCGTTGAGCCGGGCGAGATCCCCGAGGGCGACGATTGGGATCGCGTGCTGGACGCCGCGGCCGGCTTCACCCGACACGAGGCCGAGGGGGCGTTCAGCCTGTCGCTCGTACGTCACGGTCGGCTGGCCGCGGAGCCGCTGTGGGAGATCAAGGGCGGCATGTTGAAGAAGTCGGGCCTGCTGGACCTGCACCGCGGCGGCGAGACGTTCGCCGACCTCGGCGGACTGGAGGCCCTCAAGTCGTTCTGCTCGAGGGCGCTGCGGGCAGGGCGGCCGGAGGGCGTCCGACCCCGCGGCGTCCTCCTGCTCGGGCCTCCGGGCTCTGGCAAGAGCGCGCTGGCCAGGGCCCTCGGCAACGAGACCGGCCGGCCGACGCTGTCCCTGGACGTCGGGGCGTTGATGGGCTCGCTCGTCGGCGCGACGGAGGCCAACGTCCGCCAGGTCTTGCGACTCGTCGACGCGATGTCGCCGTGCGTCCTGATGATCGACGAGGTCGAGAAGGCGCTCGCCGGCGTCGAGTCCGGCGGGCGGTCCGACGGCGGCGTCTCGACTCGTTTGTTCGGCGCGTTGTTGACCTGGCTGGCCGACCACGAGAGCGACGCCTTCGTGGTCTGCACCGCGAATGACGTCTCGCGCCTGCCGACGGAGTTCAGCCGCGCCGAGAGGTTCGACGCGGTCTACTTCCTCGACCTTCCCTCGTCACGCGAGCGGGAGGCGATCTGGGAGCTGCACCTCGGCCGTTTCGACCTCGATCGCTCGCAGCGGCGTCCTCGCGACGCCGATTGGACGGGGGCCGAGATCCGGTCCTGCTGCCGGCTGGCGGCCCTGTTGGACTCGCCGCTCGTCGAGGCGGCGCGGCACGTCGTGCCGGTCGCCACCTCGGCCGGCGAGTCGATCGAGCGGCTGCGGTCGTGGGCCGCCGGCCGCTGCCTGGCCGCCGATCGGCCCGGCGTCTACTCGCGTCTCGGCCCGGCCGACGGCCCTCGCCGGAGCGTCCGCCGCGGCGACCCGTCGAACAACTGATCGGCACTTGTGATTCCATGAATGTTTCACCAGGGCGACGGGTCATGCAGTCCGTCGCCCTTTCTCATTTCTCAGGAGGATCGATGAGCACCTTGATCGACGTCATGATCCCTCCCGCGGCGACTTCGCCGGACGATCTCGCAGGGCCCGCCCGGCGACTTCGAGAGGAGACAGCGGCCGCGCGCGTTTCCTTCACCTGGCTGGGCACGAAGAAGGCCCTCACCCCGTCGCAGCGCGATCGGGCCGCCGAGGCCTTCGCCGCCGAGGGCGGCTTCCTCAGCGCCGGCAAGCGGCTGCTGGACGTGAAACATCCCGCCTTCCGGGCCGTAACCGCGGTGCGAGGGCGGATTCGTTCGTACTGGCGCGAGTCCTCGCTGCCGTTCCCCGAGCCCGGCGTGCGGCTGATCCGCCGCGATCGCGTGGACGAATTCGCCCGGCGAATCGCCGACTTCCGACTGGAGCTGGACGACGCCGTGGCGGAGCTCGACCGCCGCTACGACGCATTGCGTGGCGCGGCGGCCGAGCGGTTGGGCTCGCTCTACGACCCTGCCGACTACCCGCCTACGCTCGTCGGGCTCTTCGCCGTGACCTGCGACTTCCCTTCGGTCGCCCCTCCCGACTACCTGCTGCGGCTCTCGCCGGCGCTCTATGAGCGGGAGAGGGTGCGGATGGAGTCGCGGTTCGCGGAAGCGGTGACGCTCGCCGAGCGTGCTTTCACCGAGGAATTCGCCCGGCTTGTGGAACGTCTCGTCGAGCGGCTCGAAGGCGTCGGCGACGACGGCCGGCCCAAGGTCTTCCGCGACTCGGTCGTCGACAACCTGACGACGTTTTTCGACCGCTTCCGCGAACTCAACGTCCAAGGCGACGCCCAGCTCGACGAGCTGGTCGAGAGGGCGCGTCAAGCCGTGCGGGGGATCGCGGCCCATGACCTCCGCGAGGCGTCGGACCTACGCGAACGAGTGGCCCGTCAGCTGGTCCAGGTCCAGGCGGCCCTCGATCACCTGATGATCGATCGCCCTCGGCGTCGGATCCTGCGGCAGGCCGCCGCCTCGGAGGGCTCGTGATGCGACTCCTCGTGGACCCTCGCGGCCGTGTGCGCTGCATCTATGACGAGGCGCTGGAACTCGCCGCCTTGGGCCGGCTCGCGATCGCTCGCGCAAGCTTCGTGGAGCCCGACGCCCATGGTCGCTGGGCGGCCGACCTGTCTCCCGTCGGCGGCCCGATCCTGGGCCCTTTCGATCGCCGGGTCCAGGCCCTGGAAGCCGAAGTCGCCTGGATCGAACGAGACTGGCTAGCTTCAGTCGGCCGAGCAGTCTTTGAGTCCGTTTCAGCACGCTCAGATGAATACGGTTATTCATTTTCTCGATTCGGCCGTCGCCGGAACTTCCCCGCCTCGACCGGTGCGGCGAGCGGTCCGAAGATCCACTTCTTGCGGAGGAGGCCACGTAGCTTGAACGCCCGAACCAAACTAAACCTCGCGTACTTCAACGGCTGCCTGCTGCTCGCCGCCGTCGTCGGTGGCGCCTGCGGCAGCTGGCTCGTTTTCATCCTGGCGATGGCGGGCTTCGTTGCCTGCAGCGTCGTCGCCGGCAACATCCGTCCGAGACCCAGCAGACGCTGATCTCCAAGACCGCCCCCGCCGCGACTTCTGGTCGCGGCGGGGGCGACTGCACTTCTCTTTAGCCGTGGGCCGGCCCCAGAGGAGGGCCGCGGTTCCGCGTCGCCTGATGGATCACGGCGTTCGATTCTCCGATCGCCTTCGTCTGGCTGTCAGAAGGCCTTCCTCGGTTCGGGCTGGGGCGGTGTGAGCGGAGCGTCAGGCTCTCCCACGAATCGGCCCGTTGGCCCCCGCGCGGATCTTGCGGCCGCCCTGCGAGGTCCGGGCCGAGTTCGACTTCCGAAGCTGCGGTCCTACTCCGACGTGTCGCGTGAGGAGGAACCAGGCGGATCGGCGACCCGCCGATTGCTCCCGCCACTCGATGGGGGCGACACTCCGGCCGCTTCGACGCGATCGCCCCCACGAGCGGTTTCAATCCACGCCCCCGCATGGGGGGCGACGACATCTCCCGCCGAATGGGGAGCGGAATCGTTCGCCGTTTCAATCCACGCCCCCGCATGGGGGGCGACCCCTTATGGCCAGGCCGTGTTCATCGGCTCCGAGCGTTTCAATCCACGCCCCCGCATGGGGGGCGACTCCGCGAGTTGAACCGGCAGCAGGTCGGCGGCTCGTTTCAATCCACGCCCCCGCATGGGGGGCGACATAGGTAGCCGGACTGACGCTGACGTTCGGGAGGCAGTTTCAATCCACGCCCCCGCATGGGGGGCGACGTCAGTTGGCCCGATGGGATCAACTGCACCAACTGCGTTTCAATCCACGCCCCCGCATGGGGGGCGACAAGGGCATTTCTACGTAGTCCCGCCCCTCGTCAAAGTTTCAATCCACGCCCCCGCATGGGGGGCGACCCGTCATCCGCGTTGTCTCCCCGCCACGCAGCGAGTTTCAATCCACGCCCCCGCATGGGGGGCGACTGGCCGTTGTTGGAGTCGGGGTTGGGTCCATACTGGTTTCAATCCACGCCCCCGCATGGGGGGCGACAAGGGCTTCCGACTGAACCAGGCTGGTACTGGATGGTTTCAATCCACGCCCCCGCATGGGGGGCGACCAGATAAGGTCCGGTGAGTCGCCAGGGTGGAGCGGTTTCAATCCACGCCCCCGCATGGGGGGCGACGCCCGTCGCGCCGGTCGAGTCGATCGAGGCCGAGACGTTTCAATCCACGCCCCCGCATGGGGGGCGACTTGTTACCCTCGCGTCCTCGGTGAACCGGGATACGGTTTCAATCCACGCCCCCGCATGGGGGGCGACGCGGAGGGGCTCCGCCTCGCCCGCGAGCCCAGAGCGTTTCAATCCACGCCCCCGCATGGGGGGCGACGACGAAGGGGGGTGTCGCTTGAGAAGTCGACCGTTGGGTTTCAATCCACGCCCCCGCATGGGGGGCGACCCGGCGTGGGTGTCGACGGCCACCGTGGGGAAGCCGTTTCAATCCACGCCCCCGCATGGGGGGCGACAAGCCGACGCCAGGAAGATCGCGAAAGCCATTGCGGTTTCAATCCACGCCCCCGCATGGGGGGCGACAGTCACAAACCCCATCAAGTCCGTCGAACGAGTCGTTTCAATCCACGCCCCCGCATGGGGGGCGACCTCGGCGTATTTGCGACAGTCGGCCGCGACGTTCGTGTTTCAATCCACGCCCCCGCATGGGGGGCGACGCGGTTGTCATGGACGACTGGCCCCAGACGTGAGTTTCAATCCACGCCCCCGCATGGGGGGCGACTCCACCAGCGGGGCCGTCAACGGCTCGGACAACACGTTTCAATCCACGCCCCCGCATGGGGGGCGACCATGTGGGAGCGGCCCGTTGGCGAGGAAACCAAACGTTTCAATCCACGCCCCCGCATGGGGGGCGACGAATCGCCACGGGGCAGACGCCTTCGGAATCCACGGTTTCAATCCACGCCCCCGCATGGGGGGCGACTCGACTCTGGCTGTGGCTCAACGGGTTGACCAAGGTTTCAATCCACGCCCCCGCATGGGGGGCGACTCGTTTTCCATGCCATGCACCATATCCACCATAGGTTTCAATCCACGCCCCCGCATGGGGGGCGACGTCCCCGGGGCCAGCGTGAGACTGCCTCCGATGGTTTCAATCCACGCCCCCGCATGGGGGGCGACAGCAGCCATTCAGTGACGCTCGCCGCTCGGCCGTAGTTTCAATCCACGCCCCCGCATGGGGGGCGACGTCGTGAACGTAGCCATCGCCGGTGTAAGCCCGGTGGTTTCAATCCACGCCCCCGCATGGGGGGCGACGCTTCGCCTCCAGGGAGTGTTTGTTGTACCATCTCGTTTCAATCCACGCCCCCGCATGGGGGGCGACCAGGGCCGCCGCCGGCACAATCAAGGACTGCTTGAGGTTTCAATCCACGCCCCCGCATGGGGGGCGACTCGGCATGAGCTTCAGGTTGTCCGCGTGCATGAGTTTCAATCCACGCCCCCGCATGGGGGGCGACGCTCTGACCGTCTGACATCACACAGCATGCTCACTGGTTTCAATCCACGCCCCCGCATGGGGGGCGACGGCTCCATCGGCGACGAAGCCCTTGGGGACATCGCGTTTCAATCCACGCCCCCGCATGGGGGGCGACATGGAGGGCTATTACTTCGCGCTTTGCGAAGCCATGTTTCAATCCACGCCCCCGCATGGGGGGCGACGGTCAGCGTGCTCCCGGTGCGGCCGGTGGCGAGGTTTCAATCCACGCCCCCGCATGGGGGGCGACATTGTGCCGGGGGTGGCATATAGGGCATCAGACGTTTCAATCCACGCCCCCGCATGGGGGGCGACGTCGGCGGAGTCGGATCTGTCTCAGTTGTCGAGGTTTCAATCCACGCCCCCGCATGGGGGGCGACTCAACTCGCCATGCTTTAGGACACCCGTACTAAGTTTCAATCCACGCCCCCGCATGGGGGGCGACTGAAGCGGATTCGGGCGATCGACCTCCGCATGGTGTTTCAATCCACGCCCCCGCATGGGGGGCGACCAGCACTGGCGATCCTAAAGGACGTGCCGTCAGCGTTTCAATCCACGCCCCCGCATGGGGGGCGACCCGCTGGGAGGCTGAGACGACCTTGGATTTGGCTGGGTTTCAATCCACGCCCCCGCATGGGGGGCGACACCAGGCCGTCCAGGCTTCGCCACTCGCACGGCGAGTTTCAATCCACGCCCCCGCATGGGGGGCGACCTGGGGGACGCCCAGGGCCTTGGCCTCGGTCAGTTTGTTTCAATCCACGCCCCCGCATGGGGGGCGACCGAGACGTGATGAAAGGCAGGGTTGGCGTACGTAAGTTTCAATCCACGCCCCCGCATGGGGGGCGACTACGCCTTGCGGGTGTGCTCGCAGCGACCTTCGAGGTTTCAATCCACGCCCCCGCATGGGGGGCGACCAAGATTCCAAGCGGTTCTACAACTCAGGAGCCTGGTTTCAATCCACGCCCCCGCATGGGGGGCGACCGTCGGCCACATCACGGCCAAGGAGCTGCGTGAGTTTCAATCCACGCCCCCGCATGGGGGGCGACGTGAAGGCTCGCTGCGCCCTAGCACTCCTCTTCACGTTTCAATCCACGCCCCCGCATGGGGGGCGACTTGAGCCCCACCCCATACTCGATCTGTGCAAAGTTTCAATCCACGCCCCCGCATGGGGGGCGACTGAACTTCATCCCTCGCCTCCCCGTCCCCCGGAGGTTTCAATCCACGCCCCCGCATGGGGGGCGACCCGCCGCCTCTCGCAGCTCGAACCCCGGTTGCAGTTTCAATCCACGCCCCCGCATGGGGGGCGACTCTCGATCTCGTCGACGAAGTACTCGTGGGTGATGTTTCAATCCACGCCCCCGCATGGGGGGCGACTCCGCTATTCTAAGTGCTCTTGAGCTTGCTCCTTAAGTGCTGGATTTCGCGAACCAGCACCTAAGGCGACTCTCAAGCCTTACGAAAGGGTCATGCAAACTCTGCAAGCCGTATTGCCAAAGAGGTTTACGAGGGCCGCGAACCGTCCCGGGATTTGGTGCGCGCTTGGCGTCCGCGTCAGAGAATCAGGGGCCCTTCGAGATCGAAGCCGGGCTTGGCTCCGTGGTGCTCGACCAGGCCTTCCCAGCGGGAGCCCAGATGATAGACCCGAAGACTGTCATGCTCGGGGTCGATGATGGAGAGGAGGCGTTCGCGGCAACTGGCCCAAAGGGCGGGGTCGAGCTTGAGCTCGAACACGGAGAGCTGTACGCGTTGGCCGTAGTCGAGGCAGGCTCGGGCCAGGCGTCGCAGTCGTCGCTTGCCGTCGGGCGAGGTCGTCTGAACGTCGTAAGTCACGAGGACGTACATGAAGGGCTCCGACTTGAGGCAAGGCCGTCCCGGCTGAGAAACGAGCAGGCGGGTCGTGGTCGACGGTCGCGGCGCCCCGTCAACCTTTCCAGAGGAAAGGCGGGTAGGCGTCGAGGTCGCCGCGGATCCAGCGGACGAGGAGGAGAGCCTGGAGGTGGGGGAGCATGCCGACGACGGTCTTCTCGGCGAGAAAGGGGTGCGTCAGTGGGTCGCGTTTGCGCTCCTGGTAAGCGACGAGGACGGCCTTGCGCGTCGCGTCGGTCATCTCGATCGCCCCGTTATCGAGGAGTTTGAAGCCGTCGGCGGAGACCTGACGTCGGTTGATCAGGGAGTAGGCGAGGCGATCGGCGACGTACGCTCGGAGTTCCTCCATCAAGTCGAGAGCTAGGCTGGGCTTGCCCGGCCGGTCGGCGTGGAGGAAGCCCACGCAGGGGTCGAGGCCGACGGCCTCGCAGGCGGATCGGGCGTCGTGAAGCAGCAGGGTGTACAGAAACGAGATCAGGGCGTTGATCGGATCCAGCGGCGGGCGGCGGCTCCGCCGAGTGAATCGAAAAGTGTCACTCGCGGGGGCGTTGCTGAGCAGGGCGTTGAAGGCTCCGAAGTAATGCGTGGCCGCCTCTCCCTCGAGGCCGCGGATGGAGTCGAGCGACGTCGCTCCGCGGAGTTCGTGAACCGAGGCCGACAGGCGGTTGGCGGCGGCTTGAAGCTCCGCGACGCGATTCGCCGCGCCCTCGGCGTCCCGAGCCGCGCGGAGGAGCACGCTTCGTGAGTTCGCCACCTTGGACAGGACGATCCGACGTGCGACGTCGAGGGCTGTCGAGGGGTCGTCGGCCAGCCGATACTGCCGTCGCCTCACCAGGACGTTCCCGTGAGAGGCTCCGCGTACCGACGCCAGGTAACGGCCCCGTTCCGTGAGGAATGAGATCGCGACCCCCTGATCGGCGCAGGCGCCCATCAGCGCGGGCGAGCAGCCGACGCGGCCGAAGCAGACGATCCCCTCAAGGTTGTGCAGCGGAAGTTGGGCCCGGGGCTTGCCGTCGATCCGGACCTGCACCGTCAGCCCTTGCTTGGCGAGGTACGAGCCCTGGGTCGTGACGTACAGAGTGTTGAGGTGGGTCTTCATCGACTGTTTTCCTCCTCGGCGGCGACTACGGAGTCGAGCAGCCGGTCGAATGCCGATCGGGCGGAACCGCGTCGGCCGAGGTGGGGGAGGCACAATTCCCGCAACGAGCAGCGTTCGCATTTCGGTCCGGGCTCAGCTGTTGGCGTGCGACCGTCGCGGATCAGCTCGTGGAGCCGGGCCGCCGCCTCGGCCGTCACGCGACGCAGTCCCGGCGACGTCTCGACGGCGACGCGACGTCGCGTCTTGCCGTAGAACAACTCACCGAGCGGGACGGGCTGGCCCGTCATCTCCTCAAGGCATAGGGCCTGCGCGCAGAGCTGGACGCGGTCGCAGTCGTTCTTCTTGGGACGTCCCCGCTTGTACTCGACGGGGACCGGCGGCTCGCCCGGCCGGCACTGAACGACGTCGGCCACACCGAAGAGTCCCAGTGCGAGCGACCGCAGCGGCAAGGCCCGAAGGGAACGCCCCTCGGGCCTCGTGGTCGACTTCCCGCCGTGGGCCTTCTTGTGGAGGATGTTCCCCTGGGCCGTCTCCCGGTTTTCCGCCCACTGCCGCTCGACGTGGATCAACGCGCACTGCCGTTCGCAGTACAGCAGGTGCTGGAGGGCGGAGATCGGCAGCAGGTCGGTCTCGGAGTATGGCATGGCTCAGGTCCAGTCGACCCAGCGCTCGACGGTCACGCCCTGGGGGAGGCCGCCCTCGTCGACCGTCAGGACATAATCGTCGAACGACCGCGGGGGTCGGCCCTCGTCGACCGACGTCTCCGAGTCGCCGGGGAGGGGCTGGACGCCCGGCTTGACGCCGCATTGGACTCGGGCGAAGAGCTTGTCCGAGCGGGCGTTGCCGAGCGGGCTCTCGTGGCGGAAGGCGACGCACGCCACGGGCTTCATATTGGCCCTGGCGGCGGATTTGTCGTTCTCGAACATCTGGTCGAGCGCCCGCTTGAAAAGCTCCAGGTCGGCCTCGGAGAAACCGGTCCCGTTTGACCCGCTGGCGAGGTTCGCATTGACGAAGGCGTGGACCCGGTAGAGGCCGTAGGGCACCGTGAACTTGCGGCCCATGGTGCGGTTGCCGCCGTCCTGCTTCTCGGCCTCGGCGGGGGTCGTCACGGCGCATCGCGTGACGGCGTGCTCGTGGGTGATGATCGGGTGGAGCGAGCGCGCGATGCCGAACTGGATCGGGCCGCGGACCTGGCCGCAGTTGACCTCGGTTGTCATGACGGCCCCGAAGGTCCGGATGTCGAAGAAGTTGTCGCACATCCAACGGGTCAGCCGACGGTCCTCCTCGGCCTTGTCCTTCCCCTTGGCCGAGCGTTTCTTGGCGTCCAGCTTCAGCGCCGAGTACGCTCGCTCGTGCTGCTGGTTGAGGACGGCCTTCTCCTTGACGTAGATCTCGAACGGCGGCTGCTCGCCGTGGGTGAGACCGACGAAGTTGCGGATCTTCCGCTTCAGGCAGACGTCGGTGACCAGGCCCTGGCCAGTCTCCGGGTCGAGTCGGGGTAGGTTGCCGGAATCGGGATCGCCGTTCGGGTTGCCGTCGGTGATGTCAAAGAAGTAGACGATGTCGTATCGGTGGGAGAGGGCGTCACTCATTGGTCATGTCCTTGTCGTTCGCGGACTTAGGGGTGAAGAAGTCCTGACGCTGGTGGTAGTAGCCGATGTAGAAGAGCCCCTGACGTTCGAGGGGCTGGTGCCTGGGGAATGAGGCGATGCGCCCCACGATCTCGCCCAGCAGTTTGCCGCGCGCGATACGGTGGCCCTCGTGTTCGAGGTTCCTCATGTGGTGATGATGAAGCTGCAAGAGCCTCGGGAAGACGCTGGCGGGCGTGGCGGCGGCCGAGCCGAAGAAGCGATCCTTGATGGTGGTGTTGAGCTTCCCGTCGGTCGCATCCTCCTGCGTCTTCTCCAGGGTCGCGAACAGTCGTCCGAGTTGGTACGCCTCGTCCGGATGGTTTTTATCGAGTGCCACGGGGACCTCCAAATCGAAGTTGCGGATCAAGAAGGCCTTAAGGATCGCGGCCCGGGGGTGATTGATCCGAGCGTCAGCGCGGATACGGCGGATGATCGCGCCGAACATCGCCTGTGGGTAGCGGAGCCCACTCAGGACGGCTCGTGCGAACTCCCCGGCCAGTTGTGGGGGAATGTCCTTCGGCTCACGGGCCGACTCAAGCAACAACCGGCGGATGAAAAGCGGGTCGTTCTGCCGCGCACCGATCATGTCCAGTTGCTTGACATGTGTCGCCAATCGCTCGGCGAACTGATGGACGGTACCGACGAGCCAGTAGCGGACGTTAAGCCGACTCGCGTTGGGCGAGAGGCCGAGGACGTAGAACGGGGCCTCGGGGTCGGTGATCGCGTCGCCGAGTCGAACTTGCTGGGCGGCTTTCAAGAAACCCTCGACCCGCTCAACGGTCGCTTTATGTTCGGCCGGATCCTCCACATTGAAACCGTCGGCGAAGAAGGCCGTGAACACCGACTCGGCATCCGCCGCCGTCTCCCGATCGGACCAGAAGACGACCGTGGCGTCGCCGATGCGGACCCGCCGCGAGTCGTCGGCGAGGAGGCGGTTCAACGCCGTGGTGTAACGGAAGGCGTCGCGAACGCCGACCGGCGCGTTGTAGCTCTGGGACTTGCCGTAGCTCTCGAACGCATTGAGGTTGAACGAGACAATCGCCGCCCCCGTCGTGTTCGCGCCGGCGACTCCGCTGATCGACGGGTGGAGCCGAGCAAGTTCGTCGCGCTCGCCTGAGACCAGGGAGAGGCCGGTCAGCCTGGGGTCGGCCTCGGCGTCGCTTGCCGATCGGCGCAGCCAGGCCGCCTTGACTTTCTCGCTCTGGTGGACGTAGCCCGCCCGCCCTCGGAGTCTGAAGACGACGTTGAGACCGGCGAGTTCTTCCCAGTTCGGCAACGCCGCGGCCCTGGCGGGCTCCCAGCCGTCGAGGAATCGACAGAGCGCGGCAAAGCCCACGTCGTCGGAGAGTTCGTCGCGGAACGAATGGTGCAGGTCGCGGAAGGCCGCGAACATCTCGGCGGCTCGGGAAGGGTTTCCCTTGGTGTCTCGGCCGAGGGCGTACCCGGTGTTGTCCCAGCAGAAGAACGGCTTCATGCCGGTGCCGGCTCGCCCGCCGCCATCGGGGACGAGGATCGACCTGGGGACGGTGGTCTTCTTCTTGCCGCGCTGGACCTCTTCCCGAACGTCCTCGAAACCGAAAAGCGAGCCGTCGGGCTCCAGCACGACCTGGGCGTGGATCTTTTCGATGCTGAACCCGAAATCGGCGACCACCGCATTCGGGTCGGCTTCGAGTCGATGATAGTAGGCGATCAGGGCGGGGAGCAGACCACTGGCGGGTGCGGCCTGGTTCATCGGCGGACCTCCTCCGAGTCGAAGGGGGGGACGTCGATCACACCGTCGCGAAGCACGGCGCGGAAGAACCGCGGCGTCATTCCGTCGTTGAAGTCGATGTCGTGGAGCATGAACCCGAGATCGCGCTCTACCTTCAATTCGTCGGGAACCGCGGGGAGGGCCTCACCTTCCTCGACCAGGGCGAAACTCGCCGGGAACTCTCGGCAGCCGAGGAAAGGCCGGCTCCAACACCGGCCCTCGCGGGCGCGCCGGTTGAACTGATCGAGATGCTTCGCCGGGTTGTCCTCGCCGCTCAGGATCTGGAAGTGGGCCTCGATGACGTAGTCGACGTCGCGGAGGATCGTCGCCGCGCGCTGCTGCCGGTCCTCCTCGACATACGTGCCGAGACGACCTTTCCCGGCCTTCATCGCCGACGCCGCTGTCGTCGCCGGGATCTTACTCGCGACCTCGTTGCGTCGGAGTGATGTGAAACGGATTGGCTTGAGGACGTGAATCCGAGTGACTACCCAGCGAATCTCTGGCTTCCAGTAGATCGCCTCGATGACACCACGGGCGGCCGACGGCGTGATTACATCATAGCTAGCGCGCTCCACCTTCATCTCGGGGCGTGTGAAGCAGCCGAGCCCCGCCCAAACGCGAAGACGAACACTCATGAAGCCACCCTGGTGGTCAGAGTTATTGGTGGAGGCCGCCAAACGGCTGGCGGCCTCGGCGGTGAAGGATTCAAGCCTTGGCCACGCTCGGTCCAGGCCGACCAGCGCGCATACGCCCACGACCATCGGAGGAGCGTCCGTCTCCCCGCTTACGCGAGTGGAGTAGCGCCCACCAAACGTCGTGTCGCGACAGATCCGCCCCAGCACGTTGGAGAAACTGCGCGTAAATCGGCTCGAACTCTGCGGTGTACGGAAGTCGATCCAATGGGGTTTTGAGCTCGCGCAAGAGTTCGGTCGCTATCTTGAGAAGACGTGCACTCATGCTGACCCTCCGAGCAAAAAAGTGATTTCGCTACCCGCCACGTGAATGAGTTTATGTTCTGGCTGGTTCAGGATATGATTAGTCGCGATCGGAGGCAAGAGGCCCCGCTTCGAATTCCGCCGATTGCTTGCGTCACCCTCACCGGGTGTGGATTGAAACACGTGACGGGTTGCGAATAGCAGTGGTGCGTCTGTGGTGGGAGGACGAGACCTCCCACCACATTTCCCGGATCTGGAGGTGATTCCGCATCAGATAACCAGAGCTTCCGCATCCAGGCCGAGCACTTTGTAGTCCAGGCCCAGTTGCTCGTTATATGCCCCAGGATTGCCCAGATAAAATCGCCCATGGCGTTCGAGGAGGACGTGGTTTTGATCCAGCTTCCACAGGTCGCGATCGAACACACCGACCGTGTAGCGCTGCGCCCTTCGGTCGAAGGCGCGAAGATCCTTCGGGTCGGGGGCTTCGGGAAGGGATTCGAGCCGTTCGATTAGATGCTTGCCCTGCTCGCCGAACGGGACGAGGATCGGCGTCTGGGCGTCGTCAATGAGCCGATAAGCGGAGGAAGCCTCGCGGAACTGAGCGCGAAGGCCGACGGAGCGGTCGAGGGAGAAGCATTCCATGACGCTCCGGTCCTCGGCTCCCTTGTCCCAGCCCTGACCGAGATCGCCACCGATGTTCCAGTAGTGGAGGCCGAAGTAAGCCTCGATCGCCTCGGGGGCGAGCAGGTCGTTGGCGTGATCGGGCGCGACCTCGTGGAAGCGGCAGGCGGCGCGTTCGATGAGCGGGACGGTCCGGAAGGACTTGGCGTCGTAGTCGAAGACCACGACGCGGCCGAGGCGTGCCAGATCGTCTGGGCCGGTGAGCTTGCCTTCGCGGTTGCAGCGACCGGCCGCCTGGGCGATCGAATCCAGCCCGGCGGCGGCGCGGTAGACGGTCGGGAAGTCCACGTCGACGCCGGCCTCGATCACCTGGGTCGAGACGACCAGGCACGGTTCGTCGGGGCACCGACTCAGACGCCTTCGGATCTCCCTGACCACCTCCGATCGGTGCGCGGCGCACATCGAGGCGCTCAGGTGGAGGGCGTTGGGGTCGTCGAGGGCCTGGAAGATCGCGGCGGCGTGGCGACGCGAGTTGACGATGCAGAGGGCCTGCTTCTCCTCCTCCAAGCGAGCGGCCAGTTCTTCCACAGTCAGCTCACCCGCCATCTCGACGGAGGTTCGACGCAGGTCGCGGTGGAGGGCGTGGGGATCGTCGATGATGGGGCGGACGCATTCGAGGCCGATGGGGAAGGACTCGCGGTGCTCGATCGCCGGCTGGGTGGCCGTGCAGAGGACCACGGTCGACCCGTAGTTGACGACGAGTTCCCGGAGCGCGGCGAGCGTCGGGGCGAGCAACTTGGGGGGGAGGGTCTGGGCCTCATCAAGGATGATGACGCTCTTCGCCAGGCGGTGGAGCTTCCGACAGCGCGAGGTGCGGGAGGCGAAGAGGGACTCGAAGAGCTGGACGTTCGTCGTGACGATCAGCGAGGCGTCGAAGTTCTCGGCGGCCAGTCGAGAGCGGACGGTCTGCCGGGCCGGATCGTCGGGTTCGAGGCTGCTGTGGTGCTCGAGCACCTCGTCGCCCAGCGCCTCGCGAAAGACGTCGGCCGTCTGCTCGATGATGCTCGTGAACGGGATCGCATAGACGACCCGACGCAGGTCGTGCTCCTCGGCGTGCCTAAGGGCGAAGGCGAGCGAAGAAAGAGTCTTGCCCCCTCCCGTGGGGACGTTCAGCGAGAAAAAGCCCGGGGGCTGCGACGCCTTCGCGCGGCAGGCGTCCAGGACCTCCGCGCGTCGACGGTTGACGTGGGTGGCGTCGTTGACCTTTTCGGCGAGATAACGATCGAGTCTCTCGCGTAACTGGTTGCAAGTTGCCCCGTCCACCCGGTGTTCGGAGCGATCGGGGTCGAGGTATTTCTCCGTGGCCAGGAAATCGGCGTCGACCAGGCAGGAGAAGAGCATCCGCGTGTAGAAGGCCAGGGCGAAAGGCTTCTCCCTGTCGTGCTTGGTCTGTAGTGGGCGGATAGGCAACCGGCCCAATTCCTTGAGGTCAGCCGGTGCCGCCTCGATCGGCTCGATCACCTTGCCCAACCGGCCCCTGAGGCATGACACTGTTTCACCTTCGCCGTCGGGCAAACCCGCGTGGTGCCCCGCGATGCAGTAGGCCAGGAGCCGACCTACAGGCCCGTGCTTGGCGGCATGTTGGGCGCCGGCGGTCGAGTGGTCGACCGTCCCCCGCAAGTCGGATTGGTGGACCTCGTCGCCGAGGCTCGCGCTTAGCTTCAGATAGGCCTGAAACGCCTCGCTGTATTTCCCGAGGTCGTGCCAGAGGCCGGCATGTCTCGCCAACGGCCCCGAATGGAACGCCGAGGCGAATCCCTCCGCCCGATCCGCCGTTTCAACGAGATGTTCCCTAAGTGGCTCCCAGTCACGATCCTTCGCTGTATGTGCGTAGTACACGCGATTAAGCCTTCCTAAAATATTCGAATGAAAGCCTATCTCTGAGCTCCGACAAATCCGAAGGACGCCAGCCTATCCAGTTGTCACCCGATCGCAAGCCGCCTCACGGCCTGCACGAAAGGGCCATCGAGACGGGGACTAGGTCGCATCGCCTTCGGATGGCGAGTCGGCTGGATCGGCACCAGGCCCGCGAAGGCCGGGAAGACCTTGACCTGGCAGTTCTCGATCCGACCGGCGGACCCGGAATACTGCCGCTGGACCCCAGCCGACTTGACGCCCTTCTCGAGTAACCCCGTCTCGTCGACGATCAGCAGCCTGCGGAGGCCGGTCAGGTGGACCTGGACGTAGGCGACCAGATCGTCGCGGACCCGATCAGCCTCTCAGTCGGCGCGGCCGAGGAGATGCTGAACGCCGTAGGGGTTCTCGTCGCCGGCCGACTCGGCGAACTGCCAACCGTTGTTGCGTTCGACGACGGAGAGCAACCCTCACAGGTAGGCCGCGGCCCGCTCCTGAGGCTCTTGCCGTGGGAATCGATGAGCGATCAGCCGCTCGATCGCCTGCAGCTCCACAGCCCAATCGCGAACGTCCGCGGCGGTTGGGATATCGGGCATCTCTCGGCCTCCTTGCGACGAAATGGTAGGAGGCCCAAAACCAAATTACAACCGTAGTAGACCGACTGCTTCGCGCCGATCGGAGCGCTCCTGCCGGTGATGGAAACACGGCGGCTTGCCAGAATTGCCCGTGGGAGGATAAGGCGATGACAGACCGAGGGGTTGTCGTGAACCGACTTGAAGCTTCGACATCCGATGGCCCCGACGGTTCAACCAACCGTGGAATGTGAATAGCGTTATTCATTCTCCGGCCCTGCCTGTTTCTACGATCCCCGGGGATGCGAAGGCGAGCTGGGCGGCCTCGGCCTTTCGGCCATTTTCGATAGATGCCGCCCACTCTGTTCGTTTCCAGGGTGGCGAGGCCCCGAACAGACTCTTGATCCGCCTGCCCACACGCGCGACTGCCCGGCCTGCTCCGGGCCGCTGTGGTCGGCCGCCACCACCCGCCGGACCGTCGTCACTCTGGACGGCTCTGTGCTGCTGCGGCTCCAGATCCGCAGTTGTCGCAACACCGATTGCCCCCGGCATCGGGCCTGCCTCCGCCCCGAGCAGGAGGGCCGCTATGCCCTGCCGCAGCACGAGTTCGGACTTGACGTCATCGCCGCGGTCGGCCGCCTGCGGCATGCCGAGCACCGCAGCGTGCCCGAGATCCACGCCGAGCTGGTCCGCCGCAGCGTCCCGATCTGTGTGCGGAGCGTCGGCAACCTGCTGAACTGCTACGACGAGCTGCTGGCCCTGTCCTCCTCGGATGTCAGCCGCCTCCGGCGGATCACGGCCGAGGCCGGGCGGGTGATCCTGGTGATCGACGGCCTGCAGCCCGACGTCGGCCACGAGGTCCTCTGGTTGATCCGCGACGTGCTCAGCAGCGAAGTCCTCCTGGCCCCGAGCCAGCTGTCCTGGACGCCGGCCGACCTGGCGAAGCTGATGACCGAGGTGAAGGGAGCCCTGGGCGAAGTCCGATCGCTGCGGTGGTCTCCGACAGTCAGACGTCGATCCGCAAGGCCGTGGCCGAAGCCCTCGACGGCGTCCACCACCAGCTCTGCCACTTCCACGACCTGCGCGAGGTGGCCCTGCCGATCTACGAGGCCGACCACCACGCCAAGGTCCAGCTCAAGAAGAAGGTGCGCGGCGTGCGGCCGATCGAGCGGAAGGTCGAGGGCCGCGACGACGCTGAGGCCGAGGCGGTCGGCGGCTACTGCGCCACAGTGCGATCGGCCCTGACCGACGACGGCCGCCCGCCGCTGAAGGCTTCGGGCCTGAGCTGAGGGATCGGCTGGCGAAGGTCGCCGACAGCCTCGACCGAATCGGTGCTAAAAGGGGCTTCCGAAGGAGCAGACGCTGCTGCGGGCGATCCTGGCCAAGGAGCTGGAGACGACCGAGATGACGTAGCCGGAGATGAGGACGGCGTTCGGCTGGGTCCGCCGGTTCGGCGCGATCCTAGCCGACACAAGGGGGCGAGTCCCGCGGCAGTGCGGCGTCGGCACCGGGGCTGATCGCCGCGTTGGCCCGGTGCCGCGGGCCGCTGGGTTCGCTAGCCGGTGCGTTCGACCACTTCCACAAGGCCACTCGGAGCTACTGGGCGGGCCTGTTCCGGTGCTGCGACGTGGCGGACCTGATCGTGTCCGACGTCTCGGCGTGGCGGGACAAGCGTGACCGCCTGGGACGTAGGCAGGCCGTCCGGACGTCGGGTCGTCGCTTCCGCCGTGACCCGGAACCCCACCCCAGGTCGCTTGAGGACTCGCTCATCAAGCGGGTTTTGCCGCCCTAGAAAAGGGGAGCCGCGACTGATCCCGTTGACAGTGCCGGAAGTCCGAGTGCTGTTGCTGTGGCTGATCTGGGCCCGCCTGACGCCGCCGGAGCGGGCCCTGGCCTGGTCGCTGTGGCGGCGGGAGCACCAGCAGCACGACAAGGAGTGCCACTACCGAAATCGCGGCGCAAGAGTCCTGCGACGATGCACAACTGTAGCATAGCCGCACGAATTCACCATGCAGCCGACGCCTGCGAGGTCGCCGTGCTTGAATTTCGTCATGCCTACGCCAATGCGCGAGATCCGCTCGGCGATCTCATGACCACGCATATCCGGATATGTCTTCTCGTTCCAATCGCCTCGGGCCTCGTGCAGGTCGCTGTGGCAGACCCCAGCGTTGATGAGCACGTCCCCGTCGCCTAAGGCCCGCCGAGCGAACTCGTGGGGGAGCGAAGCTGCCGTCCCGCGAGAAAGCGGCGTATCCCTTGGCAGGGACTCGCCTCTCCTGCGCGAGAGAGGAGCAGGCATGGGCGATGCAGAGCAGGGACGTCAGACACGCCCGGAGGCGGAGTGTGGTGTCTGGCATGCGGGTGCATCTTCCCGATGTCGAGGAATGGTCCTGTGAACGCCGGTCGAGGTCGTCGGGCCGTCAAAGCCTGGTCATATCGAGGACGAAGCGATACCTCACGTCCCCCTTCTCCAGGCGCTCCATGGCCTCGTTGACCCGGCCCGCAGGCAGCAATTCGATCTCGGCCGCGATCTTGTGGTGGGCGCAGAAGTCGAGGACTTCCTGGGTCTCGGCGATACCGCCGATGTTCGACCCGGACAGGCTCTTCCGACCGCCGACGATGTTGAACGCGCCGACTTCGAGCGGCTTGACGGGCAGTCCCACGAGTACGAGCGATCCGTCCACCTTCAGAAGCTTCAGGTACGCGTTGGCGTCGTGTTCGGCGGAGACCGTGTCCACGATCAGGTCTTGCTTCGCGCAGCCAACCATCTGCTGCTCGTCGGTCGAGACCACGACCTTGGAGGCCCCCAACCGCTTGGCGTCGGCCGCCTTGGCGGAAGATGTGGTGAAGACGGTAACCTCGGCTCCCATCGCGGCGGCGATCTTGATCGCCATGTGCCCGAGGCCGCCCATGCCGAGGACGCCGACCTTCTTGCCCGGCCCGGCCTTCCAGTGCTTCAGCGGCGAGTAGACGGTGATGCCGGCGCAGAGAATAGGAGCGGCGCTCGCCGGGTCGAGCAATTCTGGGATGCGGAGCACGTAGTTCTCGTCGGCCACGATGCTCTTCGAGAAACCGCCGTAGCTCATACCGCCCAGGTGTTTGTCTGGGCTGTTGAAGACGACGCTCCAGCCATTCTCGCAGTACTGCTCCTCGCCGCTCCGGCAGTACTCACATGACCGACAACTGTCCACAATGCAGCCGATCGCCGCCACCTCGCCGACCTTGAACTTGCCGACCTCGCCGCCGACCTTGGTGACTCGCCCCACGATCTCGTGTCCCGGCACCACGGGGTAGGTCGTTCCGCCCCAATCGTTCTTCACCACGTGCAGGTCCGAGTGGCAGATCCCGCAGTAGAGGATCTCGATCTGGACGTCGTGCGGCAGGAGGTCCCGGCGGGGGATGTTCCGCTCGGTCAGGGGCTTCGACGGGGCGTCGGTTCCGATGGCCCTGGTCTGATACGTTTTCATACTCTTCGATTCTCCGCTGCAGTCAATCAATCGAGGAGCGAGTGAACCAGGCTGAGCGTTGCCTAGCCCGTCCCGCAAGGGGAGCTGATCTCGTCGTTGTATCGAGGGGACGGCGTGGGTCTTCAACAGCCCAGACGCCGTCGGTCGCCTCGGTGGTCGTAGTGCCTGGCCAGGGAGTCGGAGGTCCGCCGGTCGACCCTTCAGCGGCAACACTCAGGATCGCCGATATTGCTCGTCTTCGACCTTCTCCAGCCATTCGACCATCTTGCCGTCGAGGGCCTCCTGGACGGCGATGTGAGTCATCGCCGTGGTAGGCGACGCCCCGTGCCAATGCTTCTCGCCCGGCGGGAACCACACGACGTCGCCCGGGCGCACCTCTTCCACGGGCCCGCCCTGCTTCTGCACCCAACCGCAGCCGGAGGTGACGATCAAGGTCTGGCCGAGAGGGTGGGTGTGCCACGCCGTGCGGGCGCCGGGCTCGAACGTGACATGCGCCGCGGCCGCCCGCGCCGGGGCCTTCGGCTGGAAAAGCATGTCGATGCGAACCGATCCGGTGAACCAATCGGCCGGGCCCTTGTTCGACGGCTGCGATCCCGCCCGCGTGATCTCCATATCTGCCTCCTGAATCTTGGATGAAAGGGTCGCGAGAGCGCGACGCATTGTGAACAGGGCTGAGACCGCGCCCACCGTGGTCAAGAACGCCCTGCGGGATGACATCACGATCGACCTGCTCACATTGAGTACCCTGGTTTCTTGTAGAGCTTCCCCGCGGCCCGTTCAATGTCGGGCCTGTACACCTTCTCGGCCCATTCGTCCGCGTCGATCTCCTCGAAGGCGACCGAGACCGCCTCCTCGCCGTAGCCGAGCACGTCCGTGACATTCTTGGCGATGGCTTCGGCGAGCTTCTCCTTCTGTCCTTCCGACTTCCCCGGCACGAGCTTGACGATGACGTGCGGCATGGCCCTCTCCATTGCTGGGTCGGTCAACGGCCGACGTACTGCTGCAGTTGCTCGGGATATCGGGCGCCTTGCACTTCTACCCCGGACGTGGCCGCTTCGATCTCTCGGAGGTCGTCGGCCGAGAGCGCGACGTCGGCCGCGCCGAGGTTCTCCTCGAGGCGGTGGAGCTTCGTCGTCCCCGGGATGGGCGCGATCCAGGGCTTCTGGGCCAGGAGCCACGCGAGCGCGAGTTGGGCGGGCGTCACGCCCTTGCGGCCGGCGATCGCCTCGAACTCCGCGACCAGGGCCCGGTTGGCCTTTCGGGCTTCCGGAGCGAATCGGGGTACGGAATTCCGGAAGTCGGAGGCCTCGAACGCGGTGCCCTCGTCGATCTTCCCGGCGAGGAATCCCTTCCCGAGCGGGCTGAAGGGGACGAATCCGATGCCGAGTTCCTCGAGCGTCGGGAGGATTTCGTTCTCCGGATTCCGCCACCAGAGCGAGTACTCGCTCTGCAGGGCGGCCACCGGCTGGACGGCGTGGGCGCGGCGGATTGTCTGCACTCCCGCCTCGGAGAGACCGAAGTGCTTGACCTTCCCCTCGCGGATCAGGTCCTTGACCGTCCCCGCGACGTCCTCGATCGGCACTTCAAGGTCGACTCGGTGCTGGTAGAACAGGTCGATCGCCTCGACGCGGAGACGCTTGATCGACTCCTCGGCGACCTGCCGAATACGCTCGGGGCGGCTGTCGACGCCGTCCGCGGGCCGGCCGCCCTTCCAGCCGAACTTCGTGGCGACGACGACCTTGTCCCGGTAAGGCGCGAGCGCCTCGCCGAGCAGTTCCTCGTTCGAGAACGGCCCGTACGCCTCGGCGGTGTCGAAGAACGTGACGCCGCGATCGACGGCCGCGTGGATCAGCGCGACAGCCTCGCGCCTCTCCATGGGCGGCCCGTAGCCGAAGCTCATCCCCATGCACCCGAAGCCGATCGACGAGACCTCCAGGCCGCTCTTGCCAAGCTTTCGCGTCTCCATATCGTTCTCCTCCACTTAGATGGGTGATCAGACCACGGTCATCCCGCCGTCGACGGTGAGAGCGTGTCCCACGACATAGCTCGCACCTGGGCTGCACAGCCAGAGGACGGCTGCGGCGATCTCCTCGGGCTTGCCTGCGCGCCCCATCGGCACGCCCTTGGCGATCTCGCAATAAGCCTGTTCGTCCCCGGAGACGACGTCGCGGGCGATCTGGGTGTCGATCAATCCGGGATTAACCGCGTTCACGCGAACGCCGAGCTTGACGTACTCGAGGGCCGCCGTCCGCGTCAGCCCGACCACCCCATGCTTCGAGGCGATGTACGAACCGATGCCGGGGTTGCCCGTGAGCGCCCCGACCGATGCGTTGTTGACGATAGCGCCGGAGCCCTGCCGCTCCATCTGGCGCAGCTCGTGCTTCATGCAACTCCAGACGCCCCGGAGGTTGATCCCGATGACGCGGTCCCAATCCTCGCGCGTGCTCTCCCCCGTCGGTGCGATCTTGGCCATGACGCCCGCGTTGTTGAACGCGACGTCGAGACGGCCGAACTCGGACACGGTGGTCTCCACGAGCGACGCCACCTGCTCATCGTCGCTCACGTCGCACCGGACGGCGATCGCCCTGCACCCGGCCGCGACCAGCTTCTTCGCTTCCGCTTCCGCGGCCTCCCCCCTGAAGTCCGAAAGCACCACGGCCGCGCCTGCCTCGGCGAAAGCCCTCGCAGTCGCGAGCCCCATCCCGGCCGCAGCGCCCGTAACGAGCGCGACCTTGCCGCTGAAATCGAGTGTATTCTTCATGGTTCGACCCGTCCTGTCGGACTCGTGTTTGTTGATGCCGCGGTCATTCGAGTTCGAGGGAGACCTTCACGCCTCCGTGTCCAACCGCCTCCTCGATCCCGGCGGAATCGTCGATCCTCCCGAGCCGCGTGTAGCTGTAGCCGGTCTGGAACGTCTCGTAGAAGACCACGAGGGTGTCCGCCCCCCAGAGCATCAGGTCTCCGCTCCGGATCGTGCCCGGGTTCGCGGCGTTGGTCGGAAGCGGTTCGGGCAGGCGTGCGAACTTCTCGTTGCCGTTCAGTTCGCTCATGTCGAGCATCAGCGGGAGCATCTCGCGCAGTTTGGCCGTCGCCTGGTTGTCGTCGAGCTTCGCCGAGAACGTCCGCGTGCCGATCGTGACCTTCATCTTCTCGCCCTTCGTTTCGTCCTTCGGCCCCTCTCTTGGGACGACCCGCTCGGCGGCCGCGACGGGTGGGGGCGATTCCCCCTCGCCGCAGCCGGCGACGCCGATCGAGGCCGTCGCGATGAGGAGGGCTGTGCGTCGCCAGGCGCCCATCGGGATCCCTTTTCCTGAATCACGCCGTCTTCGACATATCGACGACGAAGCGGTAGCGGACGTCCTTCTTCACGACCCGGTCGAACGCCCTGTTGATGTCGCCGGGGCCGATGACCTCGACGTCGGCCTTGATGTTCCGGGCCGCGCAGTAGTCGATCATCTCCTGGGTTTCGGCGATGCCGCCGATCGCCGATCCCGCGATGCTCCTCCGTCCCATCACGAGGCTCGGCCCGCTGACCTCCTGGAGCATGTCCAGGGTGCCGACGTTGACGAGGGTCGCATCCGGCTTGAGGACGTTCAGGAACGGGAGCATCGGGAAAGCCTTCGGGACCGTCGCGATGACGAGGTCGAAGCGGCCCGCGAGCCCCTTCATCGCGTCTGCATCGGTCGAGAGCACGGCATCCTTTGCGCCGAGGCGCTTCGCGTCGGCCAGCTTGCCCGGCGAGGTCGTGAAGACGGTGACCTCGGCCCGGCGCGACCCGGCGAGCTTGACGGCCATGTGGCCGAGGCCGCCGAGGCCCACGACGCCGACCCTCTGGCCCGGAGAAAGCTCCCAGTGCTGGATGGGCGAGAACGTCGTGATTCCCGCGCAGAGGAGCGGGGCGGTCGCCGCGAGGTCCATCCCCGGCGGGATGCGGACGACGAAGCGTTCGGCCACAACCATTGCCGTCGAATAGCCGCCGTACGTGTGGCCTCCCGAGACGAGGTCGGGCGAGTTGTAGGTGAAGGTGGCCGGCTGGGTGCACGTCTGCTCGCGATCGTCGAGGCACCCCTCGCACTTGCCGCACGAGTCCACCATGCAGCCGACGCCGCCCACGTCGCCGACCTTGAACTTGGTCACGTTCTTGCCGACCGCCCGAACCCGGCCGATGATCTCGTGTCCCGGGACGCACGGATACTGCGTCGGATTCCACGACGACCACTCGTTCCGCGCCTGGTGGACGTCGGAATGGCAGATGCCGCAGTAGAGGACGTCGAGCAGCACGTCGTTCGGCCCGACGGCCCGCCGCTCGATCTGCATCGGGCCGATCGGGGAGTCCGCTCTCGTGCTGCCGTAGGCGCGAGCCTTGATCGGAGACGTGTCCGAGCTCGATTCGTTGGAACCGTCATGGGCTGCCGCGACGGCGCCGCCGAGGATCATCGGCGTCAACGCAAGGCTCGCTCCCGTGACCGCGAACTCTCTCCGTCCCAGCTTGGTCGTCGAACCGTCTCGACTCTCGTCCGAAGCGTTTCTCATAAGGTGCCTCCCTCTCGTATCCAACTGTTAAACTTGTGCGACCAGTCAATCTGACTTGAGCGACGCCATGTCGATCGAGAAGCGGTACTTGACGTCTCCCTTGAGCATCCGCTCGTAGGCCTGGTTGATCTGCTGGATGGCGATGACCTCGACGTCGGAGACGATGCCGTGGTCGCCGCAGAAGTCGAGCATCTCCTGCGTCTCGGCGAACCCGCCGATCATCGAGCCCGCGAGCGACTTGTTGCCGTAGACGAGGGCGAAGGCGTTCAGATTCGTCGGCTTCTCGGGCACGCCCACGAGCGTCATGTTGCCGCCGCGGCGGAGGAGGCCGAGATACGCATTCAAGTCGTGCTCGGCCGACACGCAGTCGAGGATCATGTCGAACGAGCCGGCGTGCTTCCTCATCTCCGAGGCGTCTTTCGAGACGACCACCTCGTCGGCGCCAAGTCTCAAGGCGTCCTCTCGCTTGGACGGGGAAGTGCTGAACACGACGACGCGCGCATCCATCGCGCGGGCGAACTTGACGCCCATGTGCCCAAGGCCTCCCAGGCCCACGACGCCGACCTTCTTGCCGGGGCCGACCTGATTCCGCTTGAGCGGGGAGTAGGTCGTGATGCCCGCGCAAAGGAGCGGGGCCGCCGAAGCGAGGTCGAGGTTTGTCGGGATGCGGAGGACCGCTCCCTCGTCCACCACGATGCTGTCCGAGTAGCCGCCGTAGGTGACGGGGGCCGTCCCGTGCTTGTCGGGGCTGTTGTAGGTAAAGCTGGCGTTTGGACAGAACTGCTCGAAGCCGTCCTTGCAATTCGGGCACTCGTGGTCGGCGGCGACCAGACAACCGACGCCGACGACGTCGCCCGCCTTGAACTTTTTGACAGAACTTCCGACCTTCGTCACCCTTCCCACGATCTCGTGGCCGGGGACGCACGGGTAGACGGTGGGCATCATGTCGTGCCACTCGTCCCGCGCCGTGTGGAGGTCGGAGTGGCACACGCCGCAGAAGAGGATCTCGATCTGGACGTCGCGCTCGGTCGCGTCGCGCCGCGGGATGATCGTCCCGGCTAGCACGTCCTTGGGGCTCCCGGCGGCGAAGGCCTTGGACTTGTACATAGCTCATTCTCCTCGATGCAAAGAACGCTCGGTTCGGGGGGAGGCGTTGTCTACTCTGGTCTCGCCTCGCCCTTCGGTTTCATTAAAGGCCGGCTCAAGAGGGATGAAAAGGAACGATCCTCCAGAGTTCTAGCCTGTTTCTCTTGGGGCTTGCAGGATCGGATCGCCGAATCCCGCAAGAGATAGCCCGAATCTGCGCAGGGGCGATCTCGCCTCGCGCTCAGCCAAGACTTGAGGGCGGATCGTCTACACCGCGGCGTCGATCAATCGCGATCCTGGGAGGGCAGGGAGACAAGCTCTCCGTGGGATGCCTCTTCATCTCCGTCGGAGTGCGACGGAGGATCGGTGATGCGGGCGGGTTCGATGTGGAGCAGGTCGCTCGCGTCCACGTGGGAGGCTTCGCCCCGGTCGCTGAACCACCGGACCACGACGTAGAAGACCGGCGTCAGGAAGATGCCGAAGAGGGTGACGCCGATCATCCCGGCGAAGACCGCCGTGCCCAGCGTCCTGCGCATCTCGGCCCCGGCCCCCTCGGCGACCACCAGCGGGTAGACGCCGAAGATGAAGGCCAGGGACGTCATGATGATCGGCCGGAGCCGCACCTTGGCCGCCTCCAGCGCGGCGGCGGAGCGAGGGACGCCCTCCGCCTGGCGGTCTCGGGCGAACTCGACGATCAGGATGGAGTTCTTGCACGCCAGGCCCACGAGCACCACGAATCCCACCTGGACGAAGATGTTCACATCCATGCCCGCCATGGCGACGCCCGCGAGCGCGCTGAGCAGGCACATCGGCACCACTAGGATCACCGCCAGAGGGAGCGACCAGCTTTCGTAGAGCCCCGCCAGGACGAAGAACACGAGTACCGCCCCCAGCACGAACGCGCTGAAGGGGTTCTGGCGGAGGTCGCGGAAGCTCTCGATCTTGCCGGCCTGCTTCTGCAGGAGGCTCAACTCGGTCCACTCGTACGTCATCGACCGGGGCAGTTCCTTGTCCGCCACGGCCTCCATCATCCGGACCACCTCGCCGGTGCTCGTCCCCGGCAGGGACGCGCCGGAGATCGTGGCCGCCGGGAACATGTTGTAGCGGGTCACGGTGACCGGCCCGTAGGAGTCGCGGAAGTCGACCACGGCGCCCAGCGGGGCCATGTCGCCGTCGGCGTTGCGGACCTTGAACTGACGGGCGTCGTCGGCGGTGGCCCGGAACGGGGCGTCAGCCTGGATATTGACCTGCCAGGTGCGGCCGAAGCGATTGAAGTCGTTGACGTAGTAGCCGCCGAGGTAGACCTGGAGCGTCTCGAAAACGTCGGCGATGCCGATGCCCATCGTGCGGACCTTGGTCCGGTCCACGTCCGCGTAGAGTTGGGGCGTGCTCGAGCGGAAGCCGTTGAGCAGCCCCACGAGCCCCGGCTGGCGGCCGCCCTGGGCCGCCAGGTTGTCGGCCTGGGCCTGGAGCGCGGCGAAGTTGACGTCGCCGGTGGCCTCCACCATGAGCTTGAAGCCGCCCGCGCTCCCCAGCCCGTCAACGGCCGGCGCGCCGAAGACGTTGATCTTGGCCTCGGGGATCTCGCGGCGGAACCGCTCGCGGAGCTTGGCCGCGATCGCGTCGGAGGTGAGGTCGGGCGACCGGCGGTCGTGGAACGGCTCGAGCGGTATGAACATCGAGCCCAGATTCGAGCTGATGGCGTTGAGGATGAACGACCGACCCGGGTTGGCGATCGTGTGGGCAACCCCCGGCGTGTCGCGAGCGATCGCCGCGGCCCGGTCCATCACGTCGTACGTGCGCTCGAGCGACGCCGAGTCGGGCAACTGGACGTTGGCCACTAGGCGGCCCTTGTCCTGGTTGGGGATGAACCCCGAGGGCACCCGAGTAAAGCCGTAGCCCGTCAGGCCGATCAGGCCGCCGTAGACGAGCAGCACCATGACCGCCAGGCGGATGGACCAGCCCACGACGCGGCCATAGGCGTCGGTCGCGCGGTCGAAGATCCAGTTGAAGCCGCGGCAGAACTTACCCAGGATCCAGTTCGTGGGCCGGATGACGAGCCGGCCCACGAGGCCCCCCACGACGGCGCCGGGGATGAAGAGCACCGCGTTCGTCGCCAGCGAGATCAGCGAATCCTTCAGGCCCGCCACCGCGGCATGGCCTTCTCCATGCCCGTCGGAGATGCCCATCCAGGCGGCGGCAAGCGGGGTGAGGAACTTGATGGAGATGTAGCCGCCCAGCAGGGCGAAGCTCCACCAGGGGAGCACCTCCTTGCCGTCGCCGCCGTGCGCCCCGTGACCCCCGCCGTGGCCGATCGTGCGGCCGGCGAAGATCGAGGCGGCCCGGGCGGGGGTCATCGTCATGGCGTTGATGGCCGAGATGATCATCGACGCCGAGATCGTCAGGGCGAACTGGCGGAAGAACTGCCCGGTGATGCCCCCCAGGAAGGCGCTCGGAAGGAACACCGAGCTGAGGACCAGCGTGATGGCGAGGATCGGCCCGGTGATCTCGTTCATGGCGCCGATGGTAGCCTCGCGCACCGGCAGGCCCTTCTCCAGCCAGCGCTCGATGTTCTCGAGCACGACGATCGCGTCGTCGACCACGATGCCGATGGCCAGAACCAGGCCGAACAGCGTCAGGTTGTTGAGCGAGAAGCCCAGGATCATCATCACCGCGAAGGTGCCCACCAGCGACACGCCCACATCAATGACCGGCAGGAGCAACGCCTTCCAGTCCTGCAGGAAGAGCAGCACGACCAGGGCGACCAGGATCACGGCGTCGCGTAGGGTGTTGACGACCTCGCCCACCGACTCTCGGATGAACGGCGTCGTGTCATACGCGATGGCGTATTTGAGCCCGGCGGGAAAGCGACCCTCCAGATCGTGCATGCGGGCCTTGACCAGGTCGGCCACGTCGAGGGCGTTCGAGCCGGGGAGCTGGAAGATCGCCAGCCCCACCGAGGGTTTGCCGTCGAGGAACAGGCTCTGGTCCTCGGCCCGGGCGCGGAGTTCGGTGCGGCCGACGTCCCTCAGGCGGGTGACCTCGCCGTCGTCGCCCGTGGCGAGGATGATGTCGGCGAATTGCTCGGCCTCGACCAACCGGCCGAGCGTGCGCAGGGTGTACTGGAAATCCTGGCCGACCGGGACCGGCGGTCGTCCGATCTGCCCGGCGGCGACCTGGATGTTCTGCTCGCGGAGGACCCTCACCACGTCGCCCGCGGTCAGGTTGCGCGAGGCCAGCCGGTTCGGGTCCAGCCAGACCCGCATGCTGTATTCCTGGCCGCCGAAAGAGAAGACGTCGCCAACGCCCGAGATCCGCCGCAGCTGGTCCTGCAGGTTGATGGTCGCGTAGTTGCTCAGGTAGAGCTGGTCGTAGACGGGCTTTCCCGTCGACTTGTCGTCGTCGGAGTACAGGTTGACGACCAGCAGGATGTCAGGCGACCGCTTCTTGACCGTCACGCCCACGGCCCTGACCTCGGCGGGGACCTTCGGCAGGGCGATGCTAGCCCGGTTCTGCACCAGGACCTGGGCCATGTTGATGTCGGTGCCGAGTTCGAACGTAACGTCGAGGATGTAGGAGCCGTCGTTGCCGCTCTGCGACGACATGTAGAGCATTCCCTCGACGCCGTTGATCTCCTGCTCGATCGGCGCCGCCACCGTATCGGCCACGACCTGGGCGCTGGCCCCGGCGTAGGTGGCCTCGACGCGGACCGTGGGCGGGGTCACATTCGGGTACTGGGCGATCGGAAGCAAGCCCACGGCGATCCCGCCCATGAGCACGATGACGATGGAGATGACCCAGGCCAGGACCGGACGATCGATGAAGAAGCGCGCGAGCATTGAGCAACCTCGGGGTGATGCGGACCTCAGTGAGACTCACGCGTTCAGTCGACGCTGGCGATCCCGCCCGCGGCGGCCGCGGGAAGGGAGTCCTTCTCGACCGACAGGGCCGGCATCTCGACGACCTTCGGGGCGACGACCGCGCCCGGCCTTATCTGCTGAAGGCCGACGACGACCACCCGCTCGCCGGGGGTTAATCCCGACTCCACCTCGCGAAGCCCGTCGTGGACGGCTCCCAGGCGGACGGGACGAACGGCGACTTGGTCCTTGGCGTCCACCACGTAGAGAATCTTCTGGCCCTGGTCAGTGTCGACGGCCCGCTCCGTGACGAGCAGGGCCCGGTGGGGCGTTCCGAAGGGGAGCCGGACGCGGGCGAACAGCCCGGGGGAGAGCATCCGAATGCCCCGACCTTCGATGACCGGGTTCGCGATCGTCCCGCGGACGCGGAGCGTGCCCGTCCTGGGGTTGAGCCGGTTGTCGCTGAAGTCGATGGAGCCGCGGTGGGGGAATCCCTCTTCGTTGGCCAGGCCGGCCAGGATCGGCAGCGTGGACCCACCGGTGCGGGACTGCGCCCGGCCGTCGCGGATGAGCGAGCGGATGGTCAGGACCGTCCGCTCGTCGATGTCGAAATAGACGTACATCCGGTCGAGCGACACGATGGTCGTGAGCGGCGTCGTATTGGCCTCCACCAGGTTCCCCGGGTCGACGAGCCTGCGGCTGAGCCGCCCCGCGAACGGCGCGGCGACCCGCGCGAATCCCACGTTGAGCTTGGCAAGGTCGCGGTCGGCCCGGGCCACGTTCAGGGAGGCCTTGGCCTCCTTGAGGTCCGCGAAGACGTGGTCGTACTCCTCGCGGTTGCTCGCTCCCCGGCTAAGGAGGTTGGAGGTCCGCCTCTGGTCGACCTCCAGCCGTTCCAGCCGCGCCTCCGCCTGGGCCGCGGTGCCTTCAGCACGCTCGAGTGCGAATTCATAGGGGCGGGGGTCGATCTCGAAGAGGAGGTCGCCCTCCTTCACCTCGTCGCCGTCCTGGAAGTGGACCCGATCCAGGTGGCCGCCAACCCGGGCGCGGACCTCGACCGAGCGGACCGCCTCGAGCCGACCCGTGAAGTCAGCGTACTCGGCGACCTCTCGCTCGACGGGGAAGCTCACTAGCACCTCGGCCGGGGCCGATGCCACGACGGCCGCTGGCGGCTTCGAGCAACCGAGGGGCCCGAGGCCCGAGAGTAGGATCAGGACCAGTCCGATCGGGTGACGCATGAAGCTCGCTCTCCAGCAATGACATTTCCCGAAGCGATCGCAGTCCAACCCGCATCAGCGGCTGGTCGTCCGCTTGATCGTTGTGCTCCGCGTAGCGGCCCCCCTGCGCCGTGATCAGCAGGTTTGCCGACTCTGTCATTAATGGCCGGATGATCGCCCGAGGAAAGGACCGTTTCTCCAGAAGGTTTGCCTATTTCTCCAGCAACCCGGGCGAACTCGCTCCCGAATGCCGTATCATGTAGCTTGATTCCGTAATCACTACGAGCAATCTGGAGAGTGGTCATGAGAGGCCGAGGCGAAATCCGCGAGAGGCTCGCGTTGATGCTCGGCGAGTTGGCCGAATGCGACGGCATCCACCCGATGCGTGTCGAAGGAGTGTCGATCGTCCGCAGGTCGGATCCGGCCGTCCGCGCCCCCATCGTCTATCAGCCGAAGATCCTCTTCGTCGGGCAGGGCTCGAAGCAGGCCTACCTGGGCGGCGAGACCTACCGGTACGACGCCTACAACTACCTCGTACTCGCCGTGCCGATGCCGGCCGAATGCGAGACGAACGCGACCCCCGAGGAGCCCATGCTCCTGCTGGCGATCGACGTCGATCCGACGACGATCGGCGAGATGCTGCTCGAGATGGACGAACTCGCCCCTTCGCCGGCCGCCGTGCCGCGTGGAATCTCCTCGACCCCGATGACCGAGGACCTTGGCGAGGCCGTCTGCCGGCTGCTGGAATGCCTGAAATCCCCGCTCGACAGCCGCATGCTGGGCCGGCAGGCTGTCCGGGAGGTCGTCTACCGCGTGCTCCTGGGGGAGCAGGGCGGTGCCCTCCGGGCGTTCGCGAATCGCGACGACCACTTCGCCCGGATCGCCCGCGTCCTGCGTTACATCCACTCGGACTACGCGAACCCGGTAGGCGTCGACGACCTGGCCCGAAAGGCGGGGATGAGCGTCGCCGCGTTCCACCACTACTTCAAGCTGGTGACGGCCAGTTCCCCGCTCCAGTACCTGAAGAGGATCCGGCTCGACCAAGCGCGACGGCTCATGGCCCACGACGGCCTCAACGCAGGCCAGGCCGCGCGGGCGGTCGGCTACGAGAGCGCGTCGCAGTTCAGCCGCGAGTTCAAACGACTCTTCGGAGCGACTCCGCTCGAAGAAGTCGAGCAGACGCGGACTCGCCTGGCCATCGGCTGATACCGAATCGCCCTGAAGGCTAACGATCGATGGTGAGGGCCCAATGGAAGCCGACGGGGCCGCGGACGGCTTCGGGGTGGTGGATGAGCCATTCGCAGCGACCGACCAGGGGTTCCTGCATGGCGTCGAGGTCGGCGAAGCCTCGGTTGGCGGCGAACTCGCGGACCAGGAGCCAGAGAGGCTCGGCCGGCTGCAGTTCCGGGGTGCAGGGCGGCAACCGGTGCAGGACGACGTTCGGCGGCACCTTCAGGCGGCCCGCCAGGTGCCAGCCGGCGTTGTCGACCAGGAGCACCAGCAACTTCTCGTCGCCCGGGTCGGCCCAGCGGGCGAACTCGGCCAGGGCCGCCGACATCCAATCCGTGTTCGCCGACGGCAGGATCAACTCCAGGTTCCTCCCGTCGACGGGCCGGACGAATCCATCGACGTAGAGCCACTCGTACTTGGTCCGGCCGTGGGCCGTGGGGCGGACGCCGCGCGGCGACCAGACGCGGCGGGCGATCGGCTTGAGCCCCAGCCGGGCCTCATCCTCGGCCCAGAGCTCGACGGCCTTGTCGGGGCGGTCGCGACGCAACGCCGCCACCCGGTCGGCCAGGGCGCCTTTTCCACTCTCCGCGCTCCTCGGCGTCGGCGACCCCGGGGTTCTTGGGCCGTGGTATCTGGAGGCTGAAGCCCACCTGGGTCATCCACTTCCAGGCGGTCTGGACGCAGACCTCGACGCCCCAACGGTCGCGGACGTAGGCGGCGACCTTGGGCCCGCTCCAGAGGCCGCCGTCGTCGGGCCGCCCCTGCAGGGCCTCGAACAGGGCGGCCCGCTGCTCGTCCGACAGCTTGGGCCGGCCGCCGTTGGAGATGGAACGACGGTCGATCAGGCCGACGGGGCCCTCGGCGTTCCACCGCTTTAGGACGGTCCGGACCCAGCACGGCGTGAGCCCGACCTGGGCGGCGACCGCCGCCGGGGTCGGCGGCTCGGGCGAGCGGGTCAGCAGCCAGACGACCTGCCAGTGGGTTTTCTCCAGGCCGTCGCGGCAAGCCTTGTAGCGACGGGCGACCTCGTCGGGGCTGAGATGGGCGACGATCGGCAACCAGATGCGCGACATGATGCTACCCTCCTCGCGGGTGGACGCCTCCACCTCCAAGAATAGCAATCCAGGCGATATAGTATGACAGCCCCGTCGTCGTTCGCCAAGTATCGGTACCGTCGCGACCGCCGAAGGGTCGCAAGACGAACGTGCGCAGCGTCGATCGGTCGCATGAGCGGCCTACATCGTCGCTGCAGCCCTTCGTTGCATGATCAAGGGATCTCGACGTCCAGGAGTCGCATCGAGTACTAGACCCAATGCCCGTTAGTTAAGGCCCCGGAGACGACTTAGGGCCAAGTCATGAGGCCGAAAACACAGGGCTTCTCGCGGGAACTGCAAGTGCGAAAGCCAGTGTGGAGTGCCTTAACTAACGAGCATTGGTACTAGACCGAGGCGAGCCGAGGTCGGGCTGGACGACGTTCGACTTGCGGTTCGTCGGCCGCGTCGATGCACGTCGACGGGCTGCCATCCGTGGCGGATGAATATCGATATTCAGCCGACGGCGTCTTCTCGGCCATGCCCGTCGAAGCTGCATCTACGGCCGGAAGGCCGCCGTTTCCGATCGACGCTCGACCTGGTCGTCCCATGGCAGGAGGCGGCCGTCCGACGAGTACACGGGCCGTGCGTCCTTGGACCACCGCCTGGAGAGTACGAACTCGCAAGCCGAGGGGATTCCGGGCGTCGCCGACTCCATCGCCCGATTGAGGATCAGTTCGATCTTTCGAGCCTCCGCCAGGTGGTCGACGCCGGACTTGGGGAGCTCGACCACGAACTCGTCGTGTATGAAGGCGACGACCCGATGCCCGTCCCGGATCAGATGCCAGAGCGCGAGTTTGGCGGCGTCGGCGGCGACGCCCTGAAAGGGAGTGTTGCGGGCCTGGGTGTAGTTCACGACTCCCCGGATGCGACCGCTCGACGTGACGATCCCGCGCGGGGCGTGGGAGGTCCCGCCCTGGGGGCCTCTCTCGTCGGAGAGGTACGCCCCCAACTCGGGGTACACTTCGGCGATGAGTCGTCGCCGCAATTCCCCGGCCTCGGCCGCGGTCATGGCGACGTTGAAGTTCGTCCGGGCGTAAACCGCCAGCGCCTCCGCGCCCAGTCCGCCGGGGATGCCGAAGTTAATCGCCTTCGCCCGCCGCCGCAGGACGCTGAATCGCTCACGGTCTCGGGGCGACCCGGATCGCAGCCGGAGGAACTCCCGGGGCTCGACCCCCTCGAACAGGGCCGCCGTGTGGGCGTGGGGATCGCCGCCGGCACGGAGCACCTGGGCCAGCCGCGAGGAGCCGAATCGGGCCTCGCAGACCGCCGCCAGGGTCCTCAGTTCGGCGCAGACGTAGTCCACGATCAGGAAGACGTGGCCTGGACTCGGGACGAAAGCCTCGCGAAGGCCGCCGCGGCGGGGCAGGGCCTGGATGTTCGGCCCGCTGGCGGTGGTGCGTCCCGTCCGGACGAGGGTCGTGTAATTCGGCCGGACCACGGGGCCGACGAGGCTTGCCGCGCAACGGAGCAGGGAGGAGGCCCTGCCGAGTTCAGCCCAGGCCGACACGAACGGGTGCGACGGCGCGATCGCCTCCCAGCGCTTGGTCGACGTGGAAACGTCGCCGGAGGACGTGCGGGGGACGGCGATCGATCGACCTGAATCGGCGGCGACCTCGTCGACCACGCCGATGAGGACCCGACGTAGTTCGACGACGTCCAGGTTTGGAGTGCCGGACGTCGTCCCGAGGAACCGCCCTGACGGCGTGGTCCGAAAGAGCCGGTCGCATCCGGGGAGGGCCCTAATGGTCTCAACCGATCGCGCGACGCTGTCGCGGAGGCGCGACTTGGCGGCTTCCAAGCGGGCGACGTCCAGACGCAGCCCGTTCCGGGAGGCGGCTGCCAAGGCGATCGCCGCCTTGACCTGGACGGTCTCGGTGAGGACACCACACGTTTCGACTGCATCGCGGAGGATCTGCTCACGGTACGGCCCCATCAAATCGATCGCCAGCCTTTGCATGACCGAATAGGCCCTCAAGGAGGCGGCCGCGGCGTCGACGAGCCCAGATCCGCGTGAGGCCCCGACGTACTCGGCGGCGATCTCGGCGAGGCTTCGCGGGCGCGGCTCGTCGTCGGTTTGCGCCAGCTTGATCAGCTGATCGAGCAGGGCGGGGTCGTGCAGCCGCCCCTGGTCGGCGATCGACCACCAGTCGTTCAACGCGTCGGCCTCGTTTCGCACGATAAGATGTTCAGCCACGAGCCAGAAGCCGGCTGCGACATCATGCAGGATGAACTCCCGATCGCGATGGAGCCGGACGAACTCACCGAGCCGGTCGGGGTGGATCCGTCGACTCGCCGACCCCTGACCGGACGACGCGTGGCCCCATGGGACGATCCCGCTTCGATCCGACAAAACTCGCTCGACGTGAAAACCCAGGCGCTGACCGGCTAGGGACTTGCCGTCCCAGATAGGAAGCTCGAGTGCCCTATCCCCGTCCGATGACCGCGACCGTTCGAGGCCGGCCGTGACCACCGCGGTCGATTTGTGCGAATATTGCGAATGGAAGTCTGAAGGTCGGGCTGTCGCAGGCGATCCTGATGTTTGCGAACTCCGCGAATTTACTCCGGGAGTCGAAACGCACCTTTCCGATCCTCTGATTGAATTCTGCGAATGGTCGGCGTGAGGCGGAACCTTAGGTTTCAAGCCGATGGATCGATATTTCCCCTGGAGTGGTCGCTCACCGTCAGACCACACAGACCCTTCGGGAGTCAGACCATCGACGTTTTTCGAGGGAGTGACGAGATCAGCAGTCTCCTTGCTAAGCAGTAAGAGGACGTCCCTTTTATGAACACTGAGTGCCTCTCGGTCCTCCCGCTTCATCACGCCCTGTTTCGCCCGATAGCTGAGGCTCCCTGCCCGGCCCGTGAGTTCCACGCCGCGGCGACGCAAGTCGACGATGAGTTCGTAGGCCGTCATGGGATCTCTCCCTCCTCATACCCGTCTCCCTCCTCGTCGAGATCAGGGGCATGCCCCTGAATACCATTCGCACAATTCGCAATAATCCCGGGCGACCCCTCCGCGTCCCAGCTCGAGTAGTTCGCTGAACTCGCAGAAGCTCCCTCCGGCCTATCGGCTGCGTCCAGAAAGGCGAGAGGGTTGACTTCGTAGCACGGGCCCGGCGGTCGGCCGCGCGTGGGTCCTCGTTCACTGTCGCGCGGTCGGATGTAGCCGTGGCTTGCGAGGAGTTCCAGCGGCGGGTCCAGGGCCGCCGACCGCTTGAACCGTCCCTTGAGGGCTTCGAACGCATCACGCTTCGTGAACATGCGGTCGGCCCCGCGGCCCTCGACGCGGCGCCGGATCCAGCCCAGCAGCCGCTCGGCGTCATCGACCAACGGGTCCCGGTCCATCAGCGCGAAGGCGACCTTCGCGTGGGGAATCAGGTAGTCGCCGATAAGGACCGCCCGGTCGATGACCTCGGCCGAGAGGGGAGCACCGACGGACGTCAAGTTCGACGCGTGATCCGCCATGTGGAGCAGGCCGGCGATCCGTGCAACTGCCCCGGCGAGCTTGCCGGCCCAGTCGGCGATCACGACCAGTTCGCCGGACGGACCGAGCCGGGGTTCGAGCCGCGCGGCGAACGCGTTCCAGCGAGTCCGCGCTTCATCCGTGAGGCCGAGCCTGACGGCGTCCTTCACATCTTGCCTCCAGGCCAGCAGGGCCTGCACGCGTTCGCCGTACCCACGTCGAAGTTGCTCAGGGGCCGGGGGCGGGTCGACTTCCCTTCGTCCGACGAGGCTCCCCGGCACGGAGTAGAGGAACCTGGCCTGAAGGCCCCGCCCCCGCGCGCCGGGGATTCGGTTCATGCCGCGGATCACCTCGGGCTGGACGGCGAGGCCGAGTGTCAGTGCCGGGCGGGCGACGAATTCCGACGACCGGCCCTTGCGGTCGACGCGGAGGGCGTCGCCGGCGTGGCCGCTCAGGAAGACGCTGTAGTTCGCCGCTTCCCTGTTAGCGGCGTATCGGCCGGCCAGGATGTCGAGAACGCCCCCCTCGGGGCTGAAGACTCCCAGTCGGCCGCCGTTCTCCGCCAGGAGGGACCCCAGGCTCTCGGGCGTGGCGTCGTCGGCCAGCAGGCGGGGCGGACGAGGGACGGCCTCCTCGGCCAGCTTGCGGGCGAGGGCCCGGGACTCGGCGGCCAGCTTCTGCCGTTCGGGCCCCTTGGCCTTCGCCGCCCGCCGCCGCAGGCTCTCCAAGGCCTTTTCCTCGATCGCCCGGAGGGCGAGGGCCTCCGCGATCGCCGCTTTCGACTGGTCAACCAGCGTCCGCTCGAACTCCTCCACCGGGGCGAGGAGTTCGCGGAAGACGGCGCTCTTTCGGCTGGCGGGGGGTTGTGCCGTTGCCGTGAAGAGGTTCACGGGTTCGGAGTAGCCGGCGCGGACGACGACCTCGACCTTGCCCGCGCAGGCGACGGCGACGACCGAGAGAGCCAGCATGGCGGCAAGGTCGACGGGGGTCTGGGTAGCGGTCGCCACCGCCTCGACGAACTCGCGCTGCCATTCGGAGAGGGCTTCAACGGGGAAGACGGGCGGGGCGGCGAGGTCGAACGGCACGGGAGTCAGCCAGGCGTCGGCGACGGGGGCGACGTCGTAACGCTCCGCCAGGTATTCGAGCACAGCCCGACGGTCGCGGAATGCGTTAGGCCTCAACTTCGCCAATAGCTCGGGGAACGACAGCGACTCCTTCGATCCGAAGTCGTGATAGACGCCCGACCGCACGTTGAGTCCCGCCGACGGTCGGGCGTCGTCACGGTACAAGGCGCGGCAGGTCAGCCAGCCGTGATCGTTCGGGGAATCGGCGACGATCCTCAGCCCGAAGTCGGCCGACAATCGGGCGAAGTGGGGCCGGACCACCTCCATGACGGTCTTCTCGTCGTGAGAAACGTTCCGAACACTCCCGACGGCAGCGACGACCTCCGCGGCGTCGGCGAGCCGCTCGAGCTCGTCGACGGTCCCGCCGGCGTCGAGCCAGTCGGAGACGTCGCCCTTGTGGGGCAGGCCGGGCAGTTCGAGAATCTTGACGCTCGCGGCCGTCCCGGCCAAGGACTCGGCGACCGCCCTCGCGTGGCTGCGTCCGACCTCGTCGGCGTCGGGCAGCACGACGACGTCGCGTCCTTCCAGAGAGGCGTTGTAAGTCGCCTTCCACTTGCCCGCCCCCATCGGGTTGGTCGTGACCACGAGGCCCAGGGACCCCAGCCGGTCGCTGTCCTTCTCGCCCTCCGCGACGTAGACGCGGGCCGAAGGAGCGGCGGAGTTCAGCTCCGGCAGCCGATAGAGGATCGGGGCGACGCCCTCCAGGTCGTTGATCCACTCGCCCGCCCGCGTCGGGTCCGGACGGCGCTGATAGAAGCGTTTGTACGGCCCCCGAACGACTTGATAGAGGAGATTCCCACCGGCGTCGCGATAGTCGTACGCGACGGTTCGCTCGGTCCTGGTCCCCGCCCCGACGTATTCCGCGATGCTCTCACGATGGACCGAGGAGATCGGACTGGAAGAGAATCGCAGAGGATCGCCGATCGAGACGTCATGGGCGGCCGCCGATTCGGAGGCCTCGTCCAACGGCTCCTCCGCAAGATCCCAGAAAGCCGACCGTGGGGGTGGGGTCGACGTCCCGGATCCCGGCGCGTCCGTCGAAGCCGATGGATCGACGCCCTTTCCCGCAGCGGTCGATCCTTCCTCGACCTTTCCATCCCTTCGCCCATGTGGGCCGAACTCCAAGCTTCGAGGACTATCAAGGGGCCGGCCGGCGCTTCCTCTCGCGACGAGGTCGTCCTCGGCGGTGGCCTCGGGTTGAAGACTCTCGCAGACGTCATGGTTTCCAGGACTTCTTCGCACTCCGATACTCCTCAAAAGGCCCTCATGACTCGTCGCAACGGCGGGGCAGAGTCTAAGGGCGTCCTCGGTTTCGCCGTCAGGCGACTTCTGCATCGACGGCAGGGCCGACCTAATAGGGGACCTACATCCGGGCCGACGCCGTTCGGTGAAGTCACGGCTGAAGGCCGCAAGCGGAATAACGCTATTCAACTTTCAGGTCTCACTTGTTGGAGGCGCCCGGTGCCGCGAGCCCTCGCCGGCGGCCCGCAGTGGAGCCGTCGTCGCAGGGCGGCCGCTCGGGCAGCCCGTGAAGGCGGCCGCTCGCGCAGGCTGTGGCGGCGGGGCAGCGTCGTCAGGAGGCCGCGGGCTGTGGGGGCCCGATCGTCGCCGTGGGCGAAAACACGCCCAGGTCGAGCCGCGAGCGGCCGTCGAGTACGGCCAGGGGGTGGCGGCCGGCGGCGGTGAAGTCGCCCTTGAAGTCCATCTGCCACCGGCTGTCGAGCGCGTCGTGCTCGAAGCGGGCGAAGGCCGCGGCGTCGGCCTGCCGGTCGCGGCGGAGTTTCGCGCTCATGATGCCGGCCGCGGACGCGTCGCGGCGGCCCATGCCGATCAGCCGTCGGCGGGGCTTGCGACCGCCCCGGTCGGGGTGCTCGTCGCCGAGCCCGAGCACCCCGACCTCGATCTCGCGATGCCGGGCGATCCACTTGCAAGCGGCCTCAGGGCCGACGTCGCAACGCCGGCGAAGCTCCCGGGAGTCGGCCCCCTCGGCGGAGGCCGTGGCCTCGAACTCCAATCGCGGCGACACGTGGGACGCGCCCCTCCGGGGCACGGCGGGCCTGCTCCGGAAGGCCATCCCTGATCCCCAACCTGTCACCCATGTCCCCGAACGCCCGTCACCCAATGTCCCGGTTCCATGTACCGGCCCGAGAAGCCGAAGGCCGGGGCCTGAACCACTTGGTCCATTCTCCGGCCTCGGGAGCCGCCCGGTCACACGCCGGGGGGGACGACGCGCGAAACCCCCGGCTCAACCGCGCGCCTGCGCGAGACCAAGAACCAGAGCCGCACGCCGGTCTCGACGACGGCGAAGAGGCGATGACGGCCGGCGACGACCCTGCCGTGGACGTCGACCCCGATCGCGTCGAAGTCCAACTCCCAGCGACCGCCCCACATCATCCGGCGAAACCACGAGATGCGTTGATGGTCCAGCTCGAGGTCGTCGAAGTCCGGCCCGAGCATGGCCTCCGCCTCCGCGGGGCCGATGAACTCCCAACGCAGCTGGAACGGGCCGGTACTCAACTCGCCCGAGTAATCCAGGTCGGGATCGTAGGCGGGCCCGGGCACCCGGGCCCCTGGGCCCACGCTCACGCCGCCGCCGGGCCGGCCCCAGCCGTCCGGCGCGTGGGCTGCGGAGTGGGGCGTCTCGGCCCCCGCGCGTTCGCCGTTGAGGCGCGTGTGGACGACGGACCGGCTTTCGCCGTCAGGGGATTCGTGGTGCATGTCGGGATTCCTCCTGGTGGGCGTCGTCCCTGACGCGGCTTGCCCGCGGGCGTGGCGGCCCCGGGGTGATCGGTTCGTCGCGACCGACGATCGGTCGTCGACGCCACCAGGATGGCGTGACTCGCGGGCCGGCCGGACCCCAACCTGTCCATTTTTTCCCGGGATGGCACCTCGGGGCCTCCGAGAGCCCGGCCGCCACACCGCACGTGCGAGCCGATCGGGGGGCACCAAGTGGATGGGCGGAGTCGGACGCGAAGGGGCAGGCGATCCCCGGGACACCGTTTGGGCGGACCCGAGCACGGGACGGGTATTCGTATCGAAGCCCCTCCGCGACATCGGAGATTGACCCGGCGAAAGGGAATAACGTTATTCACCTCCCGAGCACGATCTGCGGGCCCG